>CAZHUI010000004.1:0-78314 GCA_964535605.1 uncultured Caulobacterales bacterium
GACGAGAAAGCCGAGCGTTCCGAGAATTTCCTCGACCGGTGGGCCGAAGAACCAGATCGTCAGCATATTGAGCAACAGATGCGGGCCGTTCGCATGCAGAAAGCTCGATGTCACGACGCGGTAATGCTGGCGCTCTTCCGCGACGGCGCGCACCTGAAAGGCGAACTGGTTGATGAAGTTGCGATCGCAGAAAAAGGCGTAAAGGCTGATTGCGATATTGACGACGATCAGCGCATAGACCGCAGGCGCGTCGGACAGGCCTTGCATCAGGCCGCCTCGAACTCGCCTGGCGTCAGCGTCTTCATCGCGAGCGCGTGAACAGGACCCGCAAGTTCTTCTTTCAGCGCCGCGTTGACCGCCCGCTGGCGAAGGACGGGCGTTTGCCCCTCAAAGGCGTCGGCGACGATCAGGAGGCGAAAATGCGATTCGCCGCCCGCGCGCGCGCCCGCATGGCCCGCGTGCAGGTGGGATTCATCCTTGATGACAAGGCGCCGGGGGGTAAGGGCGGCCACCAGTTTTGACCGCATCGTCTCGGCGACGCCCATCAAAGTCCCCTGCCGCCGCGGCGAAATGGCGCTTCCTGCGCTTTGCGACGCCCTTTTGGGCTTGCCGGGGCGGCTGTCAAGATTGTTTCAAGACGGCGCGCGCACCATACTTGCCCCATGGGTTATTCCTACCGCCCCCGCCACGGCTATGACATCCGCGTTCGCCCGCCTCAGGACGAGGTCGCCGCCGCGCCCGCTTGGGCGCGCGGGCACACGCGGGCCTGCGACTCGGCGGAGTGCAAGCACATTGCGGTCGTCCGGGTCGCGAAATCGCCCCGCGACGCTTCAACAAAGCTCTGGCTCTGCGCCGAGCACGCGCGCGCACACAACGCGCAGTGGAATTTTTTCGACGGCATGTCGGCCGAGGAAGCCGAAGCGGCGCGGCTTGCGAATATCTACGGCGACCGCCCAACCTGGGCGATGGGAAAGAACGAGCGGTCGAGAACGACGGCGCGCGCGCGCGGTCCCGCCGACCTTCGCGACGCGTTCGGGATTTTTTCGGAGGCCGTCAAAGCGTCGAAATCCGCGCGGCCCGACATGCGCGACGGCCGGCCGGTTTCGAAGCTCCAATCGAAGGCGTTTCAGACCCTCGATCTGCCGGTCAGCGCGCCGGCCGGCGACATTCGCAAGCGCTACGCCGAACTCCTGCGCCGGTTCCATCCGGATGTGAACGGCGGCGACCGCAGCGCCGAGACCCAGCTACAAGACGTCGTACGCGCCCATCATATCCTCAAGAAGGCGGGCTTTTGCTGACGCCCGGCGGCTAATCGCCCCTGTCAACGGCCCTTGAATTTGCGGGTGGTTCGGGCAAGGGTCCGGCCGTTTTTCAAGGCGTTTCCCATGCCCGTTTTAGACGACAAGTTCCTCGAAAAGCCTGACACGAAAGTCGACGCCAAGGCCGTCTTCGGCGTCGATTTCGCGGGCGGCGTTCCGGCGTTCTCCAAGGCCAACGAATATGTGCCCGCGGTCGATCCCGCCTATCGCTTCGATCCGCAGACGACGCGGGCGATTCTCGCGGGCTTTGCGCATAACCGCCGGGTGATGGTGCAGGGCTATCACGGCACGGGCAAGTCGACGCATATCGAACAGGCGGCGGCGCGCCTTAACTGGCCTTGCGTGCGCGTCAATCTCGACAGCCATGTCAGCCGCATCGATCTCATCGGCAAGGACGCGATCGTCGTTGAAAACGGCATGCAGGTGACGGCCTTCAAGGAAGGCATTCTGCCTTGGGCGTTTCAGCGCCCCGTCGCGCTCGTGTTCGACGAATATGACGCCGGCCGCCCGGACGTTATGTTCGTTATCCAGCGCGTGCTCGAATCCGAAGGGCGCCTGACCTTGCTTGATCAGAACAAGGTGCTGCGCCCGAACCCGTGGTTCCGCCTCTTCGCAACGACGAACACGATCGGTCTCGGCGACACGACGGGCCTTTATCACGGCACGCAGCAGCTCAATCAGGGTCAGATGGACCGCTGGTCGATCGTCACGACGCTCAACTATCTCGCCCATGACGAGGAAGTTGAAATCGTCATCGCCAAATGCCCGCTCTACAATTCGAAAGAGGGCAGGCAGGCGATCAGCGCGATGGTGCGCGTCGCTGACATGACACGAAACGCCTTCATCAACGGCGATCTTGCGACCGTGATGAGCCCCCGCACGGTCATCACCTGGGCGCAGAACGCGGAAATTTTCCAGGACATTGGGTATTCGTTTCGCGTCACCTTCCTGAACAAATGCGACGAACTCGAGCGCCCGACGGTCGCCGAATTCTACCAGCGCGCCTTCGGCGAGGATTTGCCCGAGGCCGCCTATCAGGTCGAAGTCGCCTAGGCCTCTAGCGCAGGATCGCCGACGCCGCGAGGTCCGCCACTTCGTCGCGGGTGACGCCGCCGCCGGGTTTCAGCCAGGTGTGCGTCCAGTTGAGCATGCCGAAGAACAGCATCGTTCGGGCGCGCCGTTCGGCCTTGTCCGATTGCGGCTCGGCGCGCGCCAGGATGTCCTCGACAAAGGCGACAAGCTTTCTCTCCTTGGCGACGATCTGGCGCCGTTCCGCCGCAGGCAGACGCGCAAGGTCGTAGAGGAGGACTTTCTGGCGGTCGGCGGCGCCGGCGTAGAGGCGCAGAAGGCGCCGCGCGAACTCCTTCAGCGCGCGCGCCGGGTCGGAGGGGGGCTGATCCTTCATGGCCGTCAGAAGCGCCTCCATATGTTCGTCCATCACGGCGAAGAGGATTTGCTCCTTGGACGGATAATAATGGTAGAACAGCGATTTCGACATGCCGCAGGCCCCGGCGAGGTCGGCGAGCGAGGCGCCGTCGAAACCGCGCGCGGCGAACAGCTTCGCCGCCTCCTCGACGATCGCCGCGCGTTTCTCGCCGTAGTCTTCGGCTTGCGTGCGCGCCATCAGCCGGCCTTCGGGCGAAGGTCGCAAATGCGCCTCGCCTTGCCCATCGAGCGCTCGACGCCGCCCGGCCCGGCGATCTCGATCGCGGTTGAAACGCCGATCAGGGTCTTGATCGCGCTTCTGAGGCTCGCCGCCGCAGCATCGCGCGCGCTCGTCTCGGCCTCGCTGCGCGCTTCGACGATCACTTTCAACTCGTCCATTCGGTCGGGCCGCGTGATCTCAAGCAGGTAATGCGGCGCGAGGGCCGTTTCCCTCAGGATCAGTTCCTCGATCTGCGACGGGAAAACATTGACGCCGCGGATGATCATCATGTCGTCGGAGCGTCCCGAGATCCTCTCCATGCGCCGCATCGCCCGCGCTGTGCCGGGCAGAAGGCGCGTCAGGTCGCGCGTGCGGTAGCGGATGACCGGCATCGCTTCTTTCGTCAGCGAGGTGAAGACAAGCTCGCCCCGCTCGCCGTCTGGCAGTACCGCGCCGGTCTCCGGGTTGACGATCTCCGGATAGAAATGATCTTCCCAGACCGTAAGCCCATCTTTCGTCTCGACACATTCATTGGCGACGCCGGGGCCCATCACCTCGGACAGGCCGTAAATGTCGACGGCGTCGATCGCGAATGCGTCCTCGATCTCTCGGCGCATCGCCTCGGTCCACGGCTCGGCGCCGAAAATGCCGATCTTCAGCGACGATTGGCGCGGATCGACGCCCTGCCGCCGGAACTCGTCGAGGATCGCCAGCATATAGCTCGGCGTCACCATGATGATGTCGGGTGCGAAATCGCAGATCAGCTGCACCTGTTTTTCCGTCTGACCGCCTGACATCGGAATGACGGTGCAGCCCAAAGCCTCAGCCCCGTAATGGGCGCCGAGCCCGCCGGTGAACAATCCGTACCCGTAGGAAATATGAACTTTCATGCCGGGGCGTCCGCCGGCCGCGCGGATCGAACGCGCGACCAAGGCGGCCCAGGTTTCGATATCGCGTTTCGTATAGCCGACGACGGTCGGCTTGCCCGTAGTGCCGGAGGAGGCGTGAACGCGTGCGACGTCCTCCTGCGGCACGGCGAAAAAGCCGAAGGGATAATTGTCGCGGAGGTCCGCTTTGGTCGTAAAGGGAAACCGCTTCAGGTCCGCGAGCGAGTTGAGGTCGCTCGGCCAGACGCCGGCCGCGTCGAAAGCGCGCCGGTAATGCGCCGAATTCCGGTAAGCGTGCGCGAGCGTCGCCTTCAGCCGCTCCAACTGCAACGCCTGCAAGTCCGCGCGCGAGAGCTTTTCGCCGTCATCGAGGAGGGGAGTGTAGGTCATTTTGTCACCCGCTCATCCCGGCGCAAGCCGGGATCCAGAACTGCCCGAAGCGTGGATCCCGGCTTGCGCCGGGATGAGCGGAAAATGGGCGCGCGTCCCATGTGCTAAATCGCATTCATGGTCAGCAGCTCATAGGTCGCGACCGGCTCGCCCTTCTGGTTCAAGACCGTCACGTCCCATTTCACCTCGCCATACTCGTCATTGCGCTTCTTCTTCGCTTTCGCGGTCAGGCGCACCCGGATTGAATCGCCGGGCGAGGCGGGCGTGAGGAAACGCAATTCATCAAGGCCGTAATTCGCGAGCACCGGTCCCGGCGCTGGATCGACGAAGAGTCCGGCGGCGAAGGAAAGAATGAGATAGCCATGCGCGACGCGGCCCGGAAAGAACAGGTTTGCCTTCGCGGCCGCCTCGTCCATATGCGCGTAGAAAGTGTCGCCGGTGAAATGCGCGAAATGCTCGATATCGTCGAGCGTGATCCTTCGCGACGCCGTTTCGATCGTCTTGCCGATCGCGAGGTCGCCGAAGCGATAGCGGAAAGGATGCGGCGCTTCCTTCTCGACGCTTGCGCCTTTGACCCAGCGACCCGTCACAGCGCGAATGACAGCGGGCGAGCCCTGCACCGCCGTGCGCTGCATATAGTGATTGAGCCCGCGCATGCCGCCCATTTCCTCGCCGCCGCCGGCGCGCCCCGGGCCGCCATGGACGAGAACGGGAAGGGGAGATCCGTGGCCCGTAGATTCTTTCGCGCAGTCGCGGTCGATGACGATGACGCGACCGTGAAACGATCCGGCGCCGAGAATCACCTCGCGCGCGATTTCGGCGTCATGGGTGAACAGCGACATGACGAGCGAGCCGCCGCCGCGGTTGAGAAGGGCGACGGCGTCAGCGAGCGAGCGATAAGGCATGAGCGTTGCGACGGGGCCGAAGGCTTCAATCTCATGGACGGCGCGCGCCGCAGCGGGATCCTCGCAAACGAGCAGCGTCGGCGCGACAAAAGCGCCGCGTTCATCGGCGCCGATCGGCGCGGGCTGGGCGGCGAAGGCGACGCGCGTTTCGCGCGCCAGCTCGGCAAGGCGCGCTTCGACATCGGCGCGCTGGCCAAGCGAGACGAGCGCGCCCATACGCACGTCGTCCCGGGCCGGGTCCCCAATTGTTGTTTTGGCGAGCCCCTCGGCGATCGCCGTTTCGGCGGCGGGGAGGAGAGCCGCGGGCACAAGCGCGCGGCGGATGGCGGTGCATTTCTGACCCGCTTTCACCGTCATCTCGCGGACCACTTCTTTGACGAAAAGCTGGAACTCCGGCGTCTCGGCCGTCGCGTCAGGCGCAAGCAGCGCGGCGTTGAGCGAATCCTGCTCGGCGATGAACCGCACGCTCTCGCGGATGATGGCGGGATGGGATTTCAGTTTTGCCGCCGTCGCCGCCGAGCCGGTGAAGGAGACGACATCCTGTCCGGTGAAGTGATCGAAGAGATTGCCGACGGGTCCGATGACAAGTTGAAGCGCGCCGTCCGGAACCTTGCCTGTTTCGATCAGAATTCGAAACGCGGCTTCCGCGAGATAGGCGGTCGCCGTCGCTGGTTTGACGATCGCCGGGACGCCCGCGATCAGGGAAACGGCGAGTTTCTCCAGCATCCCCCAGACGGGGAAATTGAACGCGTTGATGTGGACGGCGACGCCCTTCAGAGAAGTCAGCACATGCTGTGCGACAAAGGTTCCTTCGCGCGAAATCTGCTCGACGGCGCCGTCAATGAGGACGACATCGTCGGGAAGCTCGCGCTTGGCTTTCGAGGCCATCGCGAACAGCGTCCCGGCGCCGCCTTCGATGTCGATCCAGCCGTCTTTCCGCGTCGCGCCGGTCATCAAGTTGAGCGCGTAAAGTTCTTCCTTCCGGTCCATGATCGCGGTTCCGAGGGTCTTGACGATCGCGGCGCGCTCAAGGAACGTCAGCCTACGGAGCGCTTGCCCGCCAACTGTGCGGGCGTGCCCGGCCATGGCGCGAAAATCCAGCGTTACTGGTGAAAACTCCGCTACCGGATCGCCCGTTACGGCCGAGAGTATGGGGGTCGGCGCTCCGTCGCCCCCGACCCAGCGTCCCGCTGCATAGCTTTGAAGGCTGCGTGCTGTCATGGTCTCGCCTCCCGGCGGTTCAGATTTCCTGTCCGGCGCGGATAAGGTTGCCGTCCGGATCGACGATCGCCAATTCCTTCATGCCCCACGGCTTTAATTCCGCGGGCTCGAAGCGCGGTATGCCGGTGCGCGGCAGATTGAGTTTTGTGAACTCGGCTGACAGCGCCTCGATATCCGATGGGCGCAGATAGGCGCCGTGATCGCTGGCCTCGGGTTTATGCTTTTCATGCAGAAAGAAATGCACCTCGGCGTTCTCGCGCTCCATGAGCAGGTAGGTGTTGTCGCGGTAAATCGTGAAAAACCCCAGCCGCGCATAGAAGGCCTCAGACACCGCGATGTTCCGTGCCGGGAGTATTGGCGACATACTTTCAAGCATCGTCTATTTCCCTTTGAAAGAGGGTTTGCGCTTCCCGAGAAAAGCGTCGACCCCTTCGCGGTAATCTTCGCTATGGCCAAGTTCGCGCATCCGGTCGCGTTCAAGGTCGAGCTGTTCATCGAGCCCGCGCGCAAACGCGCCGCGAATGAGTTGTTTCGTCTCGGCGAGGCCGCGCGTCGGCGCGCTGGCAAACTTGGTGACGAGCGCTTCGGCCTCCTCGCCCAGTTTGTCATCGTCGACGCATTTCCAGATGAGGCCCCATTCTGCCGCGGTTTCCGCGGGTAATGGATCGCCCGTTAGCGCAAGGCCAAGCGCGCGCGCTTGTCCGGCAAGGCGCGGCAATGCCCAGGAGCTCCCGGAATCCGGCACCAGGCCGATATTGGCGAAGGACATGATGAACTTCGCCGAGCGCGCGGCGATGACGATATCTGACGCGAAAGCGAGCGAGGCGCCGGCGCCCGCGGCGACGCCGTTGACGGCAGCGACGACCGGCATCGGCAAGGCGGTGAGGCGCCGGATGAGGGGATTGTACCGCTTCTCGACCGATTCGCCGAGATCGACCGCCGCCCCGCCGGGCGACACCGCGCGATCCGACAAATCCTGCCCGGCGCAGAAGCCGCGCCCGGCCCCGGTAATGAGCAGGGTACGGACGGTCTTGTCCGCCTCGACGGCGTCAAGCACCGCGGCGATTTCCGCGTGCATCTGGACAGTGAAGGAATTGAGCCGGTCGGGGCGATTGAGGGTGAGGCGCGCTGCGCCGTTGTCGATCGCGAACAGGATCGTCTCATGCGCCATCGCCACAACCTCGATTGCCTTCGGAGAGCGGACTCTTATAATTGAACAATCGGTCGGTCAATGAACGGCGGGACTGCATGCGCAATTCCATGAGCGAAGCGTTGGGCCTTGCGGTCGCGACCGCCTTGCGCGCGCAGGAAACCTCTTCGGACCTCCTCGGCGTCACGCTTGAAGACGCGGGCGAGGGCTGGGCGCGCTGTTCGATGATCGTGCGCGCCGACATGCTGAACGGCCTTCAGACCTGTCACGGCGGATTTATTTTTACGCTCGCCGACACCGCCTTCGCCTGGGCGTGCAATTCGCGCAATGTCAAAACCTTCGCGCAAACGGCGTCGATCAGCTTCCTATCGCCCGGCCGCGCCGGCGAAAAGCTGACCGCCGAAGCGCGCGAAGAGGCTGCGGAAGGGCGGACAGGCGTTTATACTGCGACCGTGAAGGGCGAAGACGGCCGCATCGTCGCGGTGTTTCAGGGCCTCTCGCGCACAGCGGGCGGATTGGTGGTGGACGAATGAAGTTATTTTGGTGGCCCGCTCTCGTGGCTGTTGCTTTGATCGTGGCGGCGTGTGGCGAAGTGGTTGAATTGCAGCGCATTGCTTCGCCATCGGGAAACATCGTTGCGACGCTTACTCGCGACAGCGGGTCGGGAGCGATGGATCCCTATACTTATGACGTCCGACTCTCTCAAGGACGCGCTCGCATTGACGTTGTAACTTTGCGATGGGTTAAAGGTATAGAGGGCAGGCCGATCATTGAGCTGAAGTGGCGCGACGATGCGACGCTTTTGATAGAATTCTTGGAAGCGTCTGAGATAATCGGGCACAAAGAACAGGCGCGGCTTGGGGATCGGACAATCTCGGTTATCCTCCTTGGAAAGAAGTCTAATGACTGACGCATTCATCTGCGACGCCGTGCGCACGCCGATCGGCCGTTACGCAGGCGCGCTATCACCCGTGCGCGCGGATGATCTCGCGGCGGTCACGCTGCGCGCTTTGAAGGAGCGCAATCCGAAGGCCGATTGGACCGCGCTCGACGACATTATCATGGGCTGCGCCAATCAGGCGGGCGAAGACAATCGAAACGTCGCGCGCATGGCGGCGCTGCTCGCGGGGCTCGGCGTGGCGGCGCCTGGAACAACGGTCAATCGCCTGTGCGGTTCCGGCATGGACGCGGTGATGATCGCAGCGCGCGCGATCAAGGCGGGCGAGGCGGATCTGATGATCGCGGGCGGTGTTGAATCGATGTCGCGCGCGCCCTTCGTGATGGGAAAAGCGACGGAGGCGTTCTCGCGCTCAGCGGAAGTCTTCGACACGACCATCGGCTGGCGCTTCGTCAATCCGCTGATGAAGGCGCAATACGGAATCGATTCTATGCCGGAGACGGCGGAGAATGTCGCGAGCGAATTTAATGTCTCGCGCGCCGATCAGGACGCCTTCGCTTATCGCTCGCAGATGCGCGCGAGCAACGCGCAGAAATTGGGGCGCCTCGCCGCCGAGATCGTTCCGGTCGGCATCCCGCAACGGAAAGGCGATCCCGTCATCGTCGCGAAGGACGAACATCCGCGCGAAACGACGATTGAGGCATTGTCGGCCTTGAAGCCCTTCGTGAAAAAGGACGGCGTCATCACCGCCGGCAACGCCAGCGGCGTCAATGACGGCGCCGCGGCGATGATCATTGCGTCGGAAGCAGCGGTGAAGCGCTACGGCCTCACGCCGCGCGCGCGCGTGGTCACTGGCGCGGTCGTCGGCGTGCCCCCGCGCATCATGGGGATCGGTCCTGCGCCGGCGTCGAAGGCCGCGCTCGGACGCGCGAAACTCTCCATCGCCGACATGGACGTCATCGAACTCAACGAAGCCTTCGCTACCCAAGCGCTCGCTTCGATGCGTGAACTCGGTCTCCCCGACGACGCGGCGCATGTGAACCCCAATGGCGGCGCCATCGCCCTCGGCCACCCGCTCGGTATGTCGGGTGCGCGGCTCATCATGACCGCGACCGAAGAATTGCAGCGCCGCAAGGGCCGCTATGCGATGGCGGCCATGTGCATCGGGGTGGGGCAGGGGATCGCCTGCGTTATTGAGCGTATTTGAGCCCCTGGAAAATTCATTGACCGATCGGTCAGGGAATTGTACAAACCGTTCGGACAGGGAGGAGGCCGATGTACGCGCAGGAAGTGAAATCGACCGGCGAGCGGGTAAAGACGCTCGCAGAGATGGCTGGCGCGGAGCGCGCCTTCCAGGAAAAGGTCGACGCCGACATCAAGATCGAGGCGAAAGACTGGATGCCGGAGGGCTATCGCAAAACCCTCATCCGCCAGATCTCGCAGCATGCGCATTCGGAAATCGTCGGCCAATTGCCGGAGGGCAACTGGATCGGTCGCGCGCCGACGCTTGACCGCAAGATGATCCTCCTCGCCAAGGTGCAGGATGAGGCGGGGCACGGGCTCTATCTTTACTGCGCGGCGGAAACGCTCGGCGTCAGCCGCGATCAGATGACGGAGCAATTGCTGTCCGGCAAAGCGAAATATTCCTCGATCTTCAACTACCCGACGCTCACCTGGGCCGATATCGGCGCGATCGGCTGGCTCGTCGACGGCGCGGCGATCATGAATCAGGTGCCGTTGCAGCGCTGCTCTTACGGGCCTTACGCGCGCGCGATGGTGCGGGTCTGCAAGGAGGAAAGTTTCCACCAAAGGCAGGGCTACGCGATCATGATGGCGCTTGCGCGCGGCAATGATGCGCAGCGCGCCATGGCGCAGGACGCGCTCAATCGCTGGTGGTGGCCGTCTTTGATGATGTTCGGCCCGTCGGACGGCGACAGCGTTCACTCGGCGCAATCGATGGCGTGGAAAATCAAGCAGAACTCGAATGACGAGCTGCGCCAGAAATTCGTCGACCAGACCGTTCCGCAGGCGGAGTTTATCGGGCTCAAGGTTCCCGACGCCGGCCTCAAATGGAACGAGGCGAAAGGCGGCTATGATTTCGGCGCCATCGACTGGACCGAGTTTTATGAGGTCCTCAAAGGCAACGGCCCCTGCAACGCCGAACGCATGGCCGCGCGGCGCAAGGCGTGGGATGACGGCCAATGGTTCCGAGAAGGTCTGATGGCGCATGCGAAAAAGCGCGAAGCGCGCAAGATGGCGGCGGAATAGGGCGGGCGGGGCATGAAAAACGCGTATCATGTCGCCGAGTTGAACGTCGCCACCGGCAAATATGATCAGGACGATCCGCGTTTTGCGGATTTCGTCGACAATCTTGCGCGCGTCAACGCAGTCGCGGAGCGGTCGAAGGGGTTTGTCTGGCGCCTCAAAGACGAGGCCGGCGACGCGATGGCGATCCGCGCTTCGGACGATCCGCGTTTCTTCGTCAATCTCAGCGTCTGGGAGACGGTCGAGGATCTTGAACGCTTCGTCTTCGCGACGGTGCACCAGAGAATCTATGCGCGGCGCGAGGAATGGTTTCCGCGCGCTGGCGTTCCGACCTTCGTCATGTGGCCGGTCGCAGCGGGGCATATCCCCTCGCTCGACGAAGCGTTCAGCCGTCTCGACATGCTGCGCAATGACGGGCCGTCCGACGAAGCGTTCGGCTGGGAGCGGCTCGGGGACCTGAAACTCTGGATGACGAAGAAATGCGCGTGAGATCCTGATGTCGAACGAATGGCCCCTTTGGGAAGTTTTCATCCGCGGCCAGCACGGGCAGGCGCACCGCCATGTCGGCTCCCTGCATGCGCCGGATGCAGCGATGGCGATGAAGAACGCGCGCGACGTCTACACGCGGCGCAATGAAGGCGTCTCCATCTGGGTCGCCAAAGCGGCGGACATCGTCGCCTCGGCGCCGGGCGACAAGGAAGCGCTGTTCGAGCCTTCCAATTCAAAAGTCTATCGCCACCCGACCTTCTACGACATCCCCGACGATGTTGGGCATATGTAGGATGCCAAGCGTCGCTCGCATCTTCGTTTCGAATCGCTTCGCCCTTCGTGACGCGGCTGCGCCGCTCCTCAGGGTGAAGCGGCTCATGGGTAATCTTCATCCTGAGGAGCGCGCCATCGGCGCGCGTCACGAAGGATGAGCGTCCATCAGAACGATTCGCCGCTCTTCCATCTTGCGCTTCGCATGGGCGACAATGCGCTCATTCTCGGTCAGCGCGTGTCGGCGTGGTGCGGCCATGCGCCGGCGCTTGAAGAAGACATCGCGATGGCGAATGTCGGGCTCGACCTCATCGGCCAGGCGAAACTGTGGTTGGCGCTCGCCGGCGAGGTTGAAGAGAAGGGCCGTAGCGCCGACGATCTCGCCTTCCTGCGCGACACGCGCGACTTTCAAAATGTGCTGCTGGTCGAACAGCCGAACGGCGATTACGGCCAGACGCTGATGCGCCAGTTCCTGTTCGACGCCTGGCACCTGCCGATGTTGAAAGCGCTGCGTCAGTCGGCGGACAAACGCATTGCGGAAATCGCCGAAAAAGCGGCGAAAGAAGCTGACTATCACCTCGATCGGTCGGGCGATCTCGTCATCCGCTTGGGCGACGGCACGGCGGAAAGCCGCGCCAAGATGCAGGCCGCGCTCGATGCGCTTTATCCCTTCGCAGGCGAGCTCACCGCCGCTGACGCCGTGGATGAAACGATCGCGGCTGAAGGGATTGGCCCGCGGCTCTCCGAAATTCGCGCGGTGCACGATTCGACGATCGCCGCCGTCATAGCCGACGCGACCTTGACCCTTCCCGCGGCGCAAGCGCGCCTTGGCGGCAAGGCCGGCCGCCACGGCGAGGAGTTCGGGCGCCTTCTCGCCGAGATGCAGTGGCTTCAGCGCGCCTATCCGGGAGCGGCGTGGTGAGCGTCGCTTTAATGCATCCGCCTACGGATGAAGTGCTGCGGTGGCTGGACGACGTTCCGGACCCCGAGATCCCCGTCCTGTCGGTGACCGATCTCGGCATCGTGCGCGCCGTCGAATGGCTTAGCGAAGACCTCGTCGTGACGGTGACGCCGACCTATTCCGGCTGCCCGGCGACTGCTGTCATCGCGCTGTCGATTGAAGAGGCGCTGCGCCGGAGGGGCATCGAGCGAATCCGCATCAAGACGCAGCTGTCGCCCGCGTGGACAACCGACTGGATGCGCGATGGCGCGCGCGAAAAGCTCCGCGCCTATGGCATAGCCCCGCCCGAGGGCGCGGCTTGCGCGGGCATGATCGCGAAGAACGCGCCGAAATCCTGCCCGCGCTGCGGCTCAGCGCGTCTTGAGGAAGTGAGTCGTTTCGGTTCAACGCCGTGCAAGGCGGCGTATCGCTGCGGCGACTGCCTGGAGCCCTTCGACTATTTCAAGCGGTTCTGACGTGGCGCAGTTTTACCCGCTCACCATCACCGACATCCGCCGCGACACGCGCGATTCTGTCGTGCTGACGCTCGCCCCGCCGGAGGATGCGCGCGAGGCCTTTCGTTTTACCCAAGGCCAATATCTGACGTTCCGCCGCGTCTTCGACGGCGAGGAAGTGCGCCGCTCCTATTCGATCTGCGCAGGGATCGACGACGGGATCTTGCGCGTCGGCGTCAAGCGCGTCGAGGCTGGATGGTTTTCGACTTTCATCAATGACGAGGTGAAGCTGGGCGACACGCTGGAAGCGATGGCGCCGATGGGGAATTTCCATGCGCCGCTGAAACCGGCGGAGGCGCGGTGCTATCTCGGCTTCGCCGGCGGGTCGGGCATCACGCCGATGATCAGCCTCATTCGCACCGTGATGGCGCGCGAGCCGAAATCGTCCTTCACGCTCGTCTACGGCAACCGGTCGTCCTCGGCGATCATGTTCCGCGAAGACCTCGAAGACCTAAAAAACCTTCACCTCGGCCGGCTCAATATCGTCCATGTGCTGGAAAGCGAGGCCGGCGAAATCGAGCTCTTCTCCGGCCGGCTCGACCGCGAGAAATGCGAGGCTCTGTTCACGCGCTGGATCGACGTCGCCGCCGCCGATCTCGCCTTCATCTGCGGGCCGGAGCCGATGATGCTCGCCGTCGCCGACGCGCTGAAGGCGCACGGCCTTCCGGAAACGGCGATCAAGTTCGAACTCTTCTCAAGCCCGCGCGCAGGCCGCGCGAAACCGAAGACGGCGTTTTCGGCGCGCGCGCATGAGGGCGCGGCGACGGCGACGATAATCCTGGACGGCGCGGCGCGAACGATTCCGGTCGCCGAGGGGCAGGCCGTTCTAGACGCCGCGCTCGCCGCTTCAATCGACGCGCCCTACGCCTGCAAGGCGGGCGTCTGCTCGACCTGCCGGGCGAAACTGATCGAGGGCGAGGTCGATATGGAGGCGAATTACGCGCTTGAAGACTATGAGGTCGAACGCGGCTATATCCTCACCTGCCAGAGCCGCCCGCGCACCGCGGCGATCACCGTCGATTACGATCAGTAGATGAGCGACGACAGCGACATTCTCGATTATCTCGCGCGCGGCGGGAAACTGTCGGCGCCCGGCAACGCGCCGCCGCGCTATCGCGCCGAAATTCTCCGCCTGATGGCGAGCTTTGTCGATTCGGAGCTCGCAGGCGCGGCAGGCTTCGCCGACTGCATCAATCTCGGGCCCGGCGTCAAAGAACGCATCTCGGCCTCGCGCATCGTTCTTGAAAAGCTCGATCATGCCGAGCGCGTCTTGCAGATCATGGGCGCCTTCGGCGCCAATGTCGCGCGCTATCAGAACGTCCATCCCTGGGCGGCGCGCATCGGGCGCCATGACGATATCGGCGTGAAGCGTCAGGCCGGCGACATGCGCCTCAACGTCTTTCACTATCCGATCAGCGGCTGGACGGATTCGGTCGTGCTCAACGTGCTGATGGGAACGGCGACCGTCATCCAGCTCAGCGACTACGCCGTTATGTCCTATCAGCCGCTCGCCGAAGCGTTTCGGGCGATCCTGCCGCGCGAACAACGCCATGCCGAACTTGGCGTCGAGGGCCTCGACGCCATCGGCGCGCGGGGAAACGCGCCACAGGCCGAAATCAGCGCCAGCGTCGACTACTGGTTTCCCAAAGTTGCGGCGACCTTCGGCGCCGCCAACTCGCCGCGCACGGAATTGCTCCGGCGCTTCGGCGTCCGGCGGCGGGCGAACGCCGATCTCCTCGACGCGTGGCGCGGGCGGGTTAGCGTGGCGCTTGGGTCCTGCCTCCGGGGCTGGAGCGGGCGCTAGGCGGCCCAACGCCCGGTCGTTGTGATAAATGTATCTTCCATGCTACCCTCTTCGTTATGAGAGCGAGAGCCAAGGCCATCGTTGCGCCTTTCGGCGACCGGTCCGTCCGGTCGTTCGCTGTCATTTCGGCGTTGCTCTTCTTCCTGCTGGCGCAGACGCTTTTCGCCGCGCACGCCTCGACCTCGGTCGAAGATCTCAAGGGCCACTCGACCGCCGAATGCGCCGTCTGCTTGGCCGGCGGTGTCGCTGACGATCCAGCGAAAGGGCTTGCGGCAATCCCGGAACCGTCGCCGCGGAGCGAAGCGGTCAAGACGGCGATACCGGCGGCGCTGCTGACCGAGATCGCGGTTCGCGCCGCCAGTCCGCGCGCTCCTCCCCACAACTGATCCATTGAAGGCCGTCTAGCGCTCGCCTGGCTCTTTTGAGCCGGCGCTGAGCGCATTGTCATCAAGATCAGTTGAGGGATTCCCCCATGCGCCTGCAATCGCTTTTATTCGCGTCGTCGTGCCTTGCTACAATCGCCGTCCCCGCCGTCGCGCTCGACGATGTCAAAGCGGACGAGATCATCGTCACCGCTTCGCCGCTCGGCCGCGCCGAGAACGAGACGATCATCGGGGTTTCCGTCATCACCCGTGAGGAACTTCAAAACCGCCTTGAAAATACAATCGGTGAAACGCTGCGGCGCGAGCCCGGAATTTCCTCGACCTTCTTCGGGCCGGGCGCCTCGCGCCCGATCATTCGGGGTCTCGGCGGGGACCGCATCAGCGTCCTCGACGGCGGCATCGGTTCGATTGACGCCTCGGCGACCAGCCCCGACCACGCGGTGTCCGTCGAACCCGCTATGGCGGAGAAAATTGAAATCGTGCGCGGCGCCGCGACGCTCCTTTATGGGTCGTCAGCGGCGGGCGGCGTCGTCAACGTCTTTTCGGGCCGCATTCCGCGCGCGCTGCCCGAAGGCGGCGTCGATGGCGCTTTGCGGATCGGCAAGTCGACCGTCGATGACGGCACGGAAGCGGCCGGCGGTTTCGATCTCAATCTCGGAAAAGCCGGGAAAGGATCGTTTGTCTTCCACGGCGAGGGCTACTTCCGGGAAGCGGACGACTACGACATTCCCGGTTTTGCGGAATCGCAGGCCCTCCGGGACAGCGAGCCGCCGCCGCTGCCGGGCGATCCGGTTGAAGAGGAGGTTTTCGGAACAGTTGAGAACTCGGCGCTCGAAACCAAAGGCGGTTCGGTGGGCCTCTCCTATGTCTTCGAGAACGGCTTTTTCGGCGTTTCGGCGACCGGCCTCGACACCAATTACGGCGTGCCGGGGGGCCATGAGGAAGAAGACGACCCGATGATGATGGGCGGCGAGGAAGAAGAAGGCGGCGTCACCATCGACCTTCGCCAGCGCCGTCTCGATTTCGACAGCGAAGTGAACGGCGACTTCCTTTTGTTTGAACGCGCGAAGCTGCGCGTCGGCTTCGCGGACTATGAACATGCCGAGATCGAGCCGTCTGGCGAAATCGGAACGCTCTTCACGAATGAGGGCGTCGAGGGACGGTTTGAACTTGTGGACAAGCCCGTGACGCTCGGGTCGGGCGAGCTGAACGGCGCTGTCGGGTTTCAGTGGCGCCTGCGCGACTATTCGGCGATCGGCGAGGAAGCTTTCGTGCCGCCGACGGAGTCGAGCCAGTACGGCGTCTTCGCCCTGAAGGAGCTTTCGCTCGGCGCGCTGCGCTTCGAACTCGGCGGGCGCTTTGAGACCACGCGTCACGACGCGCCCGACCTCGCCATCTCGCGCGACTTCGACGCGGTTTCGGTGTCGGGCGGCGTCGGCCTTGCGCCGGCGGAAGGGTTCTTCCTCGGCGTCACCGGCTTTCGCACGGAACGCGCGCCATCGGTTGAAGAGCTGTTCTCGAACGGCCCGCACCTTGCGACCGGCTCATTCGAAATCGGCGATCCGGACCTCGGTATTGAGACCGCGCGCGGCGTCGAAGCGACGGCGAAATTCGGAAACGACCGCTTCTCCGTCGCCGTCAACGGCTTTTACACGTCCTACCGCGACTTCGTTTATGAGGCCGAGACGGGCCTTGAAGAGGACGATCTCCCGGTCTTCCAGTTCGTCGCAGGGGACGCGACGTTCAAAGGTTTTGAAGTCGTGACAGAAGCCGAGCTTTTTAAAGCCGGCGGTTTTGACATCCATGCCGACGCCTCGGTCGATTACGTCCGCGCGACGGTCGATGCGGCGAACGAGAATTTGCCCCGCATACCGCCGCTGTCAGGCCTCTTCGGGATCGAAGCGAACTCGGAAATGTTCGACATTCGCTTTGAGGCAGAATACGCCGCTGAGCAGGACAACACCGCCGACTTCGAATTGCCGACCGAAGACTTTCTGATGCTGCACGCCTTCCTGACCGTGCGGCCGATCGCCGGCAAGGGCCTCGCGATTCGTGTTGCGGCGCAAAACCTCAATGACGAGGAAGCGCGCACGCATGCCTCGTTCCTGAAAGATGTCGCGCCGCTGCCCGGGCGCAATATCAAGGTGTCGCTGTCAGGGACGTTCTGACCGCCAATAAAAACGCCGGCTTCCTTGTTGGAGGCCGGCGCGCCTTACTTACGCAAGTTAGCGGACCGTCTGCGTTCAGAGCAGTTTGAGGTTTGAGGCCGACGTCTTTCCGCGTTCGTCGGCGAGATCGTAGCTGACCTTCTGATTGTCCTTGAGGCCCGTAAGGCCCGCTTTCTGCACGGCGGAGATGTGCACGAAAACGTCCTTGCCGCCGGCGTCGGGCGTGATGAACCCGTAGCCTTTGGTCTCATTGAACCATTTCACTTTTCCGGTCGCCATCCGAGGTCTCCTGTCAGGCGTCGTAGGGGCGACGCAGGGTCGAGCGTCGCAGCGCAGCAACTCGGCGGGCGTTTGAGACGGCAGCGGTAGCGTTCGAAAGGCCAAGCAAAGTCGCGGCCAATAATAGAAAGAGGGAGGACGCGCGCGTCAAGCGTTATGAAAGAACATCAATTCTCGCGCGGTTTGGGCGATCCGGGATTTGTCAGCGCGAGCGGCTTGCGGCCCAGATTTTCGATCGTGTTCGCGCTCATCGCCGGCTGAAGTTTCGTGTCGTTGCGCAGGAAATTCCCGCCCTGAAATCGATTGACGACCTTGTTGCCGGTTATCGTGACGCCGTCCGCCGACCCGCCGCGGGTGAGGTCATAATTGATGATCGAATAATTCTCGGCGTCGCTCGCCTGAATGAAGACGTTGTTCTCGGCGATAAGTTCGCCCCCCTTTGAGGCGTCGATCGCATAGCTGCCGCGCCCGTGCCCGTCGTCGAAGGTCGTGCCGCGGACCTCGGTTTTCTTCGACAGGCTTTTCAGATGATGGCCGATCCTCGTGCTGACGAACTTGCTGTCCCGGACGTCGACGAGCGCGGCGCCGTCGACATAGATCGCGTGACTTTGTCCGTCGCCGAAACCGTTTTCCTTGAACAGGGAGCGTTCGATCGAGATGACGCCGTCCTTGTCGCCGGTTGACAGGATGCCGTCCTCATTGCCGATGAAGCGGCAGTTGACGACCGTCAGGTTGCGGCCTTCATGGCGAATGCCTGCGCCGTTCCTGTCCCATGACTTCGCACTGGCGAAGGTCAGGTTTTCAACGCGCAGATCGACCCCGATGAGGGGGACGAGAATTCCCTTTTCCGTCACCGCGGCCGAACGCAGCACGGTCTTGCCGTCGGGCGATCCCTTCAGCGTCAGAGAGCGGTCAATTTTCTGGTCCGTCAGATCATAGTCGCCGGCCGGAATGTCGATCACGGCGCCGGACTTTGCCGAGGAAATCGCGCCGGCGAGCCAGGCGCTGTCGCCGGCGGCGGCCTCAGGACTGACGAGGACAGCGACGGCGAGGGTGAACAGCAGGGCTTTCATGCGAAGGCTCCTTCATTGCGGCGTGCGGCTTCCTTGAGCGCGGCGATCATGGAAGCAGGCGCCATGCCGCCGGAAAACCCTGTGCGTTCGCCGACGATGAAGGTCGGCACGCCGGTGACGCCGGCGCGGCGATAGGAATCGGCCTCCGCCGCGACGGCGGTTGCCGTCGCGGCCAGCGCGGTCTCGATTTCGGGTCGCGCGAGGCCATGCCGCTCGCCGATGGCGATCAGCGTTTCGTCATCGCCGATATCGGCAAGCTCGTCCCAAAACCCCTGGTAAAGCGCGAGCGTCACGGCTTCTTGCGCGTTGACGCGGCCGGCGGCGTCAATCAGCTGATGCGCTTTCAGCGTATTTGGCAAATGCGCCGGCGCCGCGGGATCGAAGTCGAACCCGGCCGTGCGCGCATTCGCACGGATCGCCTCGCGCGCGGCGGCAAGGCGCGCCTGATCGGGAAATTTGCGCGCATAATGGGCGTGCCGGTCGACGCCGGCGCGCGGGAGATCGGGATTGAGCTGGTAGGGCCGGAACCGCGCCTTGATTTCATAGTCCGATTGCAACGCATCGCGCGCCGTGAGGAACGATTTCACGCCGACATAACACCAGGGACAGATGATGTCGGCGACAATATCGACGAGGAGCGGTTTCACCGGCCAAAGCCCTGAAGACGCGTTTGCGTGTCGTCGATCTCCGGAAATTCCAGTTCGACTTCGGTCGCCAGCGCCTCTTCGAGCGGGCGGTGTTCCTCGTGCAAGGCGTAGAGCTTCTTGTAAGCGCTGATCGCGCCGCGGCTGCCTGCCGCGATCTCGGCGGCCCGCGCCGCGACATGCGCGTCGAGCGCCGCCCGGTCGGCGAGCGCCTCATTGGCGAGGCCCCACCGCGCGGCGTCGGCGCCGCTGAAAGACCGCGCCGTGAAGGAAAGTTCGCGCGCGCGGCGCACGCCGATCGCGCGCGCGAGATTCTGGCTCATGCCCCAGGTCGGCCGCAGGCCCCATTTCGCATGCGTGTCGCCGAATTTCGTGTCGGCTGTCGTGAAGATGAAGTCGCAATGCAGGGCAAGTTCCAAGGCGCCGGTGAAACAGGCGCCATGCACTTTCGCGATGACGGGCTTCAGGCAGCGCCGGATCGCGCTCGCGGCTTCCGCCGCTTCGCCGTCGAAAGCGCCGCCTAGCCGGCCCGCCTCGAACGTCATCTGTTGCAGGAGCTTCAGATCGACGCCCGCTGAGAAAGCCTTGCCAGCGCCGGACAGCACGATGACGCCGACGGCGGGATCGGTGGACGCCTTGCGGACCGCCGCGGTCAGTTGCGTCAGGAGCGGGGGATTGAAGGCGTTGAGCGCTTCCGGCCGGTTCATGACGACGACGAGGACGCCGCCGGACTTTTCAAGAATGATTTCGGTCATCGCACCTGCTCCCTCGCTCCCTTAACCGAATTCGGCCGCAACCGTCATCAGCGCTCCGCCAGAGACTGGCCCTTTAACGCATTGCGGCAATTTCGGCCTTGGCCTTGATCGCCCGGCGCCCTAATCGGGTCGCCGCCGGGCTTTGACGCCGCCGCCGGAAAAGGCACGGCGATTGCACGGGTAACCAATTGCCCGGAGGCCCTGCCGGGCCGGACGGGGAGCGCGCTGGGTAGGCATGTCGAAACTCGTATACGCCTTCGGCGCAGGAACCGCGGACGGAGACACCTCATTGAGGAATCTCCTTGGCGGCAAGGGCGCCAATCTCGCCGAAATGTCGAATCTAGGGCTTCCGGTGCCGCCGGGCTTCACGATCACGACGGAAGTTTGCACGGCCTATTACGCGAACGGGCGCCGTTATCCCGATCAGCTCAAGGGCGATGTCGAGGCAGCGCTCGCCGCGATCGGCCGGCATGTCGGGCGCGCGTTCGGCGATCCCGCGAACCCGCTCCTTGTCTCTGTCCGCTCGGGCGCGCGCGCTTCGATGCCGGGCATGATGGATACGGTTCTCAATCTCGGTCTCACCGACCTGACGGTCGAGGGCCTCGCCAAGCTCTCCGGCGACCCGCGTTTCGCCTATGACAGCTACCGCCGCTTCATCCAGATGTATTCGGACGTCGTGCTCGATGTCGAGCACCACGCATTCGAGGAAATTCTTGAGACGTACAAGGAAGAGCGCGACTATTTTCTCGACACCGATCTCAAGGCAGACGACTGGAAAGCGGTGATCGGCGATTATAAGGCGGCGGTGAATACCGCGCTCGGGCGCGATTTCCCGCAGGACCCGGCCGAACAGCTCTGGGGCGCCATCGGCGCCGTGTTCGGGTCCTGGCGCAACGATCGCGCGGAAGTTTATCGCCGGCTGCACAACATCCCGGAAAGCTGGGGCACTGCGGTCAACGTGCAGGCGATGGTGTTCGGCAATATGGGCGAGACGTCCGCGACCGGCGTCGCCTTCACGCGCGATCCCTCCACGGGTGAGAATTATCGCTACGGCGAATTCCTCATCAACGCGCAAGGCGAAGACGTCGTGGCCGGCATCAGGACGCCGCAGACGCTGACGAAACGCGCGCGAGAGAAAATGGGGGAGATCGCGCCGTCGATGGAAGAGGCGATGCCGCAGGCTTACGCCGAACTTTCGGCGATCTTCGCCAAGCTCGAAAATCACTATCGCGACATGCAGGACATCGAGTTCACCGTCGAGCGCGGCAAACTCTGGATGCTGCAGACGCGCAACGGCAAACGCACGGCGAAAGCGGCGCTCAAGATCGCGGTCGATCTTTGTCACGAGGGCCTTATCGGCGAGAGCGAAGCGGCGATGCGCGTCGACCCGCATTCGCTCGACCAGCTCCTGCACCCGACGCTCGATCCCAAGGCGCCGCGCGACCTCGTTCTGTCGGGCCTGCCGGCCTCGCCCGGCGCGGCGTCTGGCGAAGTCGTCTTTTCCGCCGATGAAGCCGAGCGCCTGGCGCAAGAGGGCCGCAAGGTTGTCCTCGTGCGCGTCGAAACCAGCCCCGAAGACATTCACGGCATGCATGCGGCGGTGGCGATCGTGACGGCGCGCGGCGGCATGACAAGCCACGCGGCGGTCGTCGCGCGCGGCATGGGCCGGCCTTGCGTCTGCGGGGCGGGCGATCTGCGCATCGACCCGAAGGCCGAGACCTTTAAGGCGGCAGGCCGCGTCGTGAAAAAGGGCGACCTAGTCACGGTCGACGGCGCGGCCGGCAAAGTCTTTTTCGGCCGTGTCGCCACCATCGAACCGGAACTGACCGGCGACTTCGCGACGCTGATGGGCTGGGCCGACAAATCGCGGCGAATGAAGGTTCGCGCCAACGCCGACACGCCGCACGACGCGCAGGTCGCGCGCAATTTCGGCGCCGAGGGCATCGGCCTTTGCCGCACCGAACACATGTTCTTTGACGAAGGACGCATCATCGCGGTGCGCGAGATGATCCTCGCTGAGGACAAAAAGGGCCGCGAGCTCGCCCTCGCCAAATTGCTGCCGATGCAGCGCTCGGATTTCGAGGGCATTTTCCGCGTGATGCGCGGATTGCCGGTGACGATCCGCCTGCTCGATCCGCCGCTCCATGAATTCTTGCCGCATTCGGACGCCGAGATCGACGAAGTCGCCAAGGCGTCAGGCATGAATGCGGAGAAGCTGAAAGACCGCGCGCACAAGCTGTCCGAGTTCAATCCGATGCTCGGCCATCGCGGTTGCCGGCTCGGCGTCTCTTATCCTGAGATCTACGAGATGCAGACGCGCGCGATCATCGAGGCGGCGGTCAACGTCAATGAGGCGACCGGCGATACGATCGTCCCGGAAATCATGATCCCGCTCGTCGCCGACCAGAAAGAACTGGCGCTGATGAAGGAACGCGTCGACGCCATCGCGGCCGCCGTTCTCGCCGAGCGCGGCGCGAGGCTCGACTATCTCGTCGGCACCATGATCGAGTTGCCGCGGGCGGCGCTGACGGCGGACGCGATCGCCGTTCACGCGGAATTCTTTTCGTTCGGGACGAATGACCTGACCCAGACGACCTACGGCCTTTCGCGGGACGATTCGGCGTCCTTCTTGCCGGATTATCTCCGGGCCGGGATTTTCGAGAAGGACCCCTTCGTCACCCTCGACCGCGCCGGGGTCGGGGCGCTTGTAAAGATCGCCGCCGAAAAGGGGCGGGCCGCCCGCCCGGGTCTAAAATTGGGCATCTGCGGGGAGCACGGCGGAGACCCGGATTCGATCGATTTCGTCGAGACCTGCGGTCTCGATTATGTGAGTTGCTCGCCATACCGGACGCCGATCGCGCGCCTCGCGGCGGCGCAGGCGGCTCTTGCTGCAACGCAAAAGAAAACCAGCCTCGCGTGAGCGAAATCAAGCGGTTGGATCGTTAATGGCGGGCGCGCGGCCGTAAAAATCATAGTTAAAACAACCATTTGGCGAGGCGTCGCTAATGGTTAATGATCCGTTAACGCGGACATTTTTAATTTGCGGCGGCGCCCTCCAGGCGCCATATTCAGGTCCGACAGACGCGCGTCAGGCGCGTCTTTTGCTACTGGGGATACGGAGGCTGCGCTGGGCGCGCCTTAAAGTGGTTTAGGCCGGTCGCGGCGTCGCGTCGGTTACGAGAGCGTGGAGAAGACTGGCCGGGATGGCGAGAGAGCCGCTGCAAGCGGACGGGAGCCGAACCGGAACTGGATTTGAACGGGCCTGTTGTGAGGACAGGCGTAACAGGGACGACAACTTGAAACGGAAGAGCCAGCGGACCGGGCGCATGGATCGCGCCTTACTCCCCGACCTTCATTGGTACGACGTCAACTGGACCGCGCGCAGCCTGCTCGCGGTCGGGGGCGTCGCCGTCTGCATCATGATGACGGCGATGAGCGCGACAGCCTCGGTGAAGCGCGGCGCGGTTGAGCGCGCCGCCGCGGTCGAGGTCGCCGACGAGGCGATGTTGGTCGCCGATTACGCCGATTATCTCGCCAAAGCGACAGCCGAAGCGCGCGCCGAACTGACGAGCCCGCGCATCAAGCCGGCGCCGTCGCCCGCGCGCATGATCGCCGACGGCGCGCCGATCGCCGATCTTGTGGCGTTCGACTTTTCGGATTTTGAAGTCGCGCGCCTCGACGCCGAGGAACGGAACTGCCTCGCCGAAGCGATCTATTATGAAGCGCGCAGCGAGAGCCGCGTCGGCCGCATGGCGGTGACGGACGTCATCCTCAATCGCGTCGCCAGCCCCGTCTATCCCGACTCGATCTGCGAGGTCGTCTATCAGGGATCGGAGCGCCGGACGGGGTGCCAGTTCTCCTTCACCTGCGACGGCTCGATGAAAGCGCGCCGCAACCAGCGCCAGTGGCGCGAGGCCGAATTGCTCGCTGGCGCCGTTCTCGCCGGCGTCCGCAAACCGGTCACCCGCAACGCGACGCATTACCACGCCGATTACGTTTCGCCCCCGTGGGCGCAAAATCTTTCGCCGACGGCGACCATCGGCACGCACAAATTCTATCGCTTCCAGTCGAAGTCGATCGTCGCCGCCGCGCCCGCGGCGATGTAAGGATCATTGGGCGAGCTTCGGCCCGCCCGATGCGCATCGCGGCAGGATCGCCTCAATCTCCGCCGCCGCGCGGTCAAATTCCTCCGCCTCCAGACGATCAAGCCGAACCGCCGCCACAGGCGGGGCGCCGCGCTTGCGCCCGCGCGCGTAAAGCGGATCGTAGTGATCGCGCGTCAGCGCCGCGGCGAGCGAGCGCCAATCGCGCGCCGCCGCCTGCGCCAGCCATTCTTCGACGCGTTCTTTCGGATGAAAGGGTCGAAGGCGCTCGACGGCGGCGGCGACGAGGCCGGGGCTTTCGATGAAGTCGCGATATGTCTCGAGAAGAAAGCGCGCGCGTTCTTCAACCGGCGCCGACAGTGCGATGCGCGGGCTGCCGGCCATCGCTTTCCAGAACCGGCGCGGCAGCGCGATGCGCCCGATATGGGCGGATTCCGCTTCGACGATGATCGGACCCGCGCCGGCGCCGCGCAGCGCATCGAAAAGCGCCGTTTCAAAGAGTTTCTGCGGCGGCTGCGCGACGCCGGGCGTTTCGCCGAAGACCGATCCCTTGTGGTTGGCGAGCGCTTCGAGATCGATGATGCGGACGCCGCGCCGCCCCAACGCCCGCAATATGGCGGTTTTCGCCGCCCCCGTCTCGCCGTCGATCCTGACGAGGTTGATGGGCGCCGCGCTCTCGAACAGCGCGCCGACGACCAGCCGCCGCCACGTCTTGTAACCGCCGTCGACTACGGCCACGCGCCAGCCAATCGCCGAGAGAATGGTCGCCATCGCATTCGAGCGCATGCCGCCGCGCCAGCAATAGAGAAGCGGGCGAAACTTCGCGGGTCTGTCGGCGAGCGCAGTTTCGAGATGGCGCGCGACATTGCGCGCGATATAGGCCGCGCCAATGCGCCGCGCGCGAAAACGCGAGTCTTGAACATAGATCGTTCCGACTTCGGCGCGTTCCTCATTGCTGAGCACCGGCAGATTGATCGCGCCGGGCAAGTGATCTTCCGCGAACTCCGCCGGCGAACGCACGTCGATCACGAGATCGTAAAGCGCAAGGCTTTCGGGCGAGAGGTCCGCGACGGGCTCGATCATGGACGAGAGGGATAAACGCCGCGCTTGCCGCAAGGAAGGGCTTGCCCCATATGCCGCCCATGACCGGCGTCATCGGAGAACCGCGGCTCACCTCGCTCGCCCATGGCGGCGGTTGCGGATGCAAGCTTGCGCCCAACGTGTTGTCGGAATTGCTGGCGGGGCTCGCGTCTCCCGCGCCAAAAGACCTTATCGTCGACGCCGCGACCTCGGACGACGCAGCGGTTTGGCGCGTCAATGACGAAACGGCGATCGTTGCGACGACGGACTTCTTCATGCCGGTCGTCGATGATCCTTACGAATTCGGCCGCATCGCCGCGACCAACGCGCTCTCCGACATTTACGCCATGGGCGCGGCGCCGATCTTTTCGCTCGCCGTCGTCGGCATGCCGGTCGGAAAGATTTGCACAGGGACGATCCGCAAGATCCTCGACGGCGGGCGGCGCGTCGCGGAGGAGGCGGGCGCCCCCGTCGCCGGCGGCCACTCGATCGATTCTGTCGAGCCGATTTACGGCCTTGTCGCGCTCGGCCTCGTTCATCCGGACCGCCTCTTGCGCAATTCGACCGCGAAAGCGGGCGACGCGCTTATTCTCGGCAAGCCGCTCGGCGTCGGCATTTTCAGCGCCGCGCTCAAAAAGAGCGCGCTTCCTCCGGAAGACTACGCCGCGATGATCGCCTCGACGACGAAGCTCAATCGTCCGGGGACGGATCTTGCGCGCCTCGCGGGCGTCCACGCGATGACGGACGTGACGGGATTCGGCCTGCTTGGCCACCTCGCCGAAATGTGCCGCGGCGCCGCGCTCGGCGCCGCGCTTGATCGCGAAGCCATCCCTGTCTTTCCAGGCGCGCGGCGCCTCCTTGCAGAGGGCGTGAAGACTGGCGCTTCTGGCCGAAACTGGGCGAGCGTTTCCGCCATGGTCGACGCCGACCTTGCGGACGCGGAGCGCGACATTCTGTGCGATCCGCAAACGAGCGGCGGCCTCCTGGTCGCCTGCGCGCCGGATGCGATCGGCGAGGCGCTCGCCATCTTCACGGCGCATGGCCACGACGCCGCGGTGATTGGCCGGATGATGCCGGGCGCCGCGCGCATAGTGGTTTGAACGACGATGGAAGGAATGCTCCACTCGCGCGCCGTGCTGTCGCTGAAAGGCGAAGACGCGATGGCGTTCCTGCAAGGGATTGTGACGCAGGACGTAACGGAACCGGCGCCGGCCTTCGCCGCGCTGCTGACGCCGCAGGGAAAAATCCTCTTTGATTTCTTTCTTGTTCCCATGGACGGAGGCTACCTCATCGACTGCGACGCCGATGCTGCGCCCGCGCTTCTGAAGCGCCTGACGATGTACAAGCTGCGCGCCAAAGTCGCGCTCGCGATGGAGGCGTCGCTCGGCGTTTATCTCGGCGTGCGCAGCGGCGACGGTTACGCCGACCCGCGCCTGGCGGATTTGCCAGCGCGAACGATCTCCGCGCGTGTCGATGCGCCGTCGGCCGATGACGCCTATCATGATCGTCGCCTTGCGCTCGGCGTTCCCGAATTCGGCAGCGATTTCGCGGGCGAGGACGTTTTCCTGCTCGACGTGAACTATGATGCGCTGAACGCGGTCAGTTACAAAAAAGGCTGCTTCGTCGGGCAGGAAGTGACGAGCCGCATGAAGCGGAAGGGCGAGATCAGAAAACGCACGCTGATTGCACATGGCGAAGGTCTCGTGGCCGGCGTTCCCGTCTCCGCCGGAGAATCATCGATAGGCGAGGCGCTGTCGGCGCGCGGCGGATCGGGGCTGGCCCTTGTCCGCCTAGACCGGCTCGCCGAAGCGCGTGCGGCGGGAGCTGCGCTCCTTGCCGGCGGCGCGCCGGTGCAGATCGATGTTCCCGCCTATCTCGAAACGGCGTAAGAGCCTCGCCGGGGATTTTCTGGAGATTTTCCGATGACGCCAACCGCCGTTGCGCTGCTGGGCTTTGCCACGTGGACTGTCTTCATGGTGATGCTGCTCGGCGTCACCCGCACGGGCCTCGTTTTCGCGGGCAAGAAGAAGTCGAACGAGTTCAGGGCGTCGGGCGAGGACCTTGGGTCGTTCGGATACCGCGCGACGCGCGTGCACGCGAACTGTTATGAAAATCTCCCGGCCGCCGCCGCGGTGATGCTCTATGCGATCGCCACGAACCAGACGGCGATCACCGATCCCTTCGCCTTCATCTTCATCGGCCTTCGCATCGCGCAGTCGACAATCCACCTTCTGTCGACGGCGCAGCCGATGGTGATGATCCGTTTCGCGCTCTATATCGGCCAGAATGCGATCCTGATCTACTGGGTCCTTGCGCTCGCCCATCTCCTCTGATGACCGATACGCTTCCTTGCGGATGGGCGCCGCCGGGCGACGCGCTTTATCGTCAGTATCATGACGAAGAATGGGGCGTGCCGGAGCGTGACGACCGCGCGCTTTTTGAAAAGCTCGTGCTCGACGGGTTCCAGGCGGGGCTTTCCTGGCGCACGATCCTTTACAAGCGCGAGAACTTTCGCCGCGCTTTTGACGGCTTCGACCCGGCGAAAATCGCGCGCTACACGCCGAAGAAAGTCGAGAGGCTGCTCGCCGACGAAGGCATCATCCGTTCGCGTTCGAAGATCGAAGGCGCGATGGCGAATGCGCGCGCCTATCTAGAGGTCATGGAGACGCGGAACGACGGGTTCTCTGGGTTCCTCTGGGAATTCGTCGGCGGCAAGCCGATCGTCAACCGGGTCGAGAACTACAAAAAGATTGCGCCGAAGACGACTGAATCGGAGGCGATGGCCAAGGAGCTGAAACGCCTCGGGTTCAAATTCTGCGGGCCCGTCATCGTCTACGCCTTCATGCAGGCGACCGGCATGGTGAACGACCATGAAGTCGGGTGTTCGCGGTGGAAAGCGGTGCAAAAGAAGGTGATGAAGATCAAGGATTAGGGCCCGCCCCATTGCTGCGCGCCGCGGCTCGCTGCAAAATGCGCACTCAGTTCCGAGAGCATCAATGCCCGCCCCAGACACCCGTATCGTCGCGACCGGCCTTTATACGCCGCCGGAGCGCATCACCAATGACGAGCTCGTCGTCGCGTTCAACGCCTTTGTGGCGCGCTATAATCAGGAGAACGCAGCGAATATCGCCGCCGGCGTAATCGAACCGCTGCAGCCGTCCTCGCCGGAGTTCATTGAAAAAGCGTCCGGCATCAAGGCGCGCTATGTCGTCGACAAAGCGGGCATTCTCGATCCGGCGCGCATGGCGCCGCGCATCGCTGCGCGCCCGAACGAAGAAGTATCGGTGCTCGCCGAAATGGCGGTGAAAGCGGCCGGCGACGCGCTGAAGCGGGCCGACCTCGCCGCCGCCGACATCGACGGCGTCATCTGCGCGGCGTCAAACATGCAGCGCGCCTATCCGGCGATGGCGGTTGAAGTGCAGGCCGCGCTCGGCGTCGAGGGCTTTGCGTTCGACATGAACGTCGCCTGCGCCTCGGCGGCGTTCGGCATTGAAACGGGGCTCGGCCTCATCCGCGCCGGCGCTCGGCGCATCCTGATGGTCAATCCCGAAATTTGCACGGCGCATCTCAATTTCCGCAACCGCGACAGCCATTTCATTTTCGGCGATGTCGCAACGGCGGTCATCATCGAACGGATCGACGGCCCGGCGCGCGGCGAGGCCTGGGATATCGTCTCGACGCGGCTCAAGACCGTCTATTCGAACAACATCCGCAACAATTTCGGGTTCCTCAATCACGCCGAACGCGCTGACGGCGACGCGGCCGATCCGCAGCGCGCGCATGACACCGATAAGCTTTTCATCCAGCAGGGCCGCAAGGTCTTCAAGGATGTGGTGCCGATGGTCGGCGAAATGATCGCCGGTCATCTTGCCGACAACAGCGTCGATATCGCCGCGGTGAAGCGGCTCTGGCTGCATCAGGCGAACCTCTCGATGAACGAGCTGATCGCCAAGCGCGTGCTTGGCCGCGAGGCGAGCCGCGCCGAGGCGCCGATCATTCTCGACGATTATGCGAACACCTCGTCTGCGGGATCGATCATCGCCTTCCACCTTCATCGCGCGGACCTCAAGACCGGCGATATCGGCGTCATTTCAGGCTTCGGCGCCGGCTATTCGGCGGGATCGGTGATTGTCCGCCGCGCGGCGTGACCAAAAAGAACGGCAGGCGGGGTTAGCGCCTGCCGTCCTTACGCAACGCCGAAACGCAACTATTCGAGGCCGGCGAACTGGACGTTGTCGATCTTGTCCATGATTTCCGCCTTCACTTGCAGGACGCATTCAGCGGCGCTGCGCCGCGCCGCGAGCCCGCGCGCGCTGTCGGCGTCGCATTTGCGTTCAACAAAATTGTCGAGGCGGGCCATCAGAGCGTCGCGGCCGCCCGCGGTCGCGAGTTCGTAGGGCTGGTAACGGAATTCATAGGTTTCGGCGGAGGCGGACGCCGCGACGGCGAGAGTCGCGACGGCGGCGGCGATAAGGGTCTTGGCGAACATGATGGTCTCCATTTGGCTGTTTTTTCCTGAGGCGGCGTTAAAGGCTCCGCTTGACGTATGTGGCGTCCGGCTCCGGCGGCACTGTGATTTCGGTCACCAGCATCCGCAAACGGCGTCCGGCCGCCACGGCGCACGCTGCTAAGGCGATCGCATTTCAGTCTTATGACGCGCCGGTGATGGCGCGATGACAATATTCCGCGCGGCCGCGCCGCCCGGCTGGCGCGTCATTCATTTGTACAAAGAGGAAAACCGGTTGGCGTCAGCCCTTCAGCGATTTGTACGCTGTCCGGGTCAGCGACTCGCCATTGATGAAACCCTTGCCCCATGTCTCGTTGAGATCCTTCAGGGGATCGGCATTCACGACCTGGTCTTCGGTCAGGCCTTCCGCGATCAGCGCGGCGATGCGCGCGCGCACGTCTTTCAGCATCGCGACATAAGGCGCAAAGATCGCTTTCGACGACAGCGGCCCGTGGCCGGGAATGATCTTCGTTCCGTCGTCGCAGAGTGAGAGAATCTTTTCCTGTGCGGCGATAAGGCCGTCAAACGTGCCGCCGGAATCGAGGTCGATGTAAGGATATCCGCCGTTGAAATAGATGTCGCCGGTATGAATGACGTTGGCGTCGCGGAAATGGATGATGGCGTCGCCGTCGGTATGCGCCTTGGTGAGGTGAATGACGCGAATGTCGCGGCCGTTCCAGTAGAATGACACCTGATCGGAAAAGGTGACGACCGGCAGCGCCCCGTCCGGCGCCGGCGGCGTCTCGCTGGTCGCCCGCTTCAGGCCTTCCTTGAGGCGCTTCCTCACATTGTCATGCGCCACGATATGGGCGCCGGCTTGCCCGAACGCCTCGTTGCCGCCCGTGTGATCGCCATGCCAGTGCGTGTTCACGACGAACGCGACCGGCTTGGCGTCGATCGCCTTGATCGCCGCCAGAATTTTCGGCGCCAGCGGGGCAAACTGGTCATCAATGACAAAGGCGCCGTCCGCCCCGACCGAGAGGCCGATGTTCCCGCCCGCGCCCTGCAGCATGTGAAGGCCCGGAACGACCTCCGCCGCGGTGATTTCAACCGCGGAAAAATCGCGCTGGGCGAGCGCGGGGGCGGCGATGAGGGCGATGGCGGCGGAAGCGGCGATAAGGCGCATGTGCAGATCCTTCAGGGTTGAGCCTTCTTTAGACGATTGGCGGCGAAAGTCAGCGGCGGCGCTCAATCACTTTGTTGCGGCGCCGCGATGCAGTCGGTAGGAAGGCCCGGTGCTGGAGACCGCTGTGACCTGGACGCCTCAAAGCTGGCGCAATTTCCCCGCGCGCCATATGCCCGCCGACTATCCCGACGCCGAGGCGCTCGCCAGCGTCGAAACCGAGTTGACGAGCTATCCCCCCCTCGTTTTTGCGGGCGAGGTGCGCACTCTTCGCGCCGAACTGGCGCGTGTCGGGGAGGGACGGGCGTTCCTGCTGCAGGGCGGAGACTGCGCGGAGAGCTTCAAGGAATTTCACCCGAACAACATTCGCGACACGTTTCGCGTCCTCCTCCAGATGTCGGTCGCGCTGACCTTCGGCGCGGCGATGCCGGTCCTCAAGATCGGGCGCATCGCCGGACAGTTCGCCAAGCCGCGCTCCGCGCCGACCGAAACGATCGACGGCGTCACGCTGCCGAGCTATCGCGGCGACAACATCAACGGCATGGAGTTCACCGAAAAGGCGCGCATCCCCGATCCGCAACGGCTCCTCAAATCCTACGGCCAGTCTGCGGCGACGCTCAATCTGCTGCGCGCCTTCGCGAATGGCGGTTACGCCGACCTGCACAACGTTCACAAATGGAACCTCGAATTCGTCTCGGATAATCCGCAGGCGGACCGGTACCGCGATCTTGCGAACAAGATTTCCGAAGCCCTGACCTTCATGGAGGCCTGCGGCGTCACGTCGAAAGAGGTGCGATCGATCCGCGAGGTCGATTTCTACACCAGCCACGAAGCGCTCCTGCTCGGCTATGAGGAGGCGATGACGCGCATCGATTCGACCTCGGGGCGCTGGTACGACACGTCTGCGCACATGATCTGGATCGGCGACCGCACGCGCCAGACGGACGGCGCACACGTCGAATTCTGCCGCGGCGTCGAAAACCCGATCGGCATCAAATGCGGGCCGTCTTTGCAGCCGGACGAGCTTTTGCGCCTTCTCGAGATCCTCAATCCGGCAAATGTCGCGGGCCGCATCGTGCTGATCGCGCGTTATGGGGCGGACGCGGTCGGCGAGGGTTTGCCCCCGCTGGTCCGGCGGGTCGTCGAGGAGGGACGCCGCGTCGTCTGGTCATCGGACCCGATGCACGGGAACACGATCAAGGCGGGCTCGGGCTTCAAGACGCGCCGGCTCGAAGACCTCAAGAAAGAACTCGACGGCTTTTTCCGCATCTGCCGGGCGGAGGGCGCCTATCCGGGCGGGGTCCATCTCGAAATGACCGGCCAGAACGTCACCGAATGTCTCGGCGGCCTTCAGGACATCTCGGAAACCGACCTGTCGTCGCGCTACCAGACGCATTGCGATCCGCGCCTCAACGCCACCCAGGCCCTCGAACTCGCCTTCGTTCTCGCCGACAACCTCAAAAAGAACCGCGAACGCGGCGAATAGCCCTTTGGAAACAGGCCGCAACATAGTTTGAGGGGCCGCCGGCCCCGCGGCCATATTCCCGCCCATGCGGCGTCGCTATGGTCGCCGCGATTGGTCAGTTCGGGGAGATTCGGCGGCGTGCAAAAACGACTGAAAACCGGCGTCGCGGGCGCAGGCGTTTTCGGCGGATTTCACGCCCGGAAGCACGCCGGCTCGCCGCGCATCGATCTCATCGGTATTTACGACCTAGACCGCGCGCGCGGGGCAACGCTTGCCGCCGAAACCGGCGCCCGCGCCTTCGACAGCTTCGCTGAGATGCTCGACGAAATTGACGCGGTCGCGATCGCCGCGCCGGCGGCCGCGCATTTTCGGATGGCGCAGGCGGCGCTGAAGGCCGGCAAGCACGTTTATGTCGAAAAGCCGCTCGCGCTGTCGCTCGCCGAGGCGGACGCGCTGATTGCGCTCGCCGGGACGAACGGCCTCGTCCTGCAGGTCGGCCATCAGGAACGGTTTGTCCTCGCCGCGATGGGACTGCCGCGCGGCGACAAGGCGCCATTGGCGCTCGAATTCGGACGCGCCGGACCGCCGACCGGCCGCGGCGAGGATGTCGCCGTCGCGCTCGACCTCATGATTCACGATCTCGATCTTGCGCGTCACTTCGGCCTCGCCGAACCGGTGAAAGTCGATGCCTGCGGCACTTATGACGAGACGGTCGCGACGCTGACCTTTGACGGCGCGCGGACAGCGTCCTTTGTGGCGAGCCGCCGGTCCGGCGAACGCCAGCGCGTCATGAAGGCTGTCTATGACGACGGCGTCATCGAGATCGACTTCCTGAAGCGCACGATCGTCGACGGTACGGGCGCGGCGCTCGCCGCCAATGATTTTTCGGCCGGGCCGGCGGCGCTCTCCGATCCTCTCGGCGCCAGCATCGAGGCGTTCGTCGCCGCGGTCCTTGACGGCAAACGCACCGTCGTCGACGGCAAAGCGGGACGCGGCGCGCTCGAATGGTCGCTCATTATTGAAGAAGCGCGTGAAGCGCTCGGTTCGTTGAGGAAATCGGCATGAACGGCGTCGCCAATCTCTCTCTCGCAGGAACGACGGCAGTCGGCGAAATCGCCTTCATCGATCTGAAGGCGCAACAGCGCCGCATCCGCGCGCGTATCGAATCGCGTCTCAAGGCCGTGCTCGATCACGGCCGCTATATTGCGGGCCCGGAAATCGAAGAACTCGAAGCGCTGCTGGCGGAAAAGACCGGCGCGGCCGCGGCCGTCGCCTGCGCCAGCGGCACCGCGGCGCTCATCATCCCGCTCATCGCCGCGGGCGTCGACACCGGCGACGCCGTATTCATTCCGGCGTTCTCCTACAATGCGACCGCGAACGCCGTGCTGCTGACAGGCGCGACGCCGGTATTCGTCGATATCGACCGCGACACTTTCAACATGGACGCCGGCGATCTTGAAGCGCGCATCGCGGATGTGAAACGGGAGGGAAAGCTCCGGCCCGCCGCCGTCATTCCGGTCGACCTTTTCGGGTCGCCGGCCGATTATCCGGCGATCGGGCGCATCGCCGCGCGCGAAGGCCTCTTCCTGCTCGCCGACGGCGCGCAAGGCTTCGGCGGGCGCCTTGACGGCAAATGGGTGGGCGACCTTGCGCCGGCGACGGCGACAAGCTTCTTCCCTGGTAAGGCGCTCGGCGCTTATGGCGACGCCGGCGCGATACTCAGTCAGGACCTTTCCGTCGTCGAGCGCTGGATGTCGATCCGCTGGCACGGCACTGACAGCGCGCGCAAGAACTCCGTCTGTGTCGGCTTTAACGGGCGCATGGACACGTTTCAGGCGGCGGTTCTGCTCGAAAAACTTGCAATCTTCGATGAGGAACTCGAGGCGCGCGAAGCGGTCGCGGCCCTTTACGACCGGCGGCTTTCCGGCGTCGCTCTGCTTCAAAAGCATTTGTCCGGCGCGCAGTCGGGGCACGGCTATTATTCGCTGCGCGTCCCTCGCCGGGACGATGTTGCGAAGGACCTGAAAGCGCGCGGCGTTCCGACGGCGGTCTATTATTCAACGCCGCTTCACAAGATGCCCGCCTTCGAGCGCTATGCGCCGGCGCGGCCGCTGCCTGCGACCGAAGAAGTGTCGGGCGACATTCTTTCGCTGCCGATGCATCCTTATCTGACGCCGGACCAGTCGCATTACATCTGCGACTGCGTTGAAGCGGCGGTGCGTTAGAGCTTCCGTGCGCGGCCGATAAGACCGAGCGCCAAAACCGGCAGCACGCCCAGCGCGATCAGCGCGAGCGCGGCGGGCGCGGCTTCCGCGAGACGCTCGTCCCCCGCCAGCCGAAAGACGCGCGTCGCCAGCGTTTCAAAATTGAAGGCGCGCAGGATCAGCGTCGCCGGCAGTTCTTTCGCGATATCGACGAAGAGAATGATGGCCGCCGCCGCAAGCGAGGGCGCCATCAGGGGCGCGTGGATGCGTGCGGCGATCTTCGCGCCGCCCGCGCCGAGCACGCGCGCCGCGCCATCGACGGCCTTCGTTACTCCTTCGAGCCCGCCGGATAAAAGATTGAGACCTGCCGTCATGAACCGCGTGAGGTAGGCGTAAAGAAGCGCGGCAAGCCCGGTCGCCTGCGCAACGCCAGAGCCGAGCATCAGCGCGCCCGCGCTGAATACGCCGATCGCGATAACCGCGCCCGGAACCGCATAGCCGAGCGTTGCAATGCGGATGACCGCGCCGAAGATCGGCCCCTTCGCCGCGCGCGCCGCATAGGCGAGGAGCGATGCAGCGGCGATAATGATCGCGGCGCCTGCCGAGGCGGCGACAATCGAATTTTGCAGGGCTTGCGTGAGCCCGCGCATCGCCGTGTCGCTTCCGAGTTTGGAAACGATGACGGCGACCGGAATAAACGCGCCGAGGAGAACCGGCAACGCGCACAGAAGGAAGGCGCCGACTGCAGCAACCCCTTGCGCGCGCAAGCGCCGCCGCTCGCGGCCGCCGCGCGCGCCGTCATGTGCGCCGCCGCGGCGTGTCGCGGTCTCAAGCGTCACCAGAATAACCGCGATGAGAACGAGGAAAGAGGCGAGCTGCGCCGCAGCTGTCAAATCGCCGAAAGCGGTCCATGTCCTGAAGACGCCGACGCTCAAGGTTGCGACGCCGAAATAATCGGCGACGCCGAAATCGGCGGCGGTTTCCATCATCACGAGCAGCGCCGCGCCTGTGATCGCCGGCGCCGCCGATGGCGCAAGAAGTCCGACCGCCGCGCGCACGGGCGAGACGCCGGCGAGCCGCGCGGCCTCAAGATAGGCGCCTGACCGCGCCTCGAACGCCGCGCGCGCCGCGAGATAGACATAAGGATAGAGCGTGATCGTCAGGATAAAGACGGCGCCCCAGAAGCCTCTGACGTCGATGCGAAATGCTCCATCGACGGCGGCGGCGAACGCGCCGAACGGTCCGAAGAAATCGCCATAGGCGTAGGCGGCGATATAGGCGGGGACGGCGAGCGGCGCGGCGAGCGCAAGCGCGAAAAAACGTCGGCCCGGAAAGTCGGCGAGCGAGACGGCGAGCGCCGCGCCCGCGCCGATCAGCGTCGCGGCAAGGCCGGTCGCCGCCATCAGGGCGAGCGTGCCGGAGACGTAAGCGCCGCCCGTTGTCGCCGCGACATGCGCAATCGTATCGCCGAATGGACGTGCGAGGCTCAACAATACGGCGGCAAGCGGCGCCGAAGCGATCAGCGCGACCGCAATGGCGGCGAGGGTGAGGGGGCCAACGCGCGCCGAAATATCCCGTCCCTGATGGCCCGAGAGGCGCAGGGGCCGGGCGCTGTCAACCTGAGACGCCGTCATTGCTGCAACAGTCCCTCGACCCTCTTCCGAAAGCGGGAGCAGGGGAAATTCGCGTCCCTGATTGCCGCAGCCGCAAGCCCTACCATTCGTTCCGCAATGATGCGAGATCGGTCGCCATGACCTTGGCTTTGCGCGACATCAGGTTCGGATACGGACGCGATCTTGTTCTCGACGGCGTCACGCTGTCGGCGGCGCCCGGCGAAATCGTCTGTCTTTACGGGCCTTCGGGCTGCGGCAAGTCGACCGTTCTGCGCGTCGCCGCCGGGCTTGAACGCATCACGGAGGGGGCTGTCGATCTCGATGGCGCGGAACTGTCGTCGCGGCGCGTGCACGTCGCCCCCGAAAAGCGCGACATTGGCCTCGTCTTTCAGGACTATGTGCTGTTCCAGCACATGACCGTCGCGGAGAACGTCGCGTTCGGTCTCGATGGGATTTCGGGCAGGGAAAAGCGCGACCGCGTCGTCGCGGAGCTTGCCGGCGTTGGTTTGACGGAATTTGCGTCCCGCCGTCCCGCGCAATTGTCCGGCGGCCAGCAACAGCGCGTCGCGCTGGCGCGTGCGTTCGCCCGCCGCCCGAAAGCGCTCCTTCTCGATGAGCCTTTCGCCAGCATCGACGCGGCGCTGCGCCGGCGCCTTCGCGGCGATTTGCGCCGTATGCTGAAGGAACGCGGCGCGCCGGCGCTCATCGTCACGCATGACGCGGAGGAAGCGATCGAACTCGGCGACCGCATTGCGATCATGCGGCGGGGACGGATCGTCGAAGACCAGAGCCCCGAAGCGCTGTGGCGTGCGCCGCAGTCGCCGCGCGGCGCGCTCCTCTTCACCGGCGCGCAGAGGCTCGCCTGCACTCCGGCGCCGGATGGCGCGGCGACCGCCTTTGGCCTGATTGAAGGGTCGGTTCCCCCTGATGCCGCGTTGGCTGTGATCCTGGCGGGCGCCGCGCAGGCCGTCGCCGGTCCCGGCGCCGCCCGCGTCGTCGATTGCCGCTTCGGAGGACCGGGCTGGCTGCTGACGCTGGAGGCGCGCGATCATCCGGGATTGCTCCTACGGGCCGAGGCCGGCGCGCCGATCGCGATCGGCGAGAATGCCCGCCTGTCCTTCGACCCGGCGCGAACCCGGTATTTTCCAAAGGGCCATCCGGAAGATTGAAATTGCGACTTAGTCGCAGTATGTCTGACGGCAAGCTGAAATGAAAGACGCGAAAGATGCGCCGTTTTGCCTTGCTCTCGATCCTGCTCGCCGCCGCCTGCGCGCGCACCGCTCCAGCGGAAACGCCGGACGCGCCCGCCGCCGGCGCCAGTGAAGTGAACATCTATTCCGGACGTCACTACGATTCCGACCTTGCGATCTTTGACGCCTTCACAGCGGAAACCGGCATCAAGGTTTATGTGATCGAGGCTGCAGGCGACTCGCTGATCGAACGCCTGGCGCTTGAAGGCGCGGCGAGCCCCGCCGATCTCTTCATCACCGCCGACGCCGGCATGCTTTGGCGCGCGAAATCGCGCGGCGTGCTGCGTCCGATCGAGGATGCGGCGGTTCTTGCGCGGACGCCAGAACAGTTTCGCGATCCCGGGAACGAATGGGTCGGCGTCTCGAAGCGCGCGCGCGTCATCGTCTACAACAAGGAGGCTGGTCTCCCCGAAGGATTGCAAGACTACGGCGATCTCGCTGATCCGTCCTTGCGCGGAACGCTTTGCGTGCGGTCGTCGACGAATATCTACAATCAGTCGCTTTTGGCGTCGATCATCGCGCGTCAGGGACGCGAGGCGGCGCTCGGCTGGGCGAAGGGCGTCGTCGCCAATTTCGCGCGCGAGCCCGAAGGCAATGACACGGGCCAGATCGAAGCGGTGGCCGCTGGCATTTGCCGGCTTGCGGTCGTCAACAGCTATTATGTCGCGCGCTATATCGAAACGGGCGATGCGGCGAAGGACGCCATCGGCGCGAAAATCGGCGTCCTGTTCCCCAATCAGGAAACGACGGGCGCGCATGTCAACGTTTCGGGCGCAGGCGTCACCCGTCACGCGCCCAATGCGGCGAACGCCGAAAAGCTGCTCGCTTTTCTGCTGCGCGATGAGGTGCAGGCCCGGTTCGCGCTCGGCAACAATGAATATCCGGTCGTCGCCGCTGTTCCCGCCTCCGGCCCTGTCGCGGCGCTGGGAGCTTTCCGCGAAGACGACCTGCCGATGGCGGCGCTCGGCGAGAATCAGGGCGAGGCGGTGAAGGTGTTCGACGAGGCGGGCTGGAAATAAGGCGATTGCAAAGGCCTCGCTCTGGCGCGCGGAATTCCCCTTTCGCCCGCGCCGTTCTAACGTCGCAGCATGGCGGCACCGATCACGCTTGAGGAATTGAAGCAGCGCGCCGAAGCTGGCGACGCCCATGCGCAATATTCGCTCGCCGCGCATCTGGCGCGCGCCGGGCGCCGGGAAGAGGCTGACCGATGGCTCAACGCCGCCGCCGGCGGCGGCGAGCCCGAGGCGCTTTTCACGCTGGCGACGCGCCAGATGCACACGCGCGCCGGCGCCGAAGCCGTCGCACCTCTGCTTGCTGACGCCGCGGCGAAAGGCTCGCCCTCTGCGACGCGTCTGGTCGCCGTCCTGCGCGCCACCGGCCTTGCTTTCGCGCAAGAGGATGCATCGGCGATCGCGGCGGTCCTTCGCCTTGCGGAAAAAGGCCTCGCGCCGATGCGGCGCGAGATCGGCGCGCTGCTTGTTCTTCAGCATCCGGACGATCCTGACGGCGCCGCGCTGCTCGACGGCGCTGCGCCGCGGGACTGGATGGACGTCGCTCGCCGCCTGACGCTGTCGCCGCCGAATACGCCCGCGCCCGAACGCCTTTCGGATTCTCCGGTCGTCGTCCTTTTCCGCCATGCCGTTCCGCGCGCGCTCTGCGACTATGTGATTGCGCACGCCGCGCCCCGGCTTGGCCCGGCGCTCGTCTATGATCCGCGCGGGACCGGGATGATGCGCGATCCGTTGCGGTCTTCGGAGACGGCGAGCCTTTCGCCCCTCGACCTCGATCTCGCGATCGTCGCCGTCAACCGGACGATAGCCGCCGCCGCAGGCCTTGATGACCGGCAGGGCGAATTTTTGAGCGTCATGCGCTACCGGCCGGGCGAACAATACCGGCCGCATTTTGACATTGTGCCGCCGGGCCCCGATCTCGACCGCAGCGGCCAGCGCGTGAAGACGGCGCTCCTCTACCTGAATGACGGCTATGAGGGCGGCGAAACTGAATTCCTCGTCCGCGGTCTTAAAGTGAAAGGAAAGCCCGGCGATATTCTGGTTTTTTCAAACGTTCTTGCCGATGGGCGGCCAGACCCTTCATCGCGGCATGCTGGCCTTCCCGTCACTGCGGGCGAAAAATGGCTCGCCTCTAAGTGGTTTCGCGCGCGGAATTTCGATTTTTAGGCTTCTACGTGATATAACATTGCTATAACTTCCGGTCCGGCTCACCATCGGGGACTGAACAATGTCAAACTCGCGAAAGGGCGGTAGCGGCCATTACCATGGCAACGATCACCACGACCATGACCCGGACGACTGCCGTCACCCGGACGGCCTTACCCGCAATGAAAGCCTTGTCTGGGATTCGCTCAACGTCAGCGTCGAACCGCTCAAGGCCTATGAAATTCTCGACAAGCTGAAGGAGCGCGGCGTGCGCGCGCCGATGACAGTTTATCGCGCGCTTGAGGGGCTGGAGCTGAAGGGCTTCATCCACAAGCTCGAAGGCCTCAATTCCTTCGTTCTCTGCCGGCATGAAGGGCCGCACGACGTGCAGGTTTTCCTCGTTTGCGAGACCTGCGCCTCGGCGAAGGAGGTCGAAATCGACGGCATCGAAGCCGCGCTGCGCCCGGTGATCCGCCGCGCGGCGTTTCAACTGAAGACGGCGCGGCTCGAAGCGCGCGGCCAATGCGGCAATTGCAGCGATCCAACCTTGCCGCCGGTGGCCGTGGCCGCCGCGATCTGAGAACGACTCATTGACTGTCTGAGGCGCCCCACTATGGTCGCGGCCGCCGGGTTCGCCCGGCGTCGCGTCTTGCGGGAGAGACCGGCCGAAAGGCCGGCGCCGAAGGAGCAACCGCCCCGGAAACTCTCAGGCAAAAGGACCGCGCGCGACTTTGAGGCTGGAAAGCTGCGGAGCGCCGTTTTGCTCCGTACACCGACGGAGTAACCCCGGCGAAACGCCGCGGGGAATCTCTCAGGTTCCGTGACAGCCGGGGTCCCGCCGCGACGCGCGCGGCGGACGATCATGGAACATTTATGACCGACGCCGCCCATTCGTTGAAGCGCACCCCCCTTCACGCCCTTCATCTTTCGCTCGGCGCGAAGATGGTGGAGTTCGCCGGCTACGATATGCCGGTGCAGTATCCGGACGGCGTGCTGAAAGAGCACCTCTGGACGCGCGCTAAGGCGGGCCTCTTCGATGTCTCGCATATGGGCCAGGCGTGGCTGCGCACGACAGAAAAGGCGAAGGGAACGGAAGAAGCGCACGCCAGCATCTCCGCTGCGCTCGAAACGCTCGTTCCCGGCGAGGTCTTGAAACTGAAGCGCGGCGCGATGCGTTACAGCGTCTTCCTCAATGACGATGGCGGCGTTCTCGACGATCTGATGATCACGCGCCCCGCCATGCCATCCGGCGACGGCTCGCTTTTCCTCGTCGTCAACGCCGCGTGCAAGGAGCAGGATTTCGCGTTCCTCCAATCGAAACTCGCCGGCCGCGCTGCGCTGGAGATCGCCTCGGACCGCGCGCTGATCGCCTTGCAGGGACCGAAAGCCGCCGCCGTCATCGACAGTCATTTTCCGGGCGCGGCCTCACAGCCCTTCATGTCGATGCGCCCGCTCGAATGGCAGGGAACCTACGTGCTTCTCTCGCGTTGCGGCTATACCGGCGAGGACGGATTTGAAATCTCGGCGCCGAACGCCGACGCCGACCGGTTAGCGCGCGCGCTGCTCGCGCATCCGGACGTCGCGCCGATCGGCCTTGGCGCTCGCGATTCGCTGCGCCTGGAAGCCGGGCTTTGCCTGTACGGGCACGATCTCGACACAACGACGTCGCCGGTCGAAGGGAATATTTCCTTTGTCCTCGGTAAGCGCCGCAAGGAAGAGGCAAGTTTTCCGGGCGCCGCGCGTATCCTCCGGGAGCTGACAAATGGCCCGAAGCGACTGCGCGTCGGCCTCCGCCCTGAGGGGCGGGCGCCTGCGCGCGAAGGGACGGAGATCGTCGATGCGTCGGGCGCGAAAATCGGTGTCGTCACCTCGGGCGGGTTCGGCCCGACGCTGAACAACCCCGTCGCTATGGGCTATGTCGACGCGGCCCATGCGAAAACCGGAACGCCGGTCAATCTGATGGTGCGCGGCAAGGCGCTGCCCGCTGTCGTCGCCGACATGCCTTTCGTCCCCCACACCTATTACCGCGGCTAGGAGATCGCCATGACCGTCCGTTACACCAAAGATCACGAATGGGTTCGCATGGAAGGCGGCCTCGCCGTCATCGGCATCAGTCCGCATGCGGCCGAACAGCTTGGCGACGTCGTCTTCGTCGAGCTCCCCGCCGCAGGGAAATCGTTCAAGAAGGGCGACGACATGGCGGTCGTTGAATCGGTGAAGGCGGCGTCAGACGTTTACGCGCCGATCTCCGGCGAAATCGTCGAGGTCAACCAGTCGATCGTCGACGAGCCTGCGAAGGTGAACGCGGACCCCGCGGGCGCCGCGTGGTTCGTGAAGCTGAAACCCTCGAACGCGGCGGAGACGGACGCGCTGATGGACGAGGCCGCGTACAAAGAATTTCTCGGGACCCTTTAGCCATGCGTTATTTGCCGCTTTCGGACGCTGACCGCCGCCAGATGCTGTCGGTCATCGGCGTCAAATCGATTGACGATCTTTACAGCGATGTGCCCAAGGCCGCGCTTAACGCGACGATCGATTTGCCGGCCCATGCCGGAGAACTTGAAGTCGAGCGCAAGCTCGGCGCCATGGCGGCGAAAAACCGTGCGGCGGGCGCCGGGCCGTTCTTTGTCGGCGCCGGCGCCTACAAGCATCATGTGCCGGCGAGCGTCGATCACATCATACAGCGTTCGGAGTTTTTGACCTCCTACACGCCCTACCAGCCGGAAATCGCGCAAGGGACGCTGCAATATCTCTTCGAATTCCAGACGCAGGTCGCGGCGCTCCTCGGCATGGAGGTCGCCAACGCCTCGATGTATGACGGCTCGACGGGCTGCGCTGAAGCCGCATTGATGGCGCGGCGCATCACCAAGCGCACCAAAGTCATCCTCTCCGGAGCGCTGCATCCGCATTACGCGGCGGTCGTGAGGACGAACAGCGAGCTTCACGGCGATAAGGTCGTCTTCAGTCCCGTCGATATCGAGGGGACGGAAAATCTCGAGGGCGCGATCGACGCGGACACGTCCTGCGTGATCGTGCAGAACCCCGACGTCTTCGGAAATCTGCGCGACCTTGCGCCGCTCGCGAGCGCCTGCCGCGAGAAGGGCGCGCTCCTCGTCGCAGTCGTCACCGAGGTCATGTCCTTGGGCGCCGTCAAAAGCCCCGGCGAGATGGGCGCCGACATCGTCGTCGGCGAGGGCCAGTCGATCGGCAATGGCCTCAATTTCGGCGGGCCCTATGTCGGCCTCTTCGCGACGCGCGAGAAATACATGCGCCAGATGCCGGGAAGGCTCTGCGGCCTGACCACGGACGCCGACGGCAAGCGCGGCTTTGTCCTGACGCTATCGACGCGCGAACAGCACATCCGCCGCGACAAGGCGACCTCGAACATCTGCACCAATTCCGGCCTCTGCGCGCTCGCCTTCACCGCGCACATGACATTGTTGGGGGAGGCGGGCCTCCGGCGCGTTGCGATGCTGAACCATGAGGCGGCGTGCAAGACCGCGGACGCGCTGGCGCGCGTCAAGGGCGTCAGCGTTCTGACGAAAAGCTTCTTCAACGAATTCACCATCCGCCTGCCGAAAAACGCCAATGACGTGGTTGAGGCGCTGGCGAAAAAAGGCGTCCTCGGCGGTGTCCCAGGCGAGCGGCTCTGGCCCTTCGACAAGGAGACTCACAATCTCCTCATCGTCGCGGCGACGGAGTGCGTGAGCGATGGGGATATTGACGCATTTGTGAAAGCGCTCGCCGATGTCTTGTGAGCGCGTACTATTCTCCCGCTCATCCCGGCGAAAGCCGGGATCCACGTTCGCCCCAAACGCGGTCCGCGTGACCCTGGATCCCGGCTTTCGCCGGGATGAGCGGTTCAGCTTTGACTCTTACGAGCATCAATCATGACCATGAACAATCAAGGCCGCCCGACCCGCAGCGACGCCGCGCCCGCGCAAGGCGCCGACACCTTCACCGGCAACAAGGCGCTGCAGATCGAAGAATCGCTGATCTTCGAGAAGGACGCGTTCGCCTCGACCGGCGTCGATTTTCCGGCGCCGAAGACGGCCTCGCGCCTCGGCGCGCATGCGCGTGTCAGCGCCATCGGATTGCCGGGCCTCTCTGAGCCCGAGATGATGCGCCATTTCGTGCGTCTCAGCCAAAAGAACTACGCGATCGACATGGGGCCATTTCCGCTCGGCTCGTGCACGATGAAGCACAATCCGCGCCTCAACGAGAAAATGGCGCGGCTTCCGGGCTTTGGCGACATTCACCCCTTGCAGCCGCAATCGACGGTGCAAGGCGCGCTCGAATTGATCGACACGCTTGCGCACTGGCTGACGGAAATGACCGGCATGCCGGCCGTCGCCATGTCGCCGAAGGCGGGCGCGCATGGCGAACTGTGCGGAATGATGACGATAAAGGCTGCAATCGAAGCGCGCGGGGAAGGCGCCGTCCGCACACGCGTTCTCGCGCCCGAATCCGCGCACGGCACCAATCCAGCGACTGCGGCGCAATGCGGCTTCACGGTCGATGATATTCCCGCGGACGCGACGGGCCGCGTCGATCTTGCGGCGTTCAAGGCGAAACTCGGGCCGGACGTCGCCGCAATCATGGTGACGAACCCCAACACTTGCGGTCTCTTTGAGCGCGACATCAGGGCGCTCGCCGATGCGGTCCATGAAGCCGGCGGCTATTTTTATTGCGACGGCGCGAATTTCAACGCGATTGCCGGCAAGGTCCGCCCGGGCGATCTCGGCGTCGACGCCATGCACATCAATCTGCACAAGACCTTTTCCACGCCGCATGGCGGCGGCGGCCCTGGCTCCGGCCCGACGGTGCTCTCCGCCGCGCTCGCGCCCTTCGCGCCGGTGCCTTACGTCGTCGCGGAGAAAGGCGGCTATCACCTTGTTGAAACGCGCCGCGCAGCGAAGGCCGAGGGCGAGGGGACGGCGGGCGGGCGCATCACCGCCTTCCACGGCCAGATGGGCATGTTCGTGCGCGCGATGAGCTACATGATGAGCCATGGCGGCGACGGCATTCGTCAGGCCTCGGAAGATGCGGTCCTCAACGCCAATTACGTGCTCGCGCGCCTCAAGGCGGAAATGACCCCGGCGTTCGACGGCCATTGCATGCACGAGGCGCTCTTTAACGACGACTTCCTGAAAGACACCGGCGTTGAGACGATCGACTTCGCCAAGGCGATGATCGACGAGGGCTATCATCCGATGACAATGTATTTCCCGCTCGTCGTGCACGGGGCAATGCTGATCGAGCCGACGGAATCGGAATCGAAACAGGAACTCGATCAGTTTTGCGACGCGCTCGTCAATCTCGCGCGCCGCGCGAAAGCAGGCGAAGCGGCGCGGTTCAAGGCCGCCCCTGTCCACGCGCCGCGGCGCCGGCTCGACGAGACGGCGGCGGCGAGAAAGCCCGTGCTGCGCTGGACGCCGGCGGAAGCGCCCAAGGCGGCGGAGTAAACCAGCTCTCCCTTATCAGGGGACGGTAGGCGCCGCCTGGCGTCTGCGGAACAACGCGTCGCCGAGCCGCTTTGCGGCGGCGAGCGCAGGCTTCTCAAACCAATGATGGACCGCGAAGGCGGCGGCGAGGCTGCCTGCAATATAGCAAGCGATGAGGACCGGGTTGTCGAACGCGCCGTCCGGCAGAAAGAGGCTCAGCGTTTTGCCGACGACGAGAAAGACCGGCACGTGGACAAGATAGAGCGAATAGGAAGCGTCGCCCGCGCTGATCAGCCATTTTGGCGCGCGCGCGCCTGATTTCGCCTCAAGCGCGGCGGCGCCGTAAAGGATAAGCGCGAAAGGCGGTCCGAAGATGAGAACGCGCCGGGAAAAATCGGCGACAGCGTCCGGATAGAGCGCCGGCGCGAGAAATATCGACAGGGCGAGCACGATCAGGGCGCCGGCGATGAGCGCGGGCAACGCCAGTCCCGCAGCGCCTCGCCGCACGAGAAGGGCGATCCCCGCGCCGCCGATGAATTCGAAGGTCAGCGGGCTGAAAGCGACGCGCGTCCATGGGTTTGTGTCGGCGACCCCCGCGAGATGCGCCGCGGCTACGACCGCGGCCCACAGGCCAAGAAACGTCAGCACGCCAATTTTCCGCTGCAGGACGAAGAACGTGACGATCAGATAGAAATACAACTCATGGACGAGCGTCCAGCCGACCGGCACCAGCGGAAACACTTCGTCCGGAAGAAGAAGAAACGTCTCGACGGGATTTGGAAAGGGCGTCGCCTCGGCGAACAGCGCCTGCTTTCCCGCATAAAGAACCAGCAGCGCCAGCGTCACCGCCCAATAGACGGGATAGATCCGCGCTGCGCGATTGAACAGGAAGCGCGCGGCCGCGCTCGGTCCGCGATCCCCGTCGAGCGCGACATGCGCCATCACGAAGCCGGAAATCAGAAAAAAGAGATCGACGCCGGTGACGCCCAAGTAAAGGGAGAAGGGAAGGAGAGCGCCTTCGCCGCCATAATCGAGTTCTGCGCCTTTGATATGCGCGGCGAGCACCATCAGGGCGGCAACGCCGCGCAGGGCCTGGATATGGTCGAACCGCCGCCGCATGCGCAGAACTTATCTGACCGGTGAGTTGGCGCGAATCGAAACGCGCCGCGGCAGGGCCGCGGCGCGTCCGGCGTCTTGCGACGGCTTAAGGATTCTAGTTCTGCGGATCGCCCGAAGCGGCGTCGTCAACGGCGTCGGCCGTATCTTCAACGACTTCTTCAATAGCGTCGCCCGTGTCATCGACCGCCTCTTCAATGACGTCCGCAGCGTCATCAACCGCCTCGCCGACCGGCTCAGCTGCCGGCTCTGACTTGCCGATCATGCCCATGACCGACGACTTCGCCCCAAGCAGCATGTCCTTGCCGCCCGGCGCGTAAAACCACACGCCGGCCAGCGCCGCCGCGATTACAATCAGAAAGAGAACCAAACGACCCATAACCCGCTCCTTGTTGACCCCGCCGCATGGCGGCTGAAGGCGATCGCAGGCAGCCCCAATACCCCTGCGCCCCGAGGAGGGGTTCTAGCCTATGGCGGCGGGCGCCGGAAGGCGAAAGCTGCGGCCGGTAAGCAGATTCATCCCGCGGCGAGGCGCTAAGGGCACGGATCGGCGGCCGGCGCCTAGTGAAGTTTGGACCGGATTTCGTCGATCGACCGCTCGGCGAGCGCGGACTGCGCCCCTTGATCCATGCGGGTGCGGATGATTTCGCGCGCAGCCTCTATGGCGAGGTCGGCCGTTTGGCCGCGCACTTCGGCGATCGCCTGCGCTTCGGCGCGGGCGATCTTATCTTCGGCCGCCTTGGCGCGGCGGCCCAGCTGGTCTTCAATCTTGATGCGCGCCTCTTCGGCGATGCGCGCCGCATCGCGCTTGGCCTGATCGATGATCGCTTCGGCCTCGTCCTCGGCTTCGCGCTGGCGGCGCTGGTATTTGGCGAGGATTTCCTGCGCCTCGTCGCGCAGGGCGCGCGCGCGGTCGAGTTCGTCGGCGATCCCTTGCGCGCGCTTGTCGAGCCCGTCGGCAAGCTGCTTGTGCACCTTCAAATAGGCGAAAAGGCCAAGCACGACGAGGAAGCCGAGGCTGACCCAGAACGAGGTGTCTTCAAGGAGCGGCGTCGGCGCATGACCGGCCCCATGAGCGGCTTCTTCGGCGGCGGCGGCGAGGAGGAGTGCGATCATGTCTCGTTACCTCGCTTGCGCGGCTTTGGCGAGCGCGGCTTCGACAGCGGCTTCCGCCGGCGTTTCCTGAATCAGCGCCTCGACGATCGCGCGCGTCGTGTCGGCAGCCGCCTCGCGCACCTTGGCGGCGGCGGCGCCCTTCATCGCGGCGATCTTCGCCTCGGCGGCGGTTGCGCGCGACGACAGCGATTCTTGCGCTTCCTTTTGGAGCCCGGCGATCTCCGCGTTCACCTCGTCGCGCGTCTCGGCGGCGATCGCCTGCGACTTGGCGCGCGCGTCGGCGAGCGAGCGGTTGTAGGCCGCCTCCGCTTCTTCGGCCATGCGCTTTGACTCCGCCGCGCGGTCGAGATCGTCGGCGATGCGGTCGCGCCGCTCCTCGATCGCGGCGCCGAGGCGCGGCAGCACCATCCGCGACATGATCAGATAAAGCGCGCCGAACGTTACCACGAGCCAGAAGATCTGGCTCGGGAACGTTGAAACGTCGAGCTGGGGCAGGCCGCCTTTCTTGGCGGCTCCCTCTGCTGCGGCGTCTGCGAGCGCGACGATGCTCTCAATCATGTCGGTCGGCCTCTGTCGTCGGAGCGGCTTGCCGCGCTTAGAATGCGAACAGGATGAGCATCGCGATGACGAAGCCGAGAAGGCCCGTGAATTCCGTCAGCGCAAACGCCAGCAGCAGCGTCTGCTGGTTGCCGGCCGCCGCCGACGGGTTGCGGAACGCGCCCGCGAGGAAGTTTCCGAAAATGAGGCCGAGGCCGACGCCTGCGCCTGCGAGCGGCAGCGAAGCAATGCCCGCCCCGATCAGTTTTGCTGCTTCTGCGTCCATGTCTTACTCCTGGGTTCTTCTATGAGCCGTTGTCCATGTCGCTGCGCAGCCGGCCCCGGTCTGCGTCGCGAAACCGTCGATCTAGTGATGGCCTGCGTGCACCGCGTCGTTGAGATAGATGCAGGTGAGGATGGCGAAAACGTAGGCCTGCAGGAACGCGACCAGAATTTCGAGCAGCGTGATAAGCACGATGCCGATGAATGGGAAGATCGAAATCAGGCTGAACAGCCCGCCCGCGCCGATGAGCGAAATGATGAAGCCCGCAAAGACCTTCAGAATGATGTGCCCGGCGAGCATGTTGGCGAACAGCCGGATCGCGAGGCTGATCGGACGCGACAGGAACGAAATGATCTCGATCAGGCTGACCAGCGGCAAAAGCCAGGCCGGAACGCCCGACGGCACGAACAGTTTCAGAAAGCCCAGGCCGTTCTTGTAAAACCCGTAGATGACAACGATGGCGATCGTCAGAAAGCCGAGCGCGAAAGTGACGGCGATATGGCTCGTCGTCGTGAAGGTGTGCGAAACGCCCGGGATCGACGGGAAAAGGCCGAGCAGATTGGCGAACAGGATGTAGATGAAGAGCGTGAAAACGTAAGGGAAGAATTTCATCCCTTCAGGGCCGATCGCGCCGCGCACGGTGTCGGCGATGAACTCGTAGAAAATCTCCGCGACCGACTGCAGGCGCCCCGGAATGAGCGCGCGCGTGCGCGTCGCCAGCATGAAGAAGACGAGCGCGGCCGACAGGCCGATCAGCATCCACAGCGTGGAGTTCGTGAAGGAAATGTCGACATTGCCGAGCGAGAGCGGAAACAGAGGAACAATCTCGAATTGTTCCATCGGACCGGCGGCTTTCAGGCCAAGCATGTCTCACGCGCCCCTTTGAAGAGGGCGCAGCGCCCGCTTCCGGTCAGTCTCGCCCGTCTTCGTCAGAGGGCTCCGTCTTCATCGCTCTCGCGACATTCCTGACGCCGGCCGCAAAGCCGATCAGAATTCCGCCGATCAACCCCCAGGGCGACGTGCCCGCGAGCCGATCAACGCCAAGCCCCAATAGCGGCCCGACGATCATCGCGGCGAGAAGTTCCGAGCCAAGCCGGAACCCCCTGCCGATCGCCTGACCGCGCTCACCGTTTTCGGCGTCCGGCGCATGCTCCTTGCGGGCTGCGTCGAGGCGCGACGAAAGATCGTCGAGCGGGTTAGGCGGGAGACCGTTCGGCTGATCCGCCATGTGCGACTTTGGAGATGGGTGGAACGGACGCTCCACCCCCTAAAACGGCGCGGACCATACTTGCGACCCTCACCACCGTCAAGGAAGCGTCATTCGGGTTAAAGGCTTGAATCGCCGATTATATTGCTGCGCCGCGTCGTGTTGACGCGGCGCAGCATGGCTCACTTCGCGGCGTCCCCTGGAACCGGGAATCCGCGGTCCTTGAGGAGCGCTTCAACGCCGGCGTCCTTGCCCCGGAATTTGCGGTAGGCCTCGGCCGGGTCGAGCGAATTGCGGGGCGAGAAGAGGTAATCGACGAGCTTCCGCGATACGCCCTTGTCGTAATAGCCGCCCGGCGCCTCTTCGAAGGCGATAGCGGCGTCAGACGTCAGCACGTCCGCCCACATGTAGCCGTAGTAACCGGCCGAATAGCCCTCGCCCGAGAAGATATGCCCGAAATGCGGGCTGCGATGGCGCATGACGATCTCGGACGGCATGCCGAGACTGGCGAGCGTCTCGCGTTCGAACGCGTCGGGGTCAATGCCCGTCGGATCGGCGGTGTGGAACTTCAGGTCGACGAGGGCCGATGCGAGGTACTCGGTCGTCTGGAAGCCCTGATTGAAATTCGCCGCCGCCTTGATCTTGTCGACCAACGCCGCCGGCATAGGCTCGCCGGTTTTGTAATGGACGAGATAATTCTTGATGACGGGATCGGTCGGCAGCCAGCGCTCCAGAAGCTGCGACTGGAACTCGGTGTAATCGCGAACGCCGCCATTGAGCGTCGGATAGGCGACATTCGACGCGAGCGAGTGGAGCGCATGTCCGAATTCGTGGAAATAGGTTTCCGCGTCATCCCATGAGATGAGCACCGGTTCGCCGGGCGCGGCTTTCACGAAGTTCGAATTGTTCGACGACAGCACGGTTTCCTTGCCGTTGAACGTCTCGTGGCTGCGATAGCTCGTCGCCCAGGCGCCGGAGCGTTTGCCCTGACGCGCGAAGGGATCGAGATACCATAGGCCGACATGGGCGCCGCTCGTCTTGTCGGTCACTTCCCAGACTTTCACGTCTTCCTGAAAGACCGGAACCGATCCTTCCGCGACGGGGGCGAAATTGAAATTGAACAATTCGCCGGCGACGTAGAACATTGCCTCGCGCAGCTTGTTCAATTCAAGATACTGCTTCACTTCGTCGGAATTGAGCGCGTATTTCGCGAGGCGCACTTTTTCCGCGTAGAAACGATAATCCCACGGCTCGATCTTGATGTTCGCGCCTTCGGCGTCGGCCACCGCCTGCATGTCGGCGATTTCCTCTTTCGCGCGCGTGACGGCGGCGGGCCACACCGCCATCATCAGCTCCATGGCGCGTTCAGGCGTTTTTGCCATGCGGTCTTCGAGCCGCCAGGCCGCATAGTTGTCGTAACCAAGGAGGGCGACGCGCTCGTCGCGCAGCGCCAGTATTTCGGCGATGACCGCGTTGTTGTCGAACTCGTCGCCATTGTCGCCGCGGTCGTAATAGGTGCGCCAGACTTTTTCGCGCAGCGGACGATTGGTCGAATAGGTGAGGAAAGGGTCCATCGACGAGCGCGTGTTGGTGATCGCGTATTCGCCCTTTTTTCCGCGCGCCTCGGCCGCGGCGGCGGACGCTTTCACGAACGAATCCGGCAGGCCGCCGAGATCGCCCTTCTTAAGATAGGTGACGTAGCTCTCCTCATCATGGAGGACGTTATTGCCGAACTTGGTGTAGAGTTCGGCGAGGCGCTTATCGATAGCCGCGTATCGTTCCTTTGCAGCGCCTTCAAGCGTTGCGCCGTCGCGCGCGAAGCCGTCATAGACGAGCCGGACGAGGCGCTGCTGGTCCGGGCGCATTTTCTTGACGCGCGGGCTTTCATAGACGGCCTTGACGCGCGCGAAGAGCTTCTCGTTCTGCGTGATCTGCGTGCCGAAATCGGCGAGCTTCGGCGCCATCTCCTGCTGGATCGCGCGAAACTCGGGCGTCGACATATTGCCGCCGAGAATACCGTAATAGGAGAACACGCGACCAAGGTCTCGGCCTGAGTCTTCGAGCGCGAGGATCGTGTTTTCAAACGTCGCCGGCTCGGGATTGTTCGCGATGGCGTCAACCTCTGCGAGGTTCATCGCCATGCCGGCTTCAAGCGCGGGCTTTAACTGCGCGAGGTCCATCCTGTCGAAAGCGGGCGTGCCGTCATAGGGACCTGTCCACTCGGCGAGGAACACATTCGCAGACGGATCGACATTGACCGACGCGGCGGCCGCCGCAAGATCGGCCTTTGGCCAGGACATGGCCGTATCGGCGGGCGCGGTGGCGCAGGCGGAAACGGCGATGGCGACGGCGGACGCCGTCAGAGTGAAAATCGGACGCATGGAATCCCCTTCTTTGCTTTGAACGGTTAAAGCAGGGGAGGAGGCGTGAGGCCAGAAAAAATGCGGCGGAGCGAGCCCTTGCGGCGGTGAAGCGCCTTCTTATCCGATACGCTCAGCGCCCTCGGCCTTGCCCAGCGCGCGGTCGAAGGTTCCAAGCGGTAAATACCCCGCCTTCCGGGCAAGTTCGAGGATAAGGCAGTCGGCGAAGTCCAGCGCGCGGCGATTCCGAAATTGGTCGAGCGCCGCCGAAGCGGCGTCGGCGTCCTGGAAGGCGAGGCGCGAGTCGCCGAAAAGCAGGTCGAGGGACGCGGCGATTTCGTTTTTCGATTTCGCGTAGACGCTTTCCAGGACCCAAACCGTCTCGACAAGCGCAACCGACGAAACCCAACCGCCCGTCGCGATAAACGCCAGCGCCTTGCCAAACTGCTCGGCGTCGTCGCGAACAAGCAGGCGGACGAGGACGTTAGTGTCGACCGCGCGCATGTTTCTCGCGAATATGTTGGCGAATGCCTTCCTTCAGTTCCTTGAGCGATTTACGCGGCGGCGGCCCGTCGGGGAAAAGCGCCTTGTGCGCGTCGTCCAAGGTATGACGGCCCGCTTTTCGAACGACCACCTCGCCGTCGCGCTCTTCCCATTCGATGGTGGAGCCGGGGCTGAGGCCGAGCTTTTTCCTGATCTCGGCGGGCACCGATATCTGTCCTTGAGCGGTGATCTTGGACTGGATCGTCATCAAGGTACATTACCGTGGTAATGTGTCAATGTCAAATTCGGCCTGGCGCCGGTGACCACTCACCAATGCGAGATGGAAATCGAGCCCTCGTCAAAGTCTTCCTGGAGGGCGAGTTCGCCGGAATCGGCCTCAGCGAGAGCTCGACGCGCTTCTAGTGCGTCCTCGGCTGCAACAACGATACGACAGCCGCCGAGGGCGAGGCTGAGCACGCCGCTCGACTGGGTTATATGATGTTCGTTTTGCACAAACGTATAGATTTCACGGGCTTCGAAAAACGCTTTGATGCAAAGCGCTTCCCCGAGGTCCAACGTCCGGCGAATTTCGACGAGCGATCCCATTCGCGCCCTCGGCATTAGTTGGAAAAAGACTGTGCCTGAAAGCGAAAGAGCAGTCAAAAATTGCCGCTGGCTGCTGCGTTGGCCGCCCTTTGATCAAGCCAGAATCGCGTCGACCTATTCCGCCGCCGCCAGCTGCTCCGCCTTGTTGAGATCGACCGACACCAGCTGCGACACGCCGCGCTCGACCATCGTCACGCCATAGAGACGGCTCATGCGCGACATGGTGAGGGCGGAGTGCGTGATGATAAGGAAGCGCGTCTTTGTTTCCTTCGCCATTTCCTCGAGCAGGCGGCAGAAGCGCTCTGTGTTGGCGTCGTCCAGGGGCGCGTCGACTTCGTCGAGCACGCAGACGGGGGCGGGGTTCGCCATGAAGACGGCAAAGATGAGCGCCGTCGCCGTCAACGCCTGTTCGCCGCCCGACATCAGCGACATCGACGCGAGCTTCTTGCCCGGCGGCGAGGCGTAAATTTCAAGGCCCGCTTCGAGCACGTCTTCTGAGTCAATGAGGCGCAGTTCCGCCTGCCCGCCATTGAAGAGGCGCGTGAAGAGCGAGGAGAAATTGCGGTTGACGGTCTCGAAGGCGGCGTTGAGGCGCTCGCGCGCCTCGCGGTTGAGGCTGCCGATGGCGGCGCGGAGTTTCCGGATCGCGCCGTCGCAGTCCTCGCGCTCGCGCGTCAATTCTTCGAGGCGCGCGGAGACTTCCTGCATCTCCTCGTCGGCGCGCAGGTTCACCCCGCCCAGGTTTTCGCGCTCTCGCTTGTAGCGGTCGAGCCGTGCGTCGATGTCGGCGCGCGTCGGCAGGTCGGCGCCGTCCTTGAACTCGGCGATCGCCGGCAGATCTTCCGGCACGGCGTTACAAGTCTCATGTGCGAGGAGGGCCGCTTCTTCGACGCGGGCGATCGCGGCTTCCGATTGCGCTTCCAGCCTTGCCCGCGCTTCGCGCGCTTCGGCGCTCGCGGCGTCGGCGATTTTGACGGCGCGGTCGGTTTCGGCTGCCGCGCTCACGGCGACGGCCAGCGCGTCGCCCGCCTCACGGCGGCGCGCTTCGGCAGCGCCAATCTGGTCGAGGAGCGTCCCGCGCTTTTCCTCGATCTGGCCGGGGAGCTCTTCCGCCGCGCCGAGCGCTGTCTCGGTCGCCTCAAGGCGCCCGGCGATTTCCGCGGTGCGGTTGGCGGCGGTCTCGCCGCGGGTCGCCCAGACGCTTTTCTCGCGCGCGATTTCGTCAAGGCGCTGCGCGCGCATCTGCGCTTCGCGCGTCAGGTCGTTATGGGCGGCACGCGCTTCGGTCCCTTCCGCCCGTGCGCGCGAAGCGGTGTCGCGAGCGCTGGCGAGCGCTTCGGCGATGATCGCCGGATCCGGCAAGCCGCCGCGTTCGGCCTGCGCCGCGGCGAGCTCGCTGTTGTTTTCGGACTTTTCGGTCTCGGCGAGGGCGAGCGCATCGGCGATCGAGGCGAGCCGGGCCGTCGCGCGCTCATTCTCGCGCTGGAGATCAGAGAGCCGCGTGCGGGCGCCGTCAAACGACCGGCGTGCGTCGGTGAAAAGCGCGCGCGCGTCTCGCTCGATGCCTTGCGCGCGGGCGAAATCTTCCTGCGCCGCGCGGTGCGTTTCAATCGCGTGTCCCGCACGTTCTTCGGCAAGGATGAAATCCTGTTCGAGCCGGGTCAGCCGGTTCTGCTGTTCGAGGCGAATGGCGGCCGTGGTCTTGGCTTCGGCGCGGCTGACAAAGCCGTCCCAGCGCCAGAGATCGCCCGCGCGCGTCACTAGCCGCTGTCCTGGCGTGAGCGACGCCGCCAGCCTCACGCCGTCCGCGGCGTCAACGACGCCGATCATGGAAAGGCGTAAGCCCAGCGCATCGGGCGCAGACACAAAACGCGACAACGGCTCGACGCCCGCTGGAAGACCGCGGGTCTCGCTGATAGCGCCGCGTCCGCTCCAGTGCGCAGGGGCCTCGCCGTCAAGCGCGGCGAAGAGATCGTCGCCAAGCGCGGCGGCGAGCGCGTTTTCAAACCCCGGCTCGACCGACACCGACTGAATGAGCGGCGCCCAGTCACCGTCGGCCTGCGATGAAAGCACGCGCTTCAGCGCGTCGCGTTCGGCGCGCAATTCGGAAAGCGATTGTTCGGCTTTCTGGCGCGGCGCTTTCAGCGCCTGCTCTTTCGCTTCGGCGCTCGCGCGCTCTTCCTCGGCGCGGTGATAAGCAGCTTCGGCGGCGCGCGCGGCTTCCTCCGACTCGGCGAAGCGCTGCGTCGCGGCGTCAAGCGCGGCGGCCTGTTCCGGCGTCGGCGAGATGCGGCTCTTTTCGTCCGTCAGCTGTGCGATCTGCGCGGCGGTCTTCTGGAGGCGCCGTTCGGCCATGTCGATCGCGGCCGCGATGGCGCGGCGGCGCGCGTCGAATTCGGCCGACTCGCGGGCTTTCTCGTCGAGGGCGGCTTCGGCGGCGCGCACGGCCTCGACCGCGGCGTCAAGGCGCAATTTGGCGGCGCCCAGCCGCTCGCGCTCGGCCGTCTCGCGCTGGGTAAGGCCCGCCGCCTCGCGCGACAGGGTGTCGACCGCGTCCTCGGCGTCGCGCTGCAGCGACTTCTCGCGTTCGAGGTCCGCGCCGAGGCGGTCGGTTTCCTGCGTCAGGCGGCGGATTTCCGTCTCGGCGCGCGCTGCTTCATCGTCGAGCCCTTCGCGCGCGACATTGAGGCGGTGAAGCGCGGCGGCGGCCGCGGCTTCATTGAGGCGCAAGGGATCGAGCGCGGCATGGGCTTCGGCCTGCGCCGTTGACGCGTTGGCGCTGGCGCGCGCGGTCTCCTCGATCAGCGCTGCGATCTCTTTCAGGTGGTCGCCCGCTTCGTCGCGCGCATCGACCGCTTCGCGCCACCGCAGATAAGCGCTTGCCGCTTCCGCGCGCCGGATGTCGCCGGAGAGATTGCGATAGCGCGTCGCCTGCCGCGCCTGGCGCTGTAGCGCGCCTTTTTGCATTTCAAGCTCGCCGATCACCTGATCGAGCCGCTCGAGGTTTTGCTCCGCCGCGCGCAGGCGCAGTTCCGCTTCGTGCCGGCGCGAGTGAAGACCGGTGATGCCGGCCGCCTCTTCAAGCAGGCGCCGGCGGTTCTGCGGCTTGGCGCTAATCAGTTCCGAAATCTGCCCCTGCCGGACGAGCGAGGGCGAATTGGCGCCGGTAGAGGCATCGGCAAACAGGAGCTGCACGTCCTTGGCGCGCACCTCCTTCGAATTGATGCGATAGATCGACTGCGTGCCGTCATCCTTGTTGAGGATGCGGCGCGAGACTTCGATCGTATCGTCATTGTTGTATTCGGCAGGCGCCGTGCGGTCCGTATTGTCGAGCGTCAGGATGACTTCGGCCCAGTTGCGGGACGGGCGCATCGACGTGCCGGCGAAGATGACGTCGCCCATGCCGTCGCCGCGCAGCGCCTTCGCCGATGTCGCGCCCATAACCCAGCGCAGCGCTTCCAGAAGGTTCGATTTCCCGCAGCCGTTGGGGCCGACGACGCCAGTCAGGCCGTCGCGGATTTCTAGGTCTGTCGGCTCGACAAACGATTTGAAGCCGACGAGGCGGAGATTAACGAACTTCACAAGAACAATCCTGACGGGCGCAAGCCATGCGCCGCAACGGCGAACATCCAACTCATCGCCGATTCTCCGGGTACGGCAATTTTAGCGGCCAGCCTGTGGATAAATCGGCGATCGATCAGGCTCCGGCTTTGGCCACGGCGTCGGCGATCGCCTTTTCGAAATCTTCCTTGGTGCGGAAAGCCATTTTCTCGCCATTGAGGAAGAAGGTCGGCGTGCCGGTGACCTTGTAGTCTTCCGAGCCGATGCGCGCGTTTTCATTGACGATCTTGATGATTTCCTCGCGCTTCACGCAGGCGTCGAGCGCGGCTTCGTCCATGCCGGCCTGCGCGACAATTTTCGTCAATTCGGCGCGGGCGTCTTTCGAGACCCATGTCTGCTGGTTGCGGAAGAGCGCGTCCGTTATGAGGAAATAGGCCTCAGGCCCCGACTTTTCGGCGGCGCAGCGCGCCAGCACCGATCCGATGATCGAGTAATTGGCGGGGTTAGTCGGGAACTCGCGATAGATGAGCTTCACCTTGCCGGTGTCGATGAACTTCGTCTTGATTTCCGGAATGATCTGCGTGTTGAACGCTGCGCAGGCCGGGCAGGTGACGGATGCGTATTCGACAAGCGTCACCGGCGCGTCCGCCTTGCCCATCACCATGTCGGTCGCGAGCACGGTCTCGATTTTCGACGTTGCGGCGGCGGGCGCAGCCTCGCCTGCGGGGCCGGCTTCGGATGACGCCTTGGAGCAGGCAGCGAGGACGAACGGGGCGGCGAAAAGCGCGTTGCGGAGGGCTCTGGGCGACATGGGTCTGGCCTTTCGAAAGGGCGGCTCGCCAAACGGGCGAATTGGCGCGGCATAGCAAGGGGCGCCGTTCTTGTACAACGTCGCCTTCCTTCGTCGAGCTATCGTGAAAATTGCGGCGAAAATTTACGCTTCCGGGCCGCGAAACCGCGAGAAGCGGGGCTTTGCCGGGCCGGGGGGCGCGGGCCCCTGCAGGACGGCGATCCCTTCGATCGCATTCGGGCCGAAATAGCCGTTGAGGCGGCGTTTGAGGGTCTCCGCCGCGAACTCTACCGAGGCCGCCGCCGCCCCGTGCGGGACGATGACCTCCAGCGTCCGGCCGGATGGGCCGCCGGTCAGCCGGCCCGGGCGGCAGAGCTTGGAGAGTTCAGGCCCGGCAAGCTCGGTCCAGCGGGCGGCGATGTCGGGGTCCACAAAGCGGGTCCGCCGGGCGAGATCGGCGATCAGCGACGCGGCGAATCGGCCTAGCGGCGGCGCTGCCGGCCGGGGCGCCCTTGTCGGCGGCGGGGGGCCGAGGTCGCGTAGAGGGGGCCGAAAGACTTTGCGCATCGCGGCGACCCTAGCATAAGCCGCCGGGCGATGTCCGCGATCTCCGCCGCCCTGTTGAAATGGTACGACCGCAACGCCCGCGACCTGCCCTGGCGCGTCGGGCCGAGGGCGCGCAAGGGCGGCGAGCGCGCAGATCCTTATCGCGTCTGGCTCTCCGAAGTGATGCTGCAGCAGACGACGGTCAGGGCGGTGCGGCCAAGATATGAGGCGTTCCTCGCGCGCTGGCCCACGGTCGAGGCGCTGGCGCGCGCCAGTATCGACGAGGTCACCGGCGAATGGGCGGGGCTCGGCTATTACGCGCGGGCGCGAAACCTCCATAAATGCGCGCAGGCCGTCGCCGCGCTCGGGAATTTTCCGGATACGGAGGAAGGGCTCCGCGCGCTTCCCGGAATCGGCGACTACACGGCGGCGGCGGTCGCCGCGATCGCCTTTGACCGGCGCGCGGTCGTTATGGACGGGAATATCGAGCGCGTCGCGGCGAGGCTTTTCGCGATTGAAACGCCATTGCCGAAAGCAAAGCCGAAATTGAAAGCGGCGATCGGGTCGGTCTGGCCCGCGAAGCGCTCCGGCGATTTCGCGCAAGCGCTGATGGATCTCGGCGCCGGCGTGTGCACGCCGCGCGCGCCCAAATGTTTGCTGTGTCCGCTCGCGGATCATTGCGCCGGCCGTACGAAAGGGATCGCCGAGCTTTTGCCGCGCAAGGCGGCGAAGCCGGAAAAGCCGACGCGCACCGGCGTCGTCTACGCGCTCGTCAACGACAAGGGTGAAGTGCTGTTCGAACGCCGCCCGGAAAAAGGCTTGCTCGGCGGCATGCTCGGCTTGCCGGGGACGGCGTGGGTGCACCGGACTAACCCTCTCCCGCCTGCGGGAGAGGGTGGCGCGAAGCGCCGGGTGAGGGGGCGTCAGCTTGCGCAGGCGTCAGCTCATGTTGACCACCCCTCACCCCCGGCCCCTCTCCCGCAAGCGGGAGAGGGGAGCAAGTGGCGCCCCGCCGGAACCGTGCGCCACACCTTCACCCATTTTCATCTGGAGCTTGAGGTGATGACAGCGCCCGCGCCGAAGCGCTTCGCGGCGGGCGAGGGGCAGCAATGGCTTGCGCCCGACTTAGCCCGATTGCCGACAGTGATGAAAAAGGCAGTGACGCGCGCCGTTGTGACCTCCGCTCATCCCGGCGAAAGCCGGCATCCAGTCACTGCCAGTTCTGGATCCCGGCTTTCGCGGGGATGAGCGGAACCGTAGGTCTGCGTTCGCTCCGCAGCTCCGTAAACTGGCGACGCAATTCCATCAGGGGATGCCGCGATTCTTCTTGTCGAAAAGGCACTCTTCAAGAGCTTGTCGTTTTACAGGATCATTCCAGTCTGAGGGTAGAAACCCGACTTCAATATTGCAAAGGCGTCGCCTCTCTCTCGGCCGAAACTCGGTTTCATTCTTGATTCTAAAAAGTTCCTCCGGATAAACACCCATTTTACAGGTGGCTATCCCGTTTCGAATGCCGAACGCTGGGGGCGCATAGATTTCGCTAACTTGGCGGCGATTGGCCTCAATCTCCTCATCTGTGTATTCATCATGTTCGCGTCGAGGAATTAATTCGTCGGAAATTCGGATGACAACTGGCGGGTCAAAGTCGATTGCTTGTAGCGGTCGCGGCGTGACATCGGCGCGCTCTCCTTCATCGAGAAAGTAATAAGGGTCGCCGCAGTAGGCGTAGCGGCCCTCCTTTGTCCGATGAACACGATCCCATTGGTATTTTTTATGAACGAGCCGGCCATCGAGTTCGCCAACATAGAGCATTGCGATGTCGCGCTTTGCGAATTTTGGGAAGCCGTTATGATCGTAGACTTCGAAATCGATAAGTTTTTCGCCGTATTTGCCGTGCACCAGTTCTAGGATTTCGTACCTGGCCTCGAACGCCGAATCCATGTGAATGATAATTTCATCTTCATTCATGGGCTTAGGATCGTCACGGCTAGGATCGAACTCCTTGAGAGCTACCTTTCGCCCTACAAAGGCGATTAGCTTGTCGTCGCCGCCGATTGAAAAGTTGTTATCAAATTTCGTGATCCTGTTTGTCTCGCACCCGCCGATGACGAGTGCCAATACGGCGAGCCCAATCATCTGAAGAAAGTGACCTTTCACTGAAGCCTCATCCATCACTTCGCCCTGTTACTCGCCATCCCCGCAAACTCGCACAGCAGCGCGCGCGTGTCGCGCGGATCAATGATGTCCTCGACCAAAAACTGCTCCGCCGTTCGGAAGGGCGAGGTGACGGCGTTCAGTCTCGCCTTGATGCGCGACAATTCCGCCTGCGGATCATCGCTCGCGGCGAGTTCCGCTTTGTACGCGACCTCGGCGCCGCCTTCCATCGGCAGCGAGCCCCAGTCGCCGCTCGGCCAGGCGAAGCGGTATTGATAGCGCGTGTGGTTCGACATGGCGGCGCCCGCCACTCCATACGCCTTGCGGATGATGACGCTCGCCCACGGGATCGTTGACCGGTAGATCGCGTTCATGGCGTCGACGCCGCGCCTGATGGTGGCGGCTTTTTCCGCTTCAAGCCCGATCATGAAGCCCGGATTGTCCACCAGATGAACGACGGGCAGACGGAACAGCTCCGCCATCTGCACGAACCGGCGCGCCTTGTCGGAGGCGTCCGCAGTCCATGAGCCGCCGAGGAAGGTCGGATCGCTGGCAAGGACCGCGACCGGCCAGCCGTCGAGACGCGCGAATGCGGTGATGACCGCGCGGCCCCAGCGTGCGCCCATTTCGAATACCGAACCCTGATCGCAGACCGCGGTGACGATCTTGCGCATCGAATAGGCCTGGCGCTTGTCGCGCGGGACGATGGACAGAAGGCTTTCCTCGCGCCGCGTCACGGGATCGTCGTTCAACGCGCGCGGCGCACGCCCGCCAATGGAGGAGGGCAGGTAAGACAGAAAGGCGCGCGCCTTGGCGAAGGCTTCGATCTCCGTCTCCGCCTCGTCGTCGATGACGCCGTTCCGCGCATGGATGTCGGCGCCGCCGAGCGCCTCGTTGTCGCGCGGCTCTTCGCCGATGCCTTCCGCGACTTTCGGCCCGGCGGTGAAGACCTGCGCGATGCCCCGCACCATCACCGAATAGTGGCTGGCGACGAGACGCGCAGCGCCGAGCCCCGCGCAAGGGCCGAGCGCCAGAGCGACGACCGGCACAGTCTCCAGATTTTTGACAACATGCTCCCAGCCCGGCACGAAGGGCACATAGGTGAAGCCCATCTGCTCAAGGCTTTTGACCGAGCCGCCGCCGCCGGTGCCGTCGATCATACGGATGAGGGGCAGGCTCATCTCATGCGCCATCTGCTCGGCCATGGCGAATTTGCGGTGGATGGCGGCGTCAGCCGCGCCGCCGCGCACGGTGAAATCGTCGGCGCTGGCGACGACATTGCGCCCGCCAATGCGCCCGCGCCCGAAGATGAAATTCGACGGGGCAAAGTCTTCCAACGCTCCGTCGGCGGAATAACGCCCCTTGCCCGCGATCTTGCCGATCTCGCGAAAGCTGTCCTCGTCAAGGATCGCGGCGAGACGCTCTCTCGCGTTGAGCTTTCCGCGCTCCTTCTGACGCGCGAGCTTTTCCGCCCCGCCCATCCGCTCGGCGAGGGCCTCACGCCGGCGCAGATCGTCGACTTCTTTTTCCCAGGACATGGAAAGCCATTCTCCGCTTGAACGCGCATTGGATCAGACTAGCAACTTGCACGCGACCGGCGAAGCAAAGTCATTTCCGCCCGTCGAATATCGAGGGTTGGCCGGGCAGCCCATGCGCTCCACCCGACATGACGTTTGCGCCGCTTTAACCCTCTTATCGTAAACCCGCAGGCAGGGAATTTGCGGGCGCGCCATGGATTCAAAAACCTTTAACGCGCAAATGAGCGCGAGCGAAGCGGGAAAGCTGGTCCTTGAGGCGATCGAACGATTGCCGGACGGCCTTTCCATCTTCGGGCCGAATTTCGAGGTCATCTGCGCCAACCGCAAGTCGCTGTCGCGCTTCGGTCTCACCTATTCGATGCTGGCGGCCGGATCGTCGATGAAGGACACGATGCGCGCGAGCGTCCGCAAGTCGATGCCGAAATTCACCGACGCCGAGGTCGAGGCGACGACGAGCCACATCTACCAGGCGATGCTCGCCGGCGTGCCGATCGATCTCCTCACCGATGACGGCCGCGTCGTGCAGGTCACCTACGAACAGCTGACCGAAGGCCGGCGCGTCGCGATCTCCGTCGACATCACGGAACTGCGGAACCGCGAGAAAGAGCTGAAGGCCGCCCGCAAATCGGCCGACGACGCCAACGCCTCGAAATCGACGTTTCTCGCCAACACCAGCCATGAAATCAGAACGCCGCTGAACGCCATTCTCGGCCTCGCGCAGGTGCTCTCGAAATATGACCTTCCCGCCGAAGTCCGCGATCACGTCGCGTCGATCCTCGACGCCGGAAAAACGCTGACGGCGCTTCTCAACGACGTGCTCGACCTTTCGAAGATCGAGGCCGGAAAGCTCGACATGGCGCCGGTTGACGCCGATCTCGCGCATGCGATGCGGCGCATCTTGCGCCTCTGGCGCCCGCGCGCTGAGGAAAAAGGCCTCGACCTGTCGCTGTCGATCGACGCCGACCTGCCGCCGATGCTGCATTTCGACCCGACTCGCGTGCGCCAGTGCGTTTCAAACCTTGTCTCGAACGCCATCAAGTTCACCCGGCAGGGACAGATTGACGTCGCGATCCGCTCGCGGCGGACGCGCGAAGGCAATTTCGCCATCGCCGTCATCGTCAAGGATTCCGGCATCGGCATCGACGCCGAAGCGCAGTCGCGCCTGTTCAAGCCGTTCGTCCAGGCCGACGCCTCGACGTCGCGTCATTTCGGCGGCACCGGTCTCGGCCTCGCCATCACGCGCAAGCTCGCGCAGCAGATGGGCGGCGACGTTGCGATGACGAGCGCGCCTGGCGCCGGCTCGACGTTCACCTTCACCTTCATTGCGGAGGCGCCGAAAGCGCCCGCCCAGGAGCGCAATGAGACGAGCGGCGCGGAATCGACGGCGGTGTCGCGCTTCGCCGGCCTTCGCGTCCTCATCGTCGATGACATTCCGATCAACCGCCAAGTCGCGGCGCTCTTCCTGCGCCCGCTCGGCTGCGTGACGGCGGAAGCCGAGAATGGCGCCGCCGCGCTTGAAATCCTCGCCTCGGGCGAGACGTTCGACGTCGTTCTGCTCGACGTGCACATGCCGGTGATGGACGGTATCGCGACAATCCGCGAAATCCGCGCGCCCGGTTTTTCCCATCGGGAAATCAAGGTCATTGCGCTCACTGCCGACGCCATGTCCGGCGATCGGGAACGCTATCTCGCGCTCGGCATGAACGGCTACATTTCAAAGCCGATCAACGAAGGCGAGATGACAGCCGAAATATTGCGCGTCCTCGCGGACGCGCCGCTGGCGGCCGTTCCCGTTCAAAAACGCGCCTGATCGCGCTCAGTCCTCGAAATCGAGCCCTAAATCGAGGCAGGGCGCCGAATGCGTGATCGCGCCTGAAGAAATGACGTCGACCCCGGTCGCGGCGATCGCTTTCACGCTGTCAAGCGTGACGCCGCCCGAGGCTTCCAGCACGGCGCGGCCCTTGTTGAGCGACACGGCGAGGCGGAGGTTATCCAATGACATGTTGTCGAGAAGGATGATGCGCGCGCCATGTTCAAGCGCTTCCTCCATCTCCTCCAATGTTTCGACTTCGATCTCGATCGCCGCCATATGGCCGACCGCCTTTTTGGCGGCGGTCAGCGCCGCGGCGATGCCGCCGGCGGCGACAATGTGGTTGTCCTTGATCATGACCGCGTCATCGAGGCCGAAGCGGTGATTGCGTCCGCCGCCGCAGAGGACCGCATATTTTTCAAAGGCCCGGAGGCCCGGCGTCGTCTTCCGCGTACAGACGATCTTGGCGCGCGTGCCCGCCGCCGCTTCGACATAAAGCGCGGTCTGCGTCGCGACGCCGGAGAGGCGTCCGAGGAAATTCAGGGCGACGCGCTCGGCGGCGAGAATGCCGCGCGAGGGGCCTTCGATGCGCATGACGGTGTCGCGGGCCGCGACGCGCGCGGCGTCGCCTTTCTTGACGCGGGTTTCGATATCGCGGTCGACAAGGCGGAATGCGGCGAGCGCGAGATCGACGCCGGCGATGACGCCGGGGCTGCGCGCGGCGATCGACGCCTTCGACAGAGCGGCCGCCGGCACGCAAGCCGCGCTCGTGATGTCGCCGGCAAGGCCGAGGTCCTCTTCGAGCGCGCGCTTGACCGCGTCTTCAATCATGAAGGGGGGGAGGTTCATGAGCGTCTAATCCCTCCCTTTTCAAGGGAGGGACTGCAAGCAAAGCAGCCGGCTCCAAAAGGAGCATAATGCGCCATCACCGCATCTCCTCCCATTCGAGGTCAGCGCTCTCCGCGAGGCAAATCTCAGTGTTCATCGCTTCATCGTCCGTCTCCGGAAAATCGCTGCGATAATGCCCGCCGCGGCTTTCCTCGCGCAGCAGCGCTCCTTGCGCGATCAGCTCCGCGGTAGAGAGCGCACTCTTGAGGCCGCTCGTCAACAGCGGCGAGTCATTGAGTTCGTTGATGACATTGATGACGCCGTTGAGGCTCTCCGCCGAGCGGATCAGCGCCGCGCCGGACGACATCGCGCGACGAAGGCGCATCATCAGACCGGCGTCGGCGGGCTTGGGCGCCAGCTCATAACGCGCCTCGGGCGCGACGGCGCCCGCGCGCGGGACCAGGCGCTCGCCGCGTAAACGCTCGGCGATACGCGCGCCGAAAACGACGGCTTCGAGGAGCGAGTTCGAGGCGAGGCGGTTGGCGCCATGAACGCCGGTCGAGGCGACTTCGCCGACCGCCGAAAGGCCCGTCAGCGAGGACCGTCCCTCAAGGTCCGTCATCACGCCGCCCATATGATAATGCGCGGCTGGCGCGACCGGCATCGGCACAATGCGCGGGTCGATCCCGGCGCGCTGGCAGGCGGCGAAAACAGTCGGAAACTTCGCCGCGAATTCGGCGCCGATCGCCGCGCGCGCGTCAAGAAAGGCGCCGCGCCCGGCCGACCGCTCGGCTTCAACGGCGCGCGCGACGACATCGCGCGGGGCAAGGTCCTTGTCGCGGTGATAGCGCTGCATGAAGGGCTTGCCGTCAGCGTTCACAAGGATCGCGCCGTCGCCGCGCAAAGCTTCGGTCGCGAGCGGGGCGGGGTCCTCGCCGACATCGAGCGCGGTCGGGTGGAACTGCACGAATTCCGGGTCGCGGATGACGGCGCCGGCGCGCGCCGCGAAAGCAAGGCCGTGGCCCTGCGCCGGCTTCGGGTTCGTCGTCACCGCGTAGAGCCCGCCAAGGCCGCCGGTCGCGAGAATCGTTTCTGCCGCTTCGAAGAGCGTCCGCTCGCCCTTCTCGACGATGAAGGCGAGGACGCCGCCGACATCGCCGTGATCGTCCGTCAGCAAATCTTCGACGACGACACGCTCAAGGATCGTGATGTGCGGGGTCTTCCGCGCCGCATCGATGAGGGCGCGCATGATCTCGGCGCCCGCCCGATCGCCGGTCGCGTGGACGACGCGATGGCGGCAATGCGCCGCTTCGCGCCCCAGTTTGAACTTGCCGTCGGCGCCGCGGTCGAAGCGGACGCCGAGGCGTTCAAGGTCTTCAACAGCGTCAACGCCCGCCTCAACGAGAACGCGCGCAGCCTCCCGATCGACGAGACCAGCGCCCGCCTCCATCGTGTCGGCGAAGTGGAGATTGGCGCTGTCATTCTCCCCGATCGCCGCCGCCATCCCCCCTTGCGCCCAGACGGAGGACGCATCGAAGCCAAGCGGGCGCGCGGTGATGACGGTCACAGGCCGCGGCGCGAGTTTGAGGGCGGTGTAGAGGCCAGCGACGCCCGCGCCGATGATGAGGATAGGGGAGGTCAACCACTTCTCCGCTCATCCCGGCGAAAGCCGGGATCCAGAACCGCCGCCTGGATTCCCGGTTTCGCGGGAACGAGCGGGGAAACAGTAAGGCAGCGTAGGCATACGAGCGCGCCGACGTAGCCGCGAGTCCAGATACTTACATTCCGATCATTGCTCAACGCTCGCTTTACAATTGGCAAAGTCCGGCGTCGGCGAAAGGCACACTGGAAGTCGAAACTCGACAATTAGTCCAAGAACTCTCATAGCGTTCTCAGGCGGTTCAGCGGCCTCCGGATTCTCTCGATAGTACCAGACAGCTCCGCCGGCAGCCTGCTGTTCTTCCAGCAGTTTCGACAGACGATCCAGATCGACGCGCTGCCCATTCGCAATGACTTCGCCGTCCTCAAGCACTTCGATTTGGAGCGCTTCGCCGCTTGTCGCCGCATGATTGTCTTTCATGCATGACATGGCAAAGAAAGGTGCAGCGAAGGCAGCTGCTTTTCGAAGAATACCGATCTGAAACTTCATGACACTGCCCGCGCCTCGACCGCCAGCACCTGCGGCGCCTTTTGATGCGTGTACATCGATTGGCGTTTCAGCGGCAATGCGATCATACGCTCGATCGCAAGGCGCGCGCGCTCTGCAATGTCGGGATCGACCATCACTTCGTGCTGCATCAATTCAAGTGAGCGCAGAATTTTCGGCAGGCTGATGCGCTTCATGTGCGGGCAGAGATTGCAGGGCCGCACGAAATTCACAGCCGGGTTTTCAAGGCTCACATTGTCCGACATCGAACATTCGGTGATGAGGACGACGCGCTCCGGCTGGTGCGTTTTCACGAAGTTCGACATGCCGCTGGTCGAGCCTGCGAAGTCGGCCTCGGCGAGCACGTCCGGCGGGCATTCGGGGTGCGCGAGCACGATGACGCCGGGGTTCGCCTCGCGAAGCTCGCGGATGTCCTCCGCCGTGAACCGTTCATGCACTTCGCAAGCCCCGGCCCAGGTGACGATCTTGATATCGGTCATCGCCGCGACGTTCTTGGCGAGATACTGGTCGGGGATGAGGATGACCGTATCGGAGCCCCATTCGGCGGCGGCCCATTCGACGATCTCGACCGCGTTCGAGGAGGTGCAGCAGATGTCGGTCTCCGCCTTCACGTCCGCGGAGGTATTCACATAGGTGACGACCGGCGCGCCCGGATATTTCTGTTTTAGGAGCCGCACATCGGCGCCCGTCAGCGAGGAGGCGAGCGAACAGCCCGCCGCCATGTCGGGGATGAGAACGGTTTTATCCGGACAGAGAATTTTCGACGTCTCGGCCATGAAGTGGACGCCGGCCTGCACGATGACTCTTGCATCCGTCGCCTGCGCCATCTTCGCGAGTTGAAGGCTGTCCCCGGCGAAATCGCCGACGCCGAAATAGATTTCCGGCGTCATATAGTTGTGGGCGAGGATGACCGCGTTCTTCTGTTTCTTGAGGTCGTTGATCGCGGCGATGTAGGGCGCGTGCGCCATCCACTCGGCACGCGGGATCAGTCTCGCGACCTTGGCGTAGAGGGGGTCGGTTTTCGCCGCGACAGCCTCGGTAAAGGGCAGCGTCGCCGGTTTGCCGTTCGCGCGGGCAATTTCCAGAACCGTCATCGTCGTCTCTCCCGGCCTGCCGGCCATTTATGCTCAATGAGAGCATATATGGGACGGAAAAAATCGCCCGCAACGGGCGAGGGGAAAAGCCTCGCATCCATAAACTGGGCGGTCAATACAATTTTGCCTCGATCACGCCGCTGCGGCGAAAGCGCGGACGGTCATCAACCTATTGATTTAATTAAATAATTTGCCAAGCAGATAGTCCGCCGGCGGCGCCGTCGCCCCCCTTAGCGCGCCGGCCAGGATTTCATAGCAAGCTCGCCAATGCGGACGAGGCGCGCGCGCGATGCGCCGTCCTGCGCCTGAACGGACATTCCTTCGACGACCGAGGAATAAAAGTCCGTCATCGCGACTAGGTCAGCGCTCGCGGGCAGTTCATCTTCCTTTTTCGCGCGCCGAAGGCGTGCCGCGAAGGCGGCCTGAGAGCGTTTCCGGAGCGCCGTTGTTTCTTCGGCGGCGATCCGGTTTTCTTCCGCGCAGCGCAAACTGCCGACGCCGACCATGCACCCGCGCGGATAGCCGGGCCGCGTGAAGGCGCGCGCCGCCTCAAGAAGAACCTGGCGCACGCCTTCTTTCGCGCTCGGCGCCTCGTTGAGGCGCGCGACGCCGATATCGCCAAGACCGCCGAGATAAAATTTCAGCGCTTCCCGATAAAGCGCTTCCTTCGAGCCGAATGCAGCGTAAAGGCTCGGCGCACTGACGCCCATTGCGTCCGTCAGCTGCGCGATCGAGGCGCCCTCATAGCCGTGCCGCCAGAACAGGAGCATTGCCGCCTCCAGCGCCGCGGTTCGGTCGAACGACCGGGGGCGTCCGCGCTTCTTCATGGATTCGTCGGTCATTTTGTATCGATCGCTAAAGTACTCTTGACGGCGCGTTGACGCGCGGTCTAGTTTATGTAGCGATAATTATGAAAATAACAGGGGCGGCGGAACCATGAAGCCTGTCGTGAAGCTCGCCTCCCTCGTCCTTTCGGCGGTCCTTCTCACGGCGCTCCTGTCGCTGTCGGTTCGCGGCATCATTGATCCCGGCGCCGCGGCGGCAAGCTTCGGCGTCCCGGTGACGGAACCTTCGGCCGAGCTCTATCAGTCGGTTTATCGCTCCCGAAACCTGACGATCGCCGCGACAGGCATCTTCTTCCTTTTTGGAGGCATGTGGCGCGCGCTGGCGATACTGACGAGCGCAGCAATCGCGCTGCCTCTCTTCGACATTGCGATCTTGAAGATGTCAGGCGTCGCGGTAACGGCGGTTCATCCCGCGACGCTGATCGCGTTGGTGATCGTCGCTGCGATCTTGTGGCTGCGCGTAGGGTATGAGGCTTCCGACAACCAATTGCGGCGATAGAAGGCGGGCGGCGCCGATTTGCATAGCGCCTCCCAAAGATTGGCGTTTTGCTGCGAATGACGGATGATGCGAATTGGGCGCGACCGGTTCAAGGCGGGGAAAGCTATGGAAAAGACCAGAGATTACGACATTGACGCGGAGTCGATTCTCTATCCGGCGGGCGCCGATTTCGACGTCGCCGCGATCGGCGCCGCGCAATCGCCCTGGTGGAACCGCACTTTGTGCGCGGTCAACGACGCCTGGGTGCGCCTCGGCGTGATGGAGGGCGACTTCCACTGGCACAAGCACGACGACACCGATGAGTTCTTCCTCGTGATGGAAGGCCATCTCGATATCGAGCTTGAGGACCGGATGATCTCGCTCGCGCCGGGTCAGGCGTTCACCGTGCCCAAGGGCGTCCTTCATTGCCCGCATGCGCGGGGCCGTTCGGTCGTCCTGATGGTCGAACAGGCCGGCGTCGTCCCGACCGGTAGCTAAGAGCGTCGGCGGGGAAGCGCGGCGACGCAATTTTTGATCTCGCACTCGTCCTCGAACCGGCTCTCTTGGCGGAGACGGCGCAAGGCGTTAGGGGAACAGAGCCGCCGCACCGGGCGGCGCCGCCAAGGGCGCGGGACCCCGCGCCCTAACTCATGGAAATCGCAGTCCTTTTCGTCCTGATTTTGCTGAACGGCGTGTTCGCAATGTCGGAGCTTGCGCTTGTCTCGTCGAAAGAGGCGCGCCTCAAGGCTCGCGCCGAGGCCGGGAATGGCGGGGCGCGTGCGGCGTTAAAACTCCGCGAGGACCCCTCACGGCTTCTCTCCGCCGTACAGATCGGCATCACGCTCGTCGGCATTGTCGCGGGCGCCTATGGCGCGACCGCGATCGCCGACGACCTCGCCCCCCATATCGCCAACGCGTTTCCCGGATTTTCGCAGCAGGCGGACGAAGCGGCCTTCGCGATCGTCATTGTGCTGACGACCTACCTGTCGCTCGTCTTCGGCGAGTTGGTGCCGAAGCGCATCGCCATGGCGGCGCCCGAAGCGATCGCCTCGCTCGCCGCCCCGCCGATGGGGCTTGTTGCAACGCTCGCCTATCCGGCGGTCGCTATCCTCCGCTTTTCGACCGACGCGATCTTGACCGTGATCGGGCTGAGCCGCGTCAAGAAGGAAGAAGTGACCGACGAGGAGATCATGCATCTCGTCGAGGAAGGCGCCTCATCCGGCGCGATCGGGCGCGACGAGAAGGAGATGATCGAGGGCGTTCTCGAACTTCCGGACCGGAACCTGCGGTCCATCATGACCCCGCGCCCGGAAGTCGTCTGGCTCGATCTCGACGATCCGCCGCTGAAAATCATCGAGACGATCGCGGAAAGCGGCCATTCGCGCTTTCCCGTCGCGCGCGGCGATATCGATCAGGTGACAGGCATTGTCCAGACGAAGGACCTCCTTGCCGCTTTCGCGAAATCGGGCGCCGTCGATGTCGAAAAAGCGATGCGCAAGCCGCTCTTCCTGCCGGAATCGCTGACCGTCTCGCGCCTCTTTGACGCGTTTTCGGGCTCCGAAGTTCGCATGGCGGTCGTGCTCGACGAGCATGGCGCATTCGCCGGCATCGTGACGGCGGCGGACATGCTGGGGGCTATCGCCGGCGCAGCCGCGTTCTCGCCGCTCGACCGCCTGTCGCCGGCCGTGCGCCGCGAAGACGGATCATGGATTATCGACGGCATGACGCCGATCGAGGATTTTGAGCGGCTCCTCGGCGTGCGCGGGTTCGACGACGCGGCGCATTATTCGACGGTCGCGGGTCTTCTCATGCACAAACTGCAGCGCATCCCTGCGGAAGGCGACAGCGTCGTCGAACGGGGACTCCGCTTTGAGGTGATCGACATGGACCGGCGCCGCATCGACAAGGCGCTGGTTTCCTTCGTGCCGTCGCCGCAGGACGAAGGACCTGAAATTTAGGATTTCGCCCCGGTCCTCAATCTCGGGATCGCAAGCCCTGACGCCGCCGCGTCAAGCCTGATTGCGGGCGAGGCGCGGAAGAGCGCCGCGGGGCGCCCGCTCGACGGGGCGGCGACGCCTTCCGTTTTCTCGACAAGACCGCCTTCGACGACCGAGCGGCGGAAATTCTGCTTGTGAAGTTCGAAGCCGACAATCGCTTCGACCGTCCGTTGCAGCGCCAGCAGCGTGAACGTCTCGGGCATCAATTCGAAAATGACGGGCCGGTATTTCAGCTTGCCGCGAAGCCGGCCGATCGCGGTCGCGAGAATTCGTCTGTGGTCGGACGTCATGGCGAGCCCCGCGGCGGGCGAGGGGGCCGCGCCTGCCCGGTCGCGCCAGGCTTCGTCGACGAGGCCCGCTTCGAACATCAGCTCGTAGCGCTCCAGCGCGCGTTCTTCTTCCCAGCCGGCCTCGCCTGCGCCAAAGGCGACGGCGATGCGCGCCAGCCGGTCGGCGCGCGCGCGGCCGCTGGCGGCGCGATGGGCCCAGCCGGCAAGGCCTGGCCTCACGAATTTTGCGAGCGTCGCGGGCTCGCCGCGCCGCCAGTCTTCCCACGGGAAAAAGTCGTACCAGCTGCGCCACTGCGCATCCTTCGCAGCGACTTTCGCCGGTTCCGGCGCGAGCGCGAGATAGCCGACCGAGACGATGCGGGCGTCGCCGTCGCTCCCGGAAATGACGGCGGCGGGCGATTCCCGGCCCTTGTCGCCAAACGTATAAAGCTGTTCGACATAGCCGAGACTGACGCGCGTCTGTTCGGCGACCCAGCTTCGCAGACCGAGTTCGAATGTCCGGTGTCGAGCCGGATCGAATGGGCCGTAGGGGAGACCGAAGCCGCCGTCGCGCTTCACGCAGAGCGATTTCGGCTGACCGTCCTCGACGACCGCCAGCACGGCGTTGAGCACGATCGAAATGGGGGATGCTGGGGTCTTCGTCACGCGCGCAGTCGTACCGTCATCCGCGACGCGAAGACTAGGCCGCCACTTTCACCGTCGCCAGCGGCGCCGGCATCGCCGCGCAGGGCGGACAAAGATCGTCGAGCGCGTCCGCCATGCGCCCCTCGCGGCCGAGGATCTCGTCGGCATAGGTGACGAAGAGCGGGCAGGGGTCGGCATGCGGCGCAGCGGACCGCAGGCGCCGCATCAGCGCCGCTTCCGGCGTCTGCGGCTCGCGTATGCACAAGATGATGAACGCCGCCGCGGTCGATCGCGCAACGCCGCGATTGCAATGGATGAGGATGTCGCCGGACCCGTCCCAGCGCTTGGCGAATTCGACGATATCTTTCGCGCGCGCCTGCGCCGCCTCGGCGATGCTCGCCGCGCAGCTCTCGCGCTCGACATAGAGCGCCAGATGGCGCCCCGGCGCGAGGCCGGGGAAGGCGGGCGCCGCTTCTTCTTCCGACAACAGCGAAATGACCTGGCCCGGTCTGTAGCGGGCGTAGGCTTCGGCGGCGCCGGCGAGGGATGAGACAATCAACATGGCCCCACCTTGTGACGCGTTTCTTGTCAAAAAAAGAACGCCGCGGTCACACACGCTTGAGATCGCGCCCTGGTGAGGATCAATTTTTCGCGCCGGCGGCGTCGATCTCGGCCATCAGCCGCCGGAAGCGCTCAAGATACCGGGCCTGAACGGTCCGGGTCGGCTCGATCGTCAGCGAAATCGCCGGCGCCCCGTCCGGAGGGCCGAAAAGGACCCGCGCCTCCTCGACGGAGAACCCGGCGAGCTGCGTCGCCTCGAAAAAGGCGCTCGCCCGGTCAGCGCGCTTGATCGTCTTTTCGACCGCTTCCGGAAGCGCGGCCGGCAGGCCGAAGCGCAGGTGAACCGCCGTCTGCAATCCCCGCTCAATGCTGCGGTAGCCTTCGCCGAGCGCGGATTTGAACGGGCTGATCATGTCGCCGATGACGAATTCCGGCGCATCGTGCAGGAGCGCGGCAAGGCGCCATTTCGCCAACCAGTCGGGACGCATCGACTCGCAAAAATCGACGACGAGCAGGGAATGCTGCGCAACGGTGAAAGGCAGCTCGCCCTTTGTCTGCCCGTTCCAGCGCGCGACCCGCGCAAGGCCGTGCGCGATGTCCTCGATCTCGACGTCGACCGGCGACGGGTCGAGGAGATCGAGCCGGCGCCCCGAGAGCATGCGCTGCCAGGCGCGAGGCGGGGGTGGAGACTGTTTTTTTTTCATTCGCGGAAGGTTCATTGAGCCGAAGGCGAAATGCACCGAACGACCAGCATGGCGCATTTCGCTTCGCTCAATGCACCCTACGGCGCCGGTAACGCAATCGACGCCTGCCCGAAAGCGTATTTCCATCCGTTTTCGGTGCGGACATAGGTGTCGCTGAACCACAAGCGCCTGTCGAAAGGCTGACCGTCCTTCGAACCTTTAAGCCGTAAGAGCGCGGTGACGATGGCGGTGTCCTTTCCATAGAGGCGAACCCTTTGGGAGCCGGGCACCTCGACCTGCATCTCATAGAGAAACTCTTCCTCACGCGCGGAGCGCAGCAGGTCGTCGCGGGTGAAGACGTCGCCCCGGCCGACGACGAGGATCATTTGGTCGTGGAGGATTTCCGCCATGGCGTCCGCGTCATTTCGCTCGACCGCCGCCTGATAGGCGGTGTCGAGCGCCGCGACGATCGCGCGCTCGTCGCCTGCCATCGCCGCCGCCTGCAGCGACAGGGCTGCGGCGATCGAAGTCGTCAAAATCTTTCTCATGAGGGGTCGATCTGGTTGCTTCGCGGTCTACCTGCCGCAAGGTCCGCGATCAGCGCTTGCGCTTTCTTGCTAAATTTGCCGGCGCAGCGCCGAAGGCGACTTGCCATGCGTTCGCTTAAAACTGCGGGTGAAGTGGCTGAGTTCGTTGAACCCGGCGGCGTAACAGGTCTCGGTGACACTGCGTCCCTGCCGCAACATCGCGGCGGCCGCGTCAAGCCGCGTCTTCAACAGATAACGGTGCGGCGGCAGACCGGTCAGTTCGGCGAAGACGCGGGTGAAATGAAAAAGACTCATGCCCGCCGCACGGGCAAGCTCCGACGCGGTCAATGAAGACGCGTAGTCTCTCTCGATCCGCTCGCAGGCGAATCGCACCCGCTCCGCATACCAATCAAAACGCCGCGCGCTGAGCGTAGATCGCGGCCGCTCTTCAGGAACCTCCTGAAAGATTTCCGCCGCGCAATGCTCGGCGATCATCGGTTGGTGCGTCTCGATCGCCCGCCTGAGGCTCCAGCGCAAATAATTGAGCCGGCTCGTCGCAGTCAGCACCGTCCGGTTTGCGCGCTCCCATGTCTTGCCGCGGTCAAAGCCGTCGTCATTGGCGGCGAGATAAACGATCGTCAGGCAGGTGTCGTTGAAGCCGCGGCCCTCATAGCTCGCGCGAAAGCGCATGTCGGGGCGCGACAGCATCACGTCGCCGGCGCCGACGCGCCAGCGGGCGTCGCCGACCTCGAGATCGAACGTCCCCGCTTCGACGAAACTCGCCATGTAGGCGGTTGCGATCTCGGCATAGGGGCGGTCTTCATGCTCCGCCGGATGATCGAACCGGTGGACGCTGATCGCGTCGGAGCGCCAGAGGGGGACGATGCGAGCCATCGCCGCAGGATACGACAAATGTGGCGGCGGTGGGAGCCTGAACCCTGCGATGGGCGGGCCCCGGTTTGCGACGGGCCGACTTGCGGGGACGCCCGTTGCGCGCGACGTTGAAGGAAGCGGGGCGCGTAGAAGACCCCGTCAGCAACAGCCAAAACGACCATCGCAAAAGGGGCGACCATCATGGCCAATATCGACACGGACTACGGCGTGCAAAAGCGCAGTTCAGGCATGGCATGGCTCTATATGCCGATCGTGCTCATCATCTTCCTCGGCGCGGCGCTTTCAATCGCCGCTTACAATTTTTCAGATACCGATCTTACGGTCGCCGAATCGATCGCAGCCGGCTTCGGCGGCCTTGCCGGCATAATTCTCGGGCTCATCGGCGCGGCGATCGGCATTGTCGTCGGCTTGATTGGCGCGCTCGTCGGTCTCATTGCAGCAGGCGGCGCGGTCGCGGTGACGCTCTTCATCGTCGGCTCGCCCATCATCGCGCTGGTGCTGTTCGTGCTTTTGATGCGCCGGCCGAAAAACGCCTGCCCGGAACCCGGCGTTCATCCCGCGGGGTAATCCTTTCTGCCGTCATCCCGGTCCGGCTCCGGCGTCCGGGATGACGCGGTTAAGACAACTCCCGCACGAATTAACCATCAGGCATTCGCCTTATTGATTGCTTGACTTGCGCGGTCGAAAGGCCCCATAGTCACGTCATCGCGCCGCGGCTTCGCCCGGCGCGATTTTGGTTTTCTGGAGCCTTCCGATGCGGGTTAATCCCCGCAGGATCGCACCTTTGAAAAGTCCGGTTGGTCGCGCGGTGCGGTTGCTGGTTCATCTGGCCGCGCGAGGTTTCAAATCCGCTTGCCGATCCGAAGATCGGCCGGGAGCGCGCCGTCGTGCGTAATTTTTTTCGCGCGCCGCGCCGAGGGCGCCCTCTGGGCGAGAAAAAAGGCGCCTTTTAAAATACGGATTGTCCGCACAATCTGGCTGAAACCCGCGGAAACGCTCAGAAAGTGAGAGGGGCGTGCCGGGAGAAAAGGCGCCTTTTTAGCCGTTACAGACGGAACGTGTGGCCGAGCCGCACCGCGAAACTCGATCCTTGCGCGCGGAAGGAAGCGGGAAAGCGGTCTTCCTCGATCACGGCGGAGTGGCCGAGGGAGATGAAGATCTCGCGGTCGGGCCGCGGCTCCCAGGTGAAGCGGGAGAAGAACGTGAAATTCTCCGAGATGTTGTCGTACTGAACGTCGGTCGCGATGAACATCGTCGGCGAAAAAGCGATCACGGCGTCGATCGTTCCGACATGGACGTCGAGCGATCCTGCCGGAAGGTCGAAGCTCGTCAGCGCGTAGTCGGCGCCGAAAGTGAAATGCTTGCCCGGCCTCCACGCGACGCCCCCCTCGACGGCGAAGATGTCGCCGCCGAAAATGCCGCCCCAGGACACCTCGCCGCGCACCGAGACCGGGCGCGCCTCCGAGCTGAGCGCCTCCACCTCAAACCGGCGGTGGCGATAAACGCCGACAGGCACGTTCAAGCGACCGGCGATGTCGAACGGCTCGCGGATGTCCTCATAAGCGGATATGCCGTCTACGGATATTTCATCGCCCGCCTGCGTCGCGACTTCAAAGAAACCGCCCCACTCGCGGTCGAGCAGCGAGTCGCCGAGGTCGGTGACGGCGACCGCGAAACCGCCAAGCTCGATTGAGCGGATAACGTCGCTGCCGGGGCGCCAGCGCCGCCAGCCCTCCTGCACATAGCGCCGGATGCCGGTGCGGTTCGCAAAGCCGAGGCGCGGGTCGTAATTCTCGCCGATATGTTCAAAGCGCGAGGTCCAGTTCCATTTGTCGCCGCGATAGGCGGCCTCAACGGCGCCGAACTGGCCGCTGGCGTCGGTCGCGCCTTGCCCGCCGAAACTGCGGAGATAAGCGAAATCCGCGGTGAACGCGCCCTCGAAGCGCGTCGTGTTCTGGTACTGGAAGTCGACGCCGCCGACGGCGTTGTCGACCTCGCCCGACGGATCGCCATAGGTGAAAACGGCCCCCGCTTTCGATTCGTTCAAAACCTGAAAGGAGGCGCGCGCCGAGCCGAGATACTGGCCGTCGAAGACGTCGTCGCCGCCCGTTCTGACCGCGAGCGCGCCAACATTGGCCGAGCCGAGCTTGCCGCTCACTTTCGCGCCGGCGACGATATCGACAGGGCGGCCGTCGACGATGCCGATGCGGCGCGAGAAGAACGGCAGGCCGTTGACGTTCTCGCCGAAAACAGAACCGCCGAATTCGAAGGAGGCGATGTCCTGCAGGAAGAAGTCGCGCGTCTCCGGGAAAAAGAGATCGAAACGGCCGGTCTGAACCTGCCGCGCATCGAGCGGGGCGTCGGCGAAGTCGGTGTTGAGCGTGACAGAGCCCGTCAGCGACGGCGTGATCTTGTAGAAGAAATTGCCGCTCGGATTAAGCTCGAAGTCGATATCGTCCGTCTCCCAATCATAGGAGCTGGCGCCGGTCACAAAGAGTTGCGCTTCAAGGCCGATGCCGGTCGCGACGTTCTCAACCCCGGAAAGGCGGCCCGGATTGGTGAGATCGATGCGGTCGCGCGTGCGGTCGATATTCGACCAGCGCGTCTCTTCGTTTTTGCGCGGCACGAAGCGCAGAAACTGCAGGCCCCATTCGTCAAGCGAGGCGTCGACCGATATTGACCGGAAAGGGATGGCGAATTCCGCGATCCAACCGTCCTCGACGATCTTCGCCTTGACGTTCCAGATCGTGTTCCATTCGACGCGGATCGCGGAGCTGTTTTCAATGAGCGCGTCGACGCGCGCACCGTTCGGATTCGTGCCGAAGAAAAAGCCGTCGCGAAAAGTGCCGAAGGAATCGATCATCACCCGGATCGAGTCTTCCTGGCGAAGCGGCGCGTCGCGCGCGAGGAACTTCGCCGTGATCTTGTCGGGTTCGCTGTCAAAGAGGTGAAAGCCGACGTAAAGCGTGTCGGAATCGTACATCAGGTAAGCGCGCGTCTTTTCCGTCGGCGCTGAGCCTTCGTTCGGTTCGACCTGATAGAATTCGTCGGTCGTCGCCGCTTTCGCCCAGGCGGGATCGGAAAGGTCGCCGTCGATCTTCGGCGCCTCGGCGTCGTCGATGCGGACCCCGTCCATGCGCGGGAAATAGCTTTGAAAGTCAATCGGAGCCGCGGTTTCCTGCGCGCGCGCCGGCGCCGCCGCCAAAAGCAGCAACAGCGTCATCGCGGCGGCCCCGCCCGCCGGCGACAAGGTTAACCGGAACATCACGCTACCGTATCGGAAAAGTCCTTACGGTCCCCCAACCGCAAGGATCGCACCCCTTCGCCGCCGCATTAAGGTTCGGCGCTTTGTTATTTCGGGGGCGACCTTAGACCCTCAACGCCTTACCCGGCAAGGCGCTCCATCTCGTCGGAGGCGATATCGTAATTGGCGTAAACGTTCTGGACATCGTCGCAGTCTTCAAGGGCGTCCATCATTTTCATGAGGCCCCCCGCCGCATCCCCCGAAACGCCGATGAGGTTTTGCGGCTTCCAGACGAGTTTCACCGAGTCCGCCTCGCCGAATTTCGCCTCCAGCGCAGCGGCGACGGCGGCAAGCTCGTCATTCGCCGTGTAGACGGTGTGACCGTCGGCGCCGGAGTCAACATCGCTCGCGCCGGCTTCAAGCGCGGCTTCGAGCATCGCGTCTTCGCTCGCCGCGTCCGCCTTATAGGCGACCGCGCCGACGCGGTCGAACATGAAGGCGACCGATCCCGTCTCGCCGAGATTGCCGCCGTGCTTGGTGAAGGCTGACCGCACTTCGCTCGCCGCACGATTGCGGTTGTCGGTCAGGACTTCGACAATGACGCCGACGCCGCCCGGGCCGAAACCTTCATAACGCACATCCTCAAACCCCGGACCGTCTCCGCCGGTCGCTTTCTTGATTGCGCGCTCGATATTGTCTTTGGGCATCGACTGGGCCTTCGCCGCCTGAATGGCGAGGCGCAGGCGCGGGTTGAAAGCGGGATCGGGCGCGCCGAGTTTCGCCGCGACGGTGATCTCCTTCGAGAGCTTTGAAAACATTTTTGACCGCTTGGCGTCCTGCTTGCCTTTGCGGTGCATGATGTTGGCGAACTGCGAATGTCCGGCCATGGGAGGGTCTCGCGCTTGCTGACATGCTTGCTGAATGGGGCTCGCGGCAATACCAAGGCTTTGGCGCGCGATTCAAGAGGCGATGATGGCTGATCTTGCGGGAAAAACGGTTCTGGTGACGGGGGCCTCGCGCGGCATCGGCG
>CAZHUI010000005.1:0-76677 GCA_964535605.1 uncultured Caulobacterales bacterium
GCGAAGGTGATGCAGAAGGCCTGTCACGAGGTGCTGAACGAGCTAGGCGTCAAGGACGATCCGCTGTTCGAAGTCGCCAAGGAGCTTGAACGCATCGCGCTGTCCGACAGCTATTTCGTCGAGAAAAAGCTTTACCCGAACATCGACTTCTATTCCGGCATCACGCTGAAGGCGCTCGGCTTCCCGACGACGATGTTCACCGTTCTCTTCGCGCTTGCGCGCACCGTCGGCTGGATCGCGCAATGGTCGGAGATGATCGAAGACGACAGCCAGAAAATCGGTCGCCCGCGCCAGATCTACACCGGCGCAGCGAAGCGCAATTACGTGCCGGTCGGGAAGCGGTAGGCGCACTTCACGACTGCGCGGAGAATGCACTGCGATCTCCATCCCTTGAAAAGGGAGGGAAGTCGCCTGACAACCCGCACACGAATTAACCATAAGGACTTCGCCTTATTGATTGTTTGACTCGGCGAGGCGTTTGGGTCCATAGTCCCGCCATCGCGCCGCGGCCCCGCCCGGCGCGATTGTCGTTAAAGACCGGCGTTCGCATCCTTGGAGACACCGGCATTGAAAAGTCTGGTTGGTCGCGCGGTGCGGTGGCTCAAGGCCTCTGGCCGCGCGGGAACGAAAACGGCTTGCGTATTGCGAGGCCGCCGACGCGCGCCCTGCTCCACCCGCGAAGCGGGGGAGCTCGCGAGCGCCAGCGAGCCTCACGGGGGCGCGCTGCCGCGACGGGCGCTGATGCTTGTGGAAAGAGAGTCCCCCTCAGTCGCCCTTCATCCTGAGCATGACGAAGGACGGCGACAGCGCCCCCGCTTCGCGGGTGGAGCGGGGCGCCTCAATAAAAAATACGCAGAAATTTTCGGCCCAATCTACGTATTTTCGGGCTGCGGCCCGCATAGGGGCTCAGGAAACGCCGGGGGCGGACCCAAAAATGTACTTTTTTTCGGAGCTGGCCCTCAGGCGTAGCCGTGAAGATCGGGGCGCGCCTTCGCGAGGCGGTCGATAGCGAGGAGATCGGCGACGAAGGCTTCGAACTGTCTCAGCGGAATCATGTTGGGGCCGTCGGACGGCGCCGTGTCGGGATCGGGATGGGTCTCGGCGAAAATGGCGGCGACGCCCACCGCGACGGCGGCTCTGGCGAGGGTCGGCACAAATTCGCGCTGGCCGCCCGATGACGCCCCCTGCCCGCCCGGCTGCTGCACGGAGTGGGTGGCGTCAAACACGACAGGCGCGCCGGTCTCTCGCGCCATGACAGGGACGCTGCGGAAATCGGAGACAAGCGTGTTGTAGCCGAAGCTTACCCCGCGCTCCGTCACCAGAACGCGGTTATTGCCGGCGCCGGTGATCTTGGCGACGACGTTCTTCATGTCCCAGGGCGCGAGGAACTGGCCCTTCTTTACATTGATCGCCTTGCCGGTCGCGGCCGCCGCGAGAAGGAGATCGGTCTGGCGGCAGAGGAACGCCGGAATCTGCAGGACGTCGGCGGCTTGCGCCGCAAGCGCGCAGTGCTCGCGCTCATGAACGTCGGTGAGCACAGGCAGGCCGGTCTTCTCGCGCAGCTCCGCGAAAATCGGCAGCGCGTCCTTGAGACCGATACCGCGCGCCGCGCCGGCGCTCGTGCGGTTCGCCTTGTCGAAGGATGTCTTGTAGATGAGGCCGACTTTGAGCCGGTCGGCGATTTCTTTCAGCGCAGCGGCGCATTCCAGCGCATGCGCGCGGCTTTCAAGCTGGCAAGGGCCGGCGATGATCGTCAACGGAAGCGCGTTTCCGATCGTCACCGTCCGGGTCGGGGTCTTTATCTCGACTATCGCCGTCTCAAGGGTGGCCGGGGCCGCCATGCGGGGTCCTTTGCAAATCCGCGCCGTTCCACCGTAAATGGCCCGGCGCGCGGCCAAAGGGAAGACGCCGCGGATCAAGGGACGATGAGCAAGCATCTGGAGGCCGCCCGCGACGTGCTGACCCTCGAAATCCGGGGGCTGGAGGCGCTGCGGGAAAGCCTCGACGCCGAGTTCGACCGCATGGTCGGGCTCCTCGCGGCGACAAAAGGCAAGATCGTCGCGACGGGCATGGGCAAGTCCGGCCATGTCGCGCGCAAGATCGCATCGACGCTGTCATCGACCGGCGCGCCCTCAATCTTCGTTCATCCGGGCGAAGCGAGCCATGGCGATCTCGGCATCATCGCGCGCGAGGACTGCGTGCTCGCTCTGTCGAAATCGGGCGAAACGCCGGAAATGAGCGATCTCCTCGCTTATGCGCGCCGCTTCGCCATTCCGGTGGCGGCAATCACGGCGGGCGCCGGATCAACGCTCGCCAAGGCGGCGACCGCGAAGGTGATCCTGCCCGAAGCCACCGAGGCTTGCGGCGAAACGCGCGCGCCGACGACGTCGACGACGATGATGATGGCGGCAGGCGACGCGCTCGCTGTCGCGCTCCTCCGGCACAAGGGATTCACTGCGAGCGACTTTCACGGCTTCCATCCGCGCGGCAATCTCGGGGCGGCGCTGCGGCGGGTGAGCGATCTGATGCATGGGCCGGACGCTTTGCCGCTTGTGATCGACAGCGCGAGCGTCACTGACGCCGTTGCGGCGATGACCCGCGGCGGCTTCGGCTGTGTCGGGGTTGTCGATGCGCAAGGCGTGTTGACCGGCATCATCACCGACGGGGACGTGCGGCGCGCCTTCGGAAAATCTTCGTCAGCCGACGCGGCTTCCGCAATCATGAGCGCCGCGCCAAAAACGGTGACGCCGGACACGCTTGCCGGCGACGCGCTCGGTATTCTTTCGCGCGGCAAGATCACCGCGCTCTTCGTCGTCGACAGCGGCAGGCCGGTTGGCCTGCTGCATGTCCACGACTGTCTGTCGACTGGAGTGCTGTAACGCCTAACGCCGGCGGGGGCGGAATCCGCCGAGCAGTTTAGAGGGAACGCTCGCCGCTTCTTTGGCCGCGGCGAGATTGTGGGCCGCGCGGTCCTGTTCCTTCAGCGTGATGATTTCGACTTCCGCTTCGGGGGTCGTTTCCCGCGCGCTGACGCGGGTCGGCGGAGCAGGTTGCGAACGCGAGTCGGGAGCGGCTGTGCGGTCTGCGCTCTTTTCAAACTTGGCGGCGAGCTGGCGCGCTTCGACGGCGAAATCCTGCGCCGACCGCAAGAGCCCTTCCGCTTCGCCGCGCGCACGGCGGGCCGCGCTCGCCGACCGGCCGGCAAAAATCATGAGCGCGAGCGAGAAAACAAACGCCGCGACGGTCGCCGCCAGAATGATAAGCTGCACCGCCAAAACATCCGCCGCAAAGAGCTCGCCGAGCCCCAGCGCAGTAATGATCGATTCGGCCGACATGATGGACGCCCCTCAACACGCAAACTTGCACAAGGATACCGCCAGCGGCGCGCCGGGTCCACATCCGCCCGCCGCGAAGCCTCGTAGTGGAGTGTTGTGAGCAATTCTCTCGCCATTGTCTGGTTTCGCCGGGACCTCAGGGCCGCCGACAACCCGGCGTTGTGCGCGGCGCTTGCGACCGGCAGGCCTGTCATTGGGCTTTACGTGCTGGAGGAAGGCCTTCCGCTGTCCCCGGGGGGCGCGCAAAAATGGTTCCTCCACCACGCTCTCAGCAGCCTTGCCGACGCGCTAAAGCCGCTTGGCGTCCCGCTGGTTCTTCGACGGGGACCGGGCGAGCGGGAAATCCTGGCCCTGGTGAAGGAGACCGGCGCGGCCGCGGTCTTCTGGAACCGTCGCTACGCCGCCGCGGAAATCGAAGAGGACAAGCAAGCCAAAGCGGCCCTCATTGAGCAGGGCGCGGAAGCACATTCCTTCAACGGATCGCTGCTGCGCGAGCCGTGGGAGGTCAAGACCAAGACCGGCGGATCCTACCGTGTCTACACGCCGTTCTGGAACGCCCTGCGCGCCATGGGCCCCGGCCGCCCGGAATTGGCAGCGCCAAACCAAAAGGCGCCGGCCGCCGCTGCGCCTCCATCGACGCCGCTCGCCGATCTTGGATTGCTGCCGACGCGGCCGAACTGGGCATCCGAGTTTGATGACGTCTGGGCGGTCAGCGAACAAGGCGCGCGCGCGGCGCTCGACGCGTTCGTTACCGGACCGGCGCACAATTACGGCGAGGATCGAAACCGGCCTGACCTGATCGGCACATCGCGCCTGTCGCCGCACCTCGCTGTCGGCACGATCAGCTCCTTGCAGGTCTGGAACGCCGCGGCCGCGGCGATCCAAGCGCGCAAAATCCCTGAGAACGAGGGCTGGAAATTCCTCTCGGAGATCGCCTGGCGCGAGTTCGCCTATCATCTCCTTTATTTCAATCCGGCGATGGCCGAAGCGCCCCTCAGGCCGGAGTTCAACGCGTTTCCGTGGCGCGATGACGCCGCCGCGCTTGCCGCCTGGAAGAAGGGCGAGACCGGCGTGCCGATCGTAGACGCCGGCATGCGCGAACTCTGGCGCACCGGCTGGATGCACAACCGTGTACGGATGATCGCCGCGAGTTTTCTCGTCAAGAACCTGCTCATTGACTGGCGCGAAGGCGAGCGGTGGTTCTGGGACACGCTCGTCGACGCCGACCCTGCCCACAACGCCGCTAGCTGGCAGTGGGTCGCGGGCTCCGGCGCCGACGCCGCGCCTTATTTTCGCATCTTCAATCCGGTGACGCAGGGCGAGAAGTTCGACCCTGACGGAGCCTATGTGCGCCGCTATGTGCCCGAACTCGCCGGTTTGCCGGCGGAAGTGATCCACCAGCCATGGACGGCGTCCGAGAAGTCGCTGCAGCGCGCAAAAGTGGAACTCGGCGTCACCTACCCGGCGCCGATCGCCGATCTCGGCGAAACGCGCAAGCGCGCCCTCGCCGCCTATGACGACATGCGGCGCGGTCCCCATGCGTGAGTTGAATTCGCCTTCCACGTTCAATAGGATGATTTCGATGTTTGCAGCGCCGACCGACGTGATCGAAGTCACTCCGGCGAATCGCGACCAACTCCTCGCCGGGACGCCGCTCTTTTTTCGCCTTGCGGCGAACATGGCCTCGCGGCTGCGCTATGGCGCGCTCATTTTCTTGATGCCTGACGGGCGCAAACTGAAATTTTCCGGCCAGCTTGAACGCGATCAGGTCGGCGTCATCGAAGTGCGCGACTTCGCGTTTGCGCGCCGCTCTGTTCTCGGCGGCGGGGTCGGGTTTTTTGAAACCTATGCAGATGGTCACTGGGACTCGCCCGATCTGACAGCCGTTCTCTATGTCTTCGCCCGTAACGCCGACCATGTTCACGAAGCGCTCACCGCCGCGCCGCTCGTCAAGTATTTCATGCGCCTTCGTCACCAGGGCAATCGCAATACGCGGACCGGATCGAGGCGCAACATCATGGCGCATTACGATCTCGGCAACGCTTTCTATGAGAAGTGGCTTGACGGGACGATGACCTATTCGTCGGCGCGCTTTGCAAATGACGGGGCGGACCTCGCAAGCGCGCAGCAGAACAAGTACCGGACGCTTGCGCAGTCAATCAGTCTGCAGCCCGGCGAGAGCGTTCTTGAAATCGGTTCCGGCTGGGGCGGCTTTGCGGAGTTTGCGGCGAAGGAAGTCGGCGCGAAGGTGACGGGCCTCACGATTTCGCCGTCGCAGCTCGACTACGCCCGCCAGCGCATCTTCCGCGAAGGCCTCAGCGACCGTGTCGAATTCAAGCTGCTCGATTATCGCGACGCGACAGGCGCCTATGACAAGATCGCCTCGATTGAGATGTTCGAGGCGGTGGGTCGCGAATACTGGCCGACCTATTTCGGCAAGGTGCACGAACTGTTGAAGCCGGGCGGCGCGGCGGGCCTCCAGATCATCACGATCGCCGACCGTTTCTTCGACGCCTATTCGCGCGGGACGGATTTCATCCAGCAATATGTGTTCCCCGGCGGCATGCTGCCCTCGCCGACCATCCTGAAACGCGAGATCGATCGCGCCGGCCTCGGCTGGAGAAGCGCGAACGCTTTCGGGCTAGACTATGCTCGGACCCTCTCCGAATGGCACCGGCGTTTTCTCGCCTCCTGGAATGACATCATAGCCATGGGCTTTGACGAGCGGTTCAAGAAGCTCTGGCGGTTCTATCTGAGCTATTGCGAGGCAGGCTTCCGGGCCCGCACGACTGATGTCATGCAGGTCACCATCGCCAGAGGCTGATCTTGTCGACCGGCGCTCAAGGACGGATGAGAATTTCTGGCCCCGCGCCCGCCGGAGTTGAGGCATAGCGCGAAGGCGCTATTGTCACGCCCCGGAGACCACCATGCATTTTCACGAATCGGCGCTATCGGCCATCGGCTCCACGCCGCTCATCAAACTGAAACGCGCGTCCGAAGAAACGGGCTGCAACATCCTTGGCAAGGCGGAGTTCCTGAATCCCGGACAGTCGGTCAAAGACCGCGCGGCTCTCGGCATCGTTCGCGACGCCGAAGCGCGGGGCGCCCTGAAGCCGGGCGGCGTCATCGTCGAGGGAACCGCCGGCAACACCGGCATCGGCCTTGCGCTGGTCGGCGGCGTTCTCGGCTACAGGGTGAAAATCGTCATGCCGCGCACGCAGAGCGAGGAGAAAAAACTCGCAGTGCGCCTGCTCGGCGCCGACCTTATCGAGGTCGACGCGGTCGCTTATACGAATGAGAACCACTACGTTCACTATTCGCGCCGCCTTTCAGAAGACCTGGCGAAGAGCGAACCGAACGGCGCCTTATGGGCGAACCAGTTCGACAACACCGCCAACCGCGACACGCATTACCGCACGACCGGGGTTGAGATCTGGAGCCAGACGGACGGCGCTGTCGATGGTTTCACCTGCGCTGTCGGCTCCGGCGGCACGCTTGCCGGCGTGACGCTGGCGCTGAAGGAACGCAACCCCGACGTCACCTGCGCGCTCACCGATCCGATGGGCGCCAAGCTGTTCAGCTGGGTGAAGACGGGCGAACTCACGGCGGAAGGATCGTCGATCACCGAGGGTATCGGGCAAGGGCGGGTGACCGCCAATCTCGAAGGCGTCGCCTTCGACGACGCTTACCGGGTTGAGGACCCGGAAGCGCTTGAGATCATCTTCCGCCTTGCGCAGGAAGAGGGGCTCTGCCTCGGCGGGTCGTCGGGGATTAACATTGCCGGCGCGATGCGGCTCGCCCGCGACCTCGGGCCCGGATCGACCGTGGTCACAATCCTTTGCGACTACGGCAATCGCTACGCGTCAAAGCTCTATAATCCGGAGTTCCTGCGATCGAAGAACCTGCCGGTTCCGCCATGGATGGCGTGATCAAGACCTGATGATGGCCGAGTTTCCCTACCCGCTGGTGACGACGGATTGGCTCAGCGCTGCACTCCACGCCCCTGACATTCGGGTCATCGACGCGTCTTGGCGCATGCCCGGCAATCCCCCCGCCATCGACGATCACAAGAAACGGCGCATTCCCGGCGCGGTCTTCTTCGACCTTGACGCGATCGCCGACCATTCGACCGGCCTTCCGCATATGCTGCCGAAGCAGGACGACTTTGCGACGGCAGTGGGAAGGCTAGGCGTCGCCGAGACCGACCGCGTCGTCATCTATGACGACGCCGGCGTCTTTTCCGCCGCGCGCGTTTGGTGGACTTTTCGCGCAATGGGTCACGATCAAGTTTCTGTTCTGGATGGCGGCCTTCCCAAATGGCTGCGCGAAGAGCGCGCGACGGTCGCCAGCAGCGCCGCGGTCCATGAAACGAGTTACCAGCCGCGCCGGTCACGCGAGCTGGCGCGCGACCACGACGCTGTGCGCGCGGCGCTGCACGCGCAGCAGGCCATAATCCTTGACGCCCGTCCCGCGGCGCGCTTTTCGGGCGACGCGCCGGAGCCGCGCGCAGGTCTGCGCCGGGGCCATATGCCCGGTGCGCGCAGTCTTCCGCATTCGGTTCTGCTTACGAGCGAGGGGACGATGAAGCCGGCGGACGAATTAAGCGCGCTGTTCGCCGCGCGCGGCGTCAATCCTGATACGCCGGTGATCGCGACCTGCGGGTCCGGCGTCACCGCCGCCGTGATCGCGCTGGCGCTCGAAGTCGCCGGGCATGCCGACACCGGACTTTACGACGGTTCATGGGCCGAATGGGGCCGCGAGACGAACGATCCTTCCCGCTTCCCGGTCACGAGCGGCGGCGATGAATAAAAGCGCCGACGTCGTCATCACCTATCTGCGGCAGCGCGAGCGTCCGCTCTATACCGTGCACGGAAAGCCGCCCGGCAAGGTATCCATTATGCGCGCCGAACAGCCGCCGCTGCATTTCTATCGCTATCTTTATGACCTTGTCGGGCAACGCTGGAACTGGACGACGCGCAAAAAACTATCGGACGCCGACCTTGCCGCCATCATTCATCATCCGCAGACTTACCTTTACGTGCTCCTGATCGGCGGCGTTCCCGCCGGCATGGGCGAGATCGATGCGACGCGCCCGCCGGTGACGGAGATCCGCTTTTTCGGCCTGTCGCCGGACTTTATCGGCCTCGGCTATGGACGCTATTTCCTCGCCAATATCGTCGATCTCGCCTGGGCGACCAATCCGGGCGAGGTCAGGATCGAAACCTGCACGCTCGACCACCCGGCGGCGCTGCCGCTTTACCAGAAGTTCGGATTCGCCGTATTCGATCAGCAAAAGGGCGTCGTCGATCTCGCCGGCGCTGAAGGCTGAAAACAGGCCGAAGGCTGAAACAGCGCGATGAAAGAACCGACAAAACTCATCGCGGCCGGCCGGCCGAAGAAACGTCCCCATCATCCCGTCAACCCGCCGGTTGAACGCGCCTCGACCTATCTCTTTCCGACCTATGACGATTTTATCGAGGGCGGGAAAAACATCGTCTATGGACGCCTTGGCGGGCCGACGCACCGCGCGCTTGAAGGCGCGGTCACAGCGCTCGAAGGCGGCGTTGAAACAAGGCTCGCGCCCTCGGGCCTGCAAGCGGTCAACGCCGCCATCCTCGCCTTCGTGCGCGCAGGCGACAAAATTCTCGTCGCCGACACGGCTTACGATCCGACACGAAAATTTTGCGAGCGGTTCCTCGCGCGCTTTGGCGTTGAGACGGTCTTCTACGATCCAATGATGGGTGCGAAGGTCGCGGACCTAATTGCGCCGGGCGTCAAGGTTGTCTTTGCGGAATCCCCGGGGTCGCTCACCTTTGAAGTGCAGGATGTGCCCGCGCTCGCAAAAGCGGCAAGAGCGAAGGGCGCGCGCCTCATCGTCGACAACACATGGTCGGCGGGCGTCCATTTCAAGCCGATCGCCGCCGGCGCGCATGTCAGCGTGCAGGCCGGAACGAAATACCACTCCGGCCATTCCGACTGTTTGATCGGGTCGATCACTTCGGCGGACGAGGAGACGGCGAAGCTGATTTTTATGGCGCTTCTCCAACTCGGCTCCAACGTTTCGGCGGACGACGCCTATCTGACGCTGCGCGGCCTTCGAACACTGTCGGCGCGAATGCCGGTGCACGAAGCGAACGGCCTTGCGCTCGCGAAATGGCTGGCAAAACGCCCGGAAGTCGCGGAAGTGCTGCACCCGGCCCTCAAAGGCGCCGCCGGGCATGCAATCTGGAAGCGCGACTTTACCGGCGCGTCGGGTCTGTTCGGCGCCGTTCTCAATCCGGTGTCCAAGCCCGCTCTGAAATCTTTCTTCAACACGCTCCGCCATTTCGGCATGGGGTTTTCATGGGGCGGTTTTGAGAGCCTTTGCATTCACGCCCATCCGGAGAAAAACCGGTCGGCGACCCGGTGGACGGCCGCGGGGCCCGTGCTTCGCATTCACGCCGGGCTTGAGCATATTGACGATCTCATCTCTGATTTCGAACGCGCCTTTGCGGCGATGAACGCCGTGAAAAGTTGAGGAGGAGCCATGCGCCTGAAATCGCTCGCCGCCGCCGCTTTGCTCGCCTCCGCTTGCGCAACGACGAACGGCCCGACGATCACGCTCATTGAAACCGATCCGCCGGGCGCGCTGGTGCAGGTCGAGGGCTTCGGCGAATGCGAGGCGCCGTGCACCATCGAGCTCGACGCGCCCCGGAACCTGACGATCGCCAAGGCCGGCTATGACGCGCAGCGCCTGACGCTCGAACCCGGCAAGAAGCGTCTTCAGATCAAGCTGACGCTTTCGGCGCCGACGACGGATGTCGAAGAAATAACGCTGCCGGAACTCTGAAGACTGGCGACCCCGGCAGGGCTCGAACCTGCGACATCCCGCTTAGAAGGCGGGTGCTCTATCCAGCTGAGCTACGGGGTCAGGACGCCAGTTTAGTGAGTCCACGGTTTGCGGCGTCTGAACGCGAAGTTGTCGGAATAGGCTTTGATGACGGGCGTCTCCTCGACCGGCTCGGAAAGCTGATAGGGAATGTTCCTGCTCTCAGCGTAACTTACTGCGGCTTCCTTCGATTCAAAGGCGAGCCGCACCTGATCGGCCCGCATGTCGTCGCTTGACGTCCAGCCCATCAAGGGATCGACGCGCCGCGCGGCGGCGGTCTCAAACTCCAGCACCCAGCGACCGGTCTTCCCTTTGCCGGACTGCATCGCGGTTTTTGCCGGCTGATAGATGCGCGCGAACATCGATAGGGTCCTCAAAGCCAACTGGTCGGAGCGGCAGGATTCGAACCTGCGGCCCTCTGGTCCCAAACCAGATGCGCTACCAGACTGCGCTACGCTCCGACGCCGGCCGGGTATGTGGCCAATGCCGGAGGCGCTGTAAAGGCCGGATGCTCTTACTGCGCGAACCAGGGGTGGCGGATCATGTCGCCTTCCTTGACGCCAAGCTCGCCAAGGCGCCCGCCGCGCACCTCAAGAACAGCGATGACATCTTCCCCCGAGGGGATCGAAGTCAGCGACCGCGGCGTCGTCATGGCGGCGATGCGGGCGATGCGGCCGCCTTCAGCGATAAAGACAATGTCGAGCGGGATGAGCGTGTTCTTCATCCACATCGACACGGGCCGCGGCTCAGGCCCGAAATCGAAGAGCATGCCGGCGTCGTCGGCAAGCTCCGTTCTGAACATCAGCCCCTGCGCGCGCTCTTCATCCGTGCGCACGACCTCCACATTGAAGCGGTGTTCAGCGTCCGACGATGCGATCGTCAGGACGCGTTCGTCGATCGAGGCGGCCGGCGCAACGTCTCGCGCACAGGACGCGCCGGTCGCGAGCGTCGCGCCCAAGGCGAGAAGAACCGCGCGTCCGAAAGATGCAAAAGAGAAGGTCGCTGTCATTGAGGGTCAGTTCTCAGGGTCCGGCCGAACCTCGATCGCGAGAAGCCCCTTCGATCCTGAGGCGAACGACACCTGCAGGCGCTGCCCCTGAATCACCTCGCCGAGCCCGCATTTGCGCAGGGTTTCCATGTGGATAAAGATATCTTCCGTGCCGTCGCCGCGCGTCAAAAACCCAAACCCCTTGGCGCGGTTGAACCATTTCACGGTGGCGCGTTTGAAATCCCCGGCGGGCGTCTGGCTGAGGATCGCGATCGGCGGCGTCAGCGGCGTCGCGGTGCTGTCGTCGATGCCGATGATCTTGGTCGCCTGCAGGCCTTTCGAGCGCCGCACGACCTGACACTCGAAAGTCGCGCCTTCCCGTGCCGTCGAACGGCCGGCTTCCTTGAGGCAGGATGAATGAATCAGAATGTCGCCGACGCCGTTATTGGCGATCAGGAACCCGTAGCCCTTTGTCGGATCGAACCATTTCACGATGCCCTTGACCGTGAAACTCTCTTCATCGCTTTCCAATGGTCCGGATACCGGGCCCCCCCCAGTCGTTTCCGCCATATTGCCGTTATCCCCATTGATCGCTGCGCCGCCGCCTTCTCTCGCTTGGGCGGTGGCTGCCGGATTGGTTAGATCGCCCGTCCTAAATCGCCTGACTCGCCTTTCATTACAAAGCCCGTCACAGACCCGCGAACGCAACGGACGCTGACCGGCACCATGCACCAATTCAGCGAAATGGTCTTGCTTTTTTTCCCTTGAAGGTTGCGCGACCTCAGACCGAGCCCTGGGCCTGATAATCCGACAGGAACTTCGAGATCAGCAGCAGGAAAACTTCGAAATCCGACTCGATATTGCCGAGCGAAACGCCGCCGCTCGAATTCCGGTCCATCTGAATCACGACATCGCCGTCGCGGTCGATATAGGCCCGGCCGAACTTCACTTCGCTGTTGAATTTGCTAAGGAATTTGTGGCCGCCCTCGCCCAGGCGCACCTCATTGAGGAACGTCATGTAAGAGACGTCCGCATCCGAACCATCGACGGCGATGACGACCCGGTGCTCGCCAACGGCGACAGAGAGCATTTTGGCGTTCTCTTCGGCGACATTATAGCCCTTGGCGCCGATTGCGGCTGCAATCTGCGATTTAGTAACGCCCGCCGCAGCTCCGGCCCACGGCGCCGCCGCGAACAGAAAAGCCGCCGCGATCCACATTGTTTTTTTCATGAAAACGCCCCTCACCTTCCCCCGTTACAGCCGTTAACTACATCGGAAATCGGGGCGGAAATCAATTCCTGCCCGGGCTGTGCGCACGAGATTTGATGAGGTGGTGCGCCGAAACTGGCAGGCCCTAGGGGAGTCGAACCCCTCTTTTCAGGTTGAAAACCTGACGTCCTAACCGATAGACGAAGGGCCCGCGGCTCGGCGCGAGGGCGCTCTATAGGCGAGCCGAACAAAGGCGCGCAAGCCCTTTTCATGGGAATTCACCCCGCCAATTCCGCGGCGTCCGCGATCTGAAATTGCGCCGCATCCCCGCCCCGCCAGTCGTCGGTCTTGATGCGCCCGGCGACATGCAGACGGCGGCCAGACATCAGCAGCGCGCCGAGCGGTTCGCCGACGGCGCGAAAGGCGATCGAGCGCACCCGTTCGCCGCCGCCGCCGACAAGGTCGCACGCGATGTGCGCCTCGCCGACGATTTTCGCGCGCTCTACGCTCATCGACGCGATCGCGAAAACCGGCTCGGGATTGCCAGGTCCAAACGGCCCGGCCTGCCCGAGCGTTCTCGCAAAGTCGCCGCTGACGGCGCTCGGCGCAACAAGCGCGTCGATATCGAAACGCTGGGTGGCGATGGCGCGGTCGACATCGGCGCGCAGCGTCCTGTCAAGGAAAGCGTCAAGATCGCCGATGCGCGCGGCGTCCGCCGTCAGTCCTGCGGCCATGGCGTGCCCGCCGCCGGCGATCAGCAAGTTTTCCTTGCGCGCGGCGCGAATGGCGCCGCCGACATCGACGCCGGATATCGACCGCGCCGATCCTTTGCCGGTCCCGTTCTCGACGCCGATGACGACTGCCGGCCGCTGATAACGGTCCTTGAGCCGGCCCGCGACAATGCCGACGACGCCGGGATGCCAGCCCTCCCCAGCGACGACGATCGCCGCTTTTTCATACAGGCGATGCTGATCGACCAGCGCGATGGCCTCGTCCTGCACCGCGCGCTCGATCGCCTGGCGCTCCGCATTCATGAGATGAAGCTTCTCGGCGAGCGCCGAGCGCTGCGCCGGATCGTCCGTGGTCAGAAGATCGAAGGCGAGCCGCGCATGACCGATGCGCCCGGCCGCGTTGATGCGCGGCCCCAACAGGAAGCCGAGATCGAACGCGGTTGCGCCGCCCTTCATGCCGGCGCGCTTGCCCAGTTCCTTCAGGCCAGGATTGCCGCCAGCCGTGAGCACCTTGAGGCCCTGCGCGGTCAATACGCGGGCAAGGCCGGTCATCGGCATGACATCGCAGACAAGGCCGAGCGCCGTAAGGTCGAGAAAGGACATCAGGTCAGGCTCCGGCCGGTCCGCAAACCAGCCCTTCGCGCGCAGGACGCGATTGATCGCGACGATCGCCATGAAGACGACGCCCGCCGCCGACAACAGCGTCAGTCCCGAATGGTCATCGGCGCGCTGCGGATTGACGGTCGCGTAGGCGCCGATGGGCGGTGGCCCGTCCATCTGGTGATGGTCGAGGACGATGATCGATATCCCTTCCGCCGCCGCCTCGGCGATCGCCTCGTGCGCGGCCGCGCCGCAATCGACGGTGACGATGAGATTCGCGCCCTTTTTCTTCAGCGCCCGAAAGGCTTCGATGGTCGGGCCATAACCTTCGAGCAATCGGTCCGGCAGATAGACTTCGAGCTTGCCGCCGACCTTTTCGAAATAGAGCTTCAGGATCGCCGCGCCGCAGGTCCCATCGACGTCATAATCGCCGAAAACGCCGCAGGTTTCGCCCGCGACGATCGCCGCCGCGAGGCGCGCTGCAGCAGCATCCATGTCGGCGAGCATCGACGGATCGGGGAGATCGCGCTTCAAGGACGGATTGAGAAAGCGCTCCGCCGTCCCGGCGGTCACGCCGCGCGCGGCGAGGAGGCGCGAAATTTCTGGTCCGGCGCCGGTCGCCTGCTCGATGGCGAGCGCCGTTGCGGGATCGAAGTCGCGCAAAACCCAGCGCTTTCCGGACGCTGCAATTTTCATCGGCGGCAGCGCGAGGATCGGCGCCGCGCCGGCCGGCATTAGTTTCGGAAGAGCGGCGGTCATCGCGGAATGTCGCCCTGATTCGCGTCGGCGGCGTCCATGGCCGATTTCAACAACAGGGGCATCATCTAACGCGGGCCGCCTTCCTTCACGGCGTCCTCGACCAGCCGGACGAAGACCGGAACCGGCATGGGGCCCCGCCCAAGCGCCAGATGATGATAGGCCTTGAGGTCGAAAGCGGGCCCTTGCGCACCGGCGAGGCGCTCGCGCGCACCCTCGAACATCGCCGCGCCGTATTTGTAGGTGACGACCTGCGCCGGCCAGCGGCGCATGCGATCGATTTCGCGCTGCGCGATGGCGTCCTGACCGCGCACGGCGGCGCGCCAGAAAGCCAAAGCGTCGGCGTCCGTCCAGCCGCGATGGTTGAGGCCGACATCGATGGCGACGCGCGCCGACCGCACCATGTCCCATTCGACAGCGGCGAGTTCAGCCTCCGGCGTCTGATAGAGACCGAGGTCGCGCCCCAGCGTTTCCACATAGGCGCCCCAGCCTTCGACAAAAGCCGGCGACCAGAGATCCGGCATGGCCGATTTGCAGGCGGCCAAGGTCGATCCGATTGCGTTCTGGAAGTGATGACCGGGCGTCGCCTCATGGAGGTAAAGCCAGTCGCGATTTCGAATATCGTATGCGTCGCCGGGGACATTGTAGAAAAAAGTCCCGGACGCGCCGTCGTAAAAGCCAGGTGTTTGCGCCAGCGGCCCGCCGCGTTCGGCGCGCTCGATTTTCGCAGGCGCTATGTCATAGCGTTGAAAGAGCGTGCCCAGCGCCGCCTGAACGACGCCGTCAGCGTCTTCAAACGTGCGTTGCAGCGCAGCCGCGTCGGCTTCCTTGAATTCATCCGACGCCAGATGATCGGCGAGACCGGCGTCATCGCCCGAAAATCCAAGCTGCGCCTGAAGCGCGTCATAGCGCGCATTGGCTTTTCTGATCTGATCTTCGCCGAAGGCGAATATCGCCTCCGGCGTCACATCGACGCCGAGCTGCCAGTCAAGCAGGAGTTCATAGAACGCGCGCCCTTCGGCGCTCGCGCTGAGGCCGGGTTTGATTGCCGGCTTGAACCCTGAGGCCGCGCCGAGATCGGCGCGGCGATTGAGCATTGCCAGTTCATGGAGCGCTTTGGCGAGATCGATCTGTTCGCAAAGCGGCAGCAGGGCGGCTTCGAGGGCCTGCATCGTCGCAGACCAGCGCGTCACGAACGCGCGCTCACGCGCGAACGCCTCGCCGTCCTTGATCGCTGCAAGATTGTCGTCGAGCGACAACGCGAAGCTCTGGACACCGAGCGCTTGTCGCTCCTCTTGAAACTCCGTGAAGAGCGCCGCCGGGCTTTGCGCCGCCGCGCAGGTTGCCGATCCGAAGCCGAGAAAGAGGGCGAAGAGCATCTGTTTCATGCCGCCGCTCTTTGCGCGGATTGCGCCGCGCCGCCAGCCCTTTATCGACGAGGCGCCATTTTGACAGGCCCCGCCGGGGAGCGTACCCCGGCCGCAAATCGAGGAGAGGCAGGCATGATTCCCCGCTACGCCCGCGAGGAGATGGTCCGGATCTGGTCGCCGGAGGAGCGCTTTCGGATCTGGTTCGAGATCGAGGCGCATGCGGCCGATCGCATGGCCGAGCTTGGCGTCATCCCCAAAGAGGCCGCCGCCGCGGTCTGGGCGAAAGGACGAAATGCCCGCTTCGACGTCGCGCGCATCGACGCGATCGAACGCGAGGTGAAGCACGACGTCATCGCCTTCCTGACGCACCTTGCCGAAATCGTCGGGCCGGAAGCGCGTTTCGTTCATCAGGGGATGACGTCGTCCGACGTGCTCGACACCTGTCTGTCGGTGCAGCTTGCGCGGGCGAGCGATCTTCTCATCGCCGGCGCCGACCGCGTGCTCTCCGCGCTGAAAAAGCGCGCCTTTGAGCACAAGATGACCCTGACGATCGGCCGCTGCAATGTCATCCACGCGGAGCCGACTACTTTCGGCGTCATGCTCGCCGGGCATTACGCGGATTTCGAGCGCGCCCGGCGCCGGCTGGTGACGGCGCGGGAAGAGATAGCGGTCTGCGCCATCTCCGGCGCCGTCGGCACCTTCGCCAATATCGACCCGTCGGTCGAAGCCCATGTCGCCGCGAAGATGGGGCTCGCGGTGGAGCCGGTCTCGACGCAGGTCATTCCGCGCGACCGCCACGCCGCGTTCTTCGCGGCGCTTGGCGTCGTCGCATCGTCGATCGAGCGGCTGGCGACGGAGATCCGCCATTTGCAGCGCACCGAGGTTCTGGAGGCGGAAGAGTATTTCTCGCCCGGCCAGAAAGGGTCTTCGGCCATGCCGCACAAACGCAACCCCGTATTGACCGAAAATCTCACCGGCCTTGCCCGGCTCGTGCGCATGTGCGTCATTCCGGCGATGGAGAATGTCGCACTCTGGCATGAGCGCGACATCTCGCATTCCTCGGTCGAGCGCGGCATCGGCCCGGATGCGACCATCCATCTCGACTTCGCGCTTCACCGCCTTGCCGGCGTGATTGAGAATCTTGTGATCTATCCCGAACGGATGCGCGAAAATCTCGACCGGCTCGGCGGCCTCGTCCATTCGCAGCGCGTGTTGCTGGCCCTGACGCAGAAGGGCGCCGCGCGCGAGGAAGCTTACGCGCTCGTCCAGCGCAACGCGATGCCGGCCTGGCGCGGCGAAGGCCGCTTTGCCGACAATCTCAAGAAAGACGCGGACGTAACGGCGAAGCTGACGCCAAGCGAGATCGACGCGCTGTTCGACGACGCGCATCATGTGAAGCACGTCGAGACGATCTTCGCGCGCGTGTTCGGCGCCTGACCGGTTGCCGCCGCTCGCCGCCCTCACGGTTCGCCCGCTTTCCGCAGCGTCTCCGCCGCGCGCGTCGCCGGGCTTTTCCTCGTCGAGACGCAGCCGCCGCGCAAGCGCGAGCGCTCTTTGTCCGCGCCCGAGCTTTCCTTCCTTGAGGAGATCGAGGCTCAAATGAATGAGATCGACGAAACGCTCGCCGCTCGCCTTGTCATAGGCTTCCTTGAATTCGTCGAAGCGCCGTACATTGAGAATGACGGCGCGCGGTCGCCCGTCTTTAAAGATGGTCACGGGGCCGTCGTCCGCGGCCTCCAGGAGCGCGCCGAATCTCTTTGCCGCCTCGCGGGCGTTGACGGTCTTCATTGACCCGCCCCGCCGCTGCAATCGCCGCCGCAACCGGCGGTTCGGCTGGCGCCGGAAATAGTACGGACAGTCCGCATCTGGCGGACACGGCGGCAACCGGCCGCGAGGACTTTCCGGGGATTGATGCGGGGTTCAGCGGAATTATCCGCATTGTCCGCACTCGCCTGTCCGGCGAATCCCGGCCGCGAACCCTTTCTGTCGCCGCTAAAACCCAGTTGCATCCGCGATCTCCTTTCAAAACCGGCTGCGACAGCATCATAAGGCCGCTGCAAGGGAGGGGGACGGATTTTTGTTTCGTATAAGGATCAATTGGATAGATGGTTAACGGCCGATTTTCGCCGATTGGGAGAATCTCCGCGCGCGCATGGCGGCTTTCAGGCGCATTATCAGTATGCGGATTATGGAGAGAGGCCCGCTCTACGCCGCCGCTTCCTCGCCGGCCGCCTTGGCTTTCTTCTCCGCCATGCGCACCGAGATCACCGAAATCTCGTAGAGCGCGATGATGCAAAGGCCGAGGACGATCTGGCTAAAGGGGTCCGGCGGGGTCAGGACCGCCGCGATGATGAAAATGCCGACAATCGCGAAACGGCGATAGCTGACCAGCATTTGCGACGTGATGACGCCGGCGCGGGCGAGCAAGGTCAGGAACACCGGGAGCTGAAAGCTGAAGCCGAATGTCAGGATGAGCGTCGTCGTCAGCGACAGGTAATCGCCGACGCGCGTCAACAGCTCGAACTTTGCTGTGTCGCCCGCTTCCGGCCCTTGCCCTTCGAAACCGACGGCGAAGCGCATGATGAAGGGCATCATCACGAAATAGACAAGGCTCGCGCCGATCGCGAAAAGGACCGGCATCGCGATCAGAAAAGGCGCCGCCGCCTTCTTTTCACGCTTGTAGAGCCCCGGAGAGATGAAGGCGTAGAGCTGATAGGCGAGCACCGGAAACGCGGCGATGATGGCGGCGAAGACCGACAGGCGCACCTGCGTGAAGAAGAATTCGAGCGGCGCGAAATAAAGCGTCGGCTCCTCGCCGGCGTTGACGCTCTTCACCGCTTCCGTGAACGGAATGATGAGGACGTTGAATATTTCCTTCGAGAATATGAAGCAGACGCCGAAAGCGACGGCGATCGCGGCGAGGCAGACGATCAGCCGCGAGCGCAGTTCGGTCAGATGATCGAGCAGAGGCGCGGCGGAACTCGCGACCTCGTCTTCTTCTTCCGGCGCCGGGTTCGGATTTTTCGCCGGTAGCGTCACGGCGCATTCTTTTCAGCGTCGGCGGCGGCCTCGCGCAAGCTCGTCTCGACGGGTTTCAGAGCGGCTTCGACCTCGCGCTTTGCGTCCGCAACCGGATTGTTGCGCTTCAGCGCCTCGATCTCGCGGCGCATATCGTCAAGCTCGGATTCGCGCGCCATCTGGTTGAAGGCGGACTGGAACTCGCCGGCCATGCGGCGCGCCTGCGCCGCGAACTTCCCGGCCATGCGCATCAGGCGCGGCAATTCCTTCGGCCCCACAACGACGAGCGCGATCACCGCAACGACGATGAGTTCAAAAAATCCAATTTGCGGCGTCAGGTTCATGAGGTCATCCCGCGGCGCTTCAGTCCATCCTTCGTGACGGCCCTGCGGGCCTCCTCTGGATGAAGACCTAGCCACTTCATCCTGAGGAGCCGCCGAAGGCGGCGTCTCGAAGGATGCTACTGCGCCCCGTCCTTGGTCTTCGGCGTCACGTCAACGGCGCTCTTGGCGCGGTCTTCGAGCTTTGGATCCTCTTCGGCAAGACCCTTCTTGAAAGCTTTGATTCCCTTCGCGAAGTCGCCCATCAGTTGAGAAATCTTGCCGCCGCCGCCAAAGAGCAGCAGCGCCAGCACGACGACAATCAGTATCTGCCAGGGTCCGATGGCCATTGGCGGCCTCCATCACAATTCGCTCTTCATATAGACATCCGCGCATCAGAGCGAAATGCGCAGCGGGTATCCTGGTTTCCGTCCGTCATCGCCGGACTTGTTCCGGCGATCCATGGATGCCCGGGACAAGCCCGGGCATGACCGTCAGGACTCTTCTGGCTGGAAATCTGTTACGAATTCAACCTCGTCCTCAACCGCGACGATATCGTCATCGGCAAAGTCGTCCGCCGGGCTCGGCACCATGAAGCCGGGCGGCAGGCGGGCGTCGAGAAGGCCTGCCGCTTTGAGGTCCGCCATGCCCGGCAGGTCGCCCGCGCTTTCAAGGTTGAAGTGCTGCAGGAAAGCGTCGGTCGTGCCGTAAAGGATCGGCCGGCCGGGAGCCGACTTCCGCCGCCCCCGCAGGCGCACCCAGCCGATTTCCATCAACTGGTCGAGCGATCCCGGCGAAACCGCGACGCCGCGCACATCCTCGATATCGGCGCGCGTGCAGGGCTGGTGATAGGCGATGATCGCGAGCGTCTCCAGCGCCGCGCGCGTCAGCTTGCGCGGCTCGATCTTTTCCTTCTGGAGCACATGCGCGACGTCGGGCGCAGTGATGAAGCGATAGCGTCCCGCCGCCGTCGACAAGATGACGCCGCGGTTTTCATAGTGCTGCGCGAGCGCCTCGATCAGCGTCTTTACGTCAGCGTTGGCGGGCAATCGCGCGGCGATCGCTTCTTCGTCGAGCGGTTCGGCGGCGGCGAAGAGAAGCGCCTCGGCCATGCGCAGATGTTCGGCCGTTTCCTTCGCGGTCGGCGCGGAGGATGCAGTCTCGCTATCCGGCGCGGGGATCTCCGTCATGTCGCTCAATTCCTCCGCGAGCGCTTCTTGCGCTTCGCGCGCCGAGAGCGCGTCAAAAGCGCGCCCCTCATCAAGGGCTTCGTCATTCGGCGCCATCTTGCGCTCCTGTTTCAGCGTTCGCGCCGCTGCGACGGCGCACATAAATCGGTTCGAAATGCGCGAACTGGCGGATTTCCATCGCGCCGTTCTTGGCGAATTCGAGTGCGGCGTTAAACGCGCTCGCGACGACGGACGAAGCAGGCGCGTCGATCTCGCGCGCGGGCGTCAGCGAGACGAGCAGCGTCCAGTCGGGGATCGAGCCGAGGAGCCGGGCGATGCGCGCGCGCGCTTCTTCGATCGAAAAGACGCGCGGCGGCTCCGGCTTGTAGGTGCGGTCGACCGCAGCGACGCGCTGGCGCGCATAGGCCTGCAACAGCTCGAACAGCTCCGCCTGCCACAAGGGCGATTTCAACACGCGCACGCCCTCCGGCGCGCCGCGGCTGAAAAAATCGACGCCATATTGCGGCAGGTTGAGAAGGCCTTCGGCGGCCTTGCGCATCGCTTCAAGGCGCTGAAGCTGGAACGCGAGGCGTGCGGCCATTTCATCCGCGGTCGGCTCGCCGTCCGCGCTTGCGGGCTGCGGAATGAGCAGCTTCGACTTCAGAAAAGTGAGCCACGACGCCATCACGAGATAATCGGCGGCAAGTTCGAGGCTTCTCGCCCGCGCCGCGGCGACGAAGTCGAGATATTGATCGACGAGGCGGATCATCGAGATCTTGCGGATATCGACGCGTTGCGTGCGCGCAAGATCGAGAAGAACATCCAGCGGCCCGGCATAGCCGTCGAGATTGAGGATCAACGCGTCGATGTCGGCGGCGGGCGCGGCGCGAACGGGAGCGTCAAACGCCTCCTCCGAGCCTTCTTGCCGGTCGATCATCGCGGTGTCGGTCATCTGGTCACCTAAGAGGCGATTCTCGCCCAAGCGCGCTTCACGCCGTCAGGGCGGGCGCGATCATCGCCGCGAGCCGCTCATAATCGGGCGCCGTGTCGGCGCGCAAGACCGAACCGGGGCGCCGGGCAAGCGCGGCTTCGGCCCGCTCAAGCGCCCTGCCGGCGAGGGACCACGCCGCATCCGCCGCCTCGACCTTTTCAACAAAGGAGAAATTGCAGCAGCAGGCGATATCGACCCCAGCTTCCATAGCGCCCGAAACGCGGCCCCCTGCCGATCCGCCGAGCGCCTTCATTTTGAGATCGTCGGAGACAAGAAGCCCCTCAAAGCCGATCTCGCCGCGGATGACATCCTCGACGATGACGGGAGAGAGCGTTCCGCAGCGGGCCGCATCGAAAGCCTCATAGACGACATGCGCGGTCATGCCGATCGGCGCGTCGCGCAGCGCCCGGAACGGCGCGAAATCAATGGCGCGGAGCGCCTCTTTCGAAGCGCTGACGCGCGGCAGGTGATGGTGGCTGTCGACCGTTGCGCGGCCATGCCCCGGCATGTGCTTGATCACGGGAAGCGCGCCGCCTTCGATGAGGCCTTCCATCACGGCGCGCCCAAGCGCGGCGACGAGTTCGGCTTCCTCGCCGAGCGCGCGGTCGCCGATGACGGTCTTGTCGGCGTCCGGCTGGCGCACGTCGAGCATCGGCACGCAGTCAACATCGACGCCGAGATCGGACACGAGACGGCCGATGAGGCGCGCGTTGAGCCGCGCGGCGGCTATCGCTTTTTCAGGATCTTCCCGCCACAGCGCGCCGAAAACGCCCATCGGCGGGTGAGCGGGGAAGGCGGGTGCCTTCATCCGCGCGACGCGTCCGCCTTCCTGATCGATGAAAATGGGCGCATCGCGCCCGACGCAGTCGCGCAACTCCGCGCACAGCGCGCGCACATCCTCCGCGCTCTGACAATGACGGGCGAAGAGGATGAAGCCCCACGGGTTTGCATCGCGAAAAAGCGCGCGCTCATCCGGTGAAGGGCGCGCGCCCTCGCAATCGAGGATAAGGGCGCGCATGGAAGACTACTTCGCCTTGATGAGGCAGTCGGTTCCGCGTTCCTTGAGACCGGCGCAATAGGTCTTGGCGTCATCCGCCGAGGCGAACGGCCCGACGCGCAGGCGATAGAAAGTGCCTTTGGCGCCGAGATCGGCGACTTCGACGTCTTTACCCTTGCCGTCGAGGAACGCGCCCAGCTTGCCTTGCATCTTCGCCCACTGGCCGTCGGCTTCGCCCTGGCTGCGGAAAGCGCCGACCTGAACAAGGTGCGAGCCCGACAACGCATTGCCGCCGGCGGCGACTGCAGGCGCCGGCGCCGGTTTGGCGACATTGACCGGTGTCGCCGGCGTCGCCGCTTTCGGCTCCGGCTTGGGCGCTGCTGTTGGCGTCTCGGCGATGACCGGCGGGGCTTGCGCCGCCGCCTCATCCGCGCGGGCAAGCGCCGCGATACGGTCAGCGACAGCGTCATCGGCCGCGCCAGCGCCTTCGCCGGCGGCAATGGCGCCAATCGGATCGACGCTATCGCGCACGACAGGTTCTTCTGGACCAGCGGCTATGACTTCGACGGGCTCGGTCTCGGTTCCCGACACCGCGTCGTAGACTTCGCGGTCGGCGGCGCCGGCGGCGTCGGCGACCTGATTTTCGATCTTTATTGGCTCGGGATCCGCCGTGACGTAAGGCGCGCCATTGCGCTCCTCGCCGGTTCTGACGCCGTACTGGTAAGCGATCCAGACGACCGAGGCGAGCGCGCCCAGCATGACGATGCCCATCAGGAGAACGACGAGCCCTGAAAGCCCGCGTTCGTCCTCGCTTTCCTCGTCGTCAAAATCTTCAAGCTCGTCGATCTCGTCGTCGAAAGCGGCGGCTTTGGCGGTTGTCATCTTGCGTCTCCTTCAACGGACACTGCCGTTTGACGGCGAACCCGGGGCGCGCGGATGTGCGCGAATCATTGAGCAGACGCAAGCATACCATTCGCCGCGCCGCCGTTAGAACCTTGGTAACCGAATTAAGAGCTGATTCTGGGGAAAATTAGGCGGAATTCATGCGCATCAGCTAAACTGCGGGAGATTCGGCGCGTCGCGCAGCGGGCGCCGGACGGACAGCACCCGCAAATGCCGGTGGGCTGCGCAGGAAGGAGAGTGACTGATGGCGGCAAGGTCAATGGTTTCAGCATTTTCCCTGGCTGCGGCGATCGCCTCGGCGCTGCCGGCGTGTTCGACGAAGCCCGCGGCCGGCGTCGATAGCGTTCGCGCCGGCGAAAGCGCCGGGCGCATCTCCGCCGGCATGACCCGGCTCGGCGCATCGCCTAAACGAAGCGCATGTTTTGCGCGCAAGATCGCGTCGGAATTGAATGCCCAGGACGCGAACGAGGCCATCGGCCTGATCGACAGGTCCAGCTCCAAAGAGGAAATGCGCAACGGCGTGCTTGCCGCGTCAGAGCCCGTAAAACAGTCTTTCATCCGGGCGAGCTTTGGTTGCTCCTTGTTTGATTGACGCCGGCCGATGTGACGCGCGGCGCATGATGCGGGACGCACGTCGATTGGGTATGTCGCGCGGCTGGCGCTTCGTTAGCCGAGCATCGGCGCCACGCCGAACAGCCGCTCATATTCCCGGATCGCGTAACGGTCCGTCATCCCCGCGATATAGTCGCAGACGGCGCGGGCCTGTTCGCCCGGTCCTCTCTCGTCGCGCCACTGCGGCGGCAAGGTTTCGGGCTCGGTAAGGAAGACGTCGAACAGCGCCGCAACGATGCGTTTGGCGTGGCTGCGCGCGCGGTTCACTTTGTAGTGGCGATAGACGTTCTCATAAAGAAATTCACGCAGGCCCGTCAGCTGCGCCTGCATCGGTTCTGAAAAATCGACAAGTTGGCGCCCCGCGTGGCGCACGGCGTCGGCGTCCGCGGGCGCAAGGCCGATGAGGCGCGCCGTCGTCTCGCGCGTCACATCCTCGACCATCGCGCCGATCAGTGCGGAGACCGCTTCGGCGATGACGATGTCGCGCGGGGCGTCCGGCCAGGCGGCCTCGACGCGATGAATGGCGGGCCCGACCAGCGGCAGGTCGCGCGCCGCCTCGAACGAGAAAAGCCCGGCCCTCAGGCCGTCGTCGACGTCGTGATTGTTGTACGCGATGTCGTCGGCGATCGCCGCAACCTGAGCCTCGAGCCCTGCATGGCTCGACAGCCAGAGATCGTGCGCGCGCGCATATTCGACGATGGCGGCGGGCAGCGGCTCACGCTTGCGGGCGTTCGGGCCTGAGAGCGGGCCGTTGTGCTTCACCGCGCCTTCAAGCGTCTCCCAGGTGAGGTTCAGCCCTTCGAACGCGGCATGGCGGCGCTCCAGTTTCGTCAGGAGGCGGAGCGTTTGCGCGTTGTGGTCGAAGCCGTCATAGCGGGACATGCACTCCTTCAGCACGTCCTCGCCGGTGTGACCGAAGGGCGGGTGACCGAGATCGTGCGCGAGCGCGACGCATTCGGCGAGGTCTTCGTCGAGCCGCAGCGTGCGTGCGATCGAGCGCGAGATCTGCGCGACTTCGAGGCTATGCGTGAGGCGCGTCCGGTAGTGATCGCCCTCGTGATAGATGAAAACCTGCGTCTTGTGCTTCAGCCGCCGGAACCCGACCGAGTGGATGACGCGGTCGCGGTCGCGCTGGAACGCGGTGCGCGTCGCGCTTTCGGGCTCAGGATGAAGGCGGCCGCGGCTGCGCTCCGCGTGGTTGGCGTAGGGCGCGAGCGGGGCCGGAAAGGCGAGCGGCGTCGACATGGCGGCGGCATATCACATTGAGGCGGCGCTTTCCCTCCCTTGAAAAGAACCCTCGACGAAACCGTTCGCCCACGCGGGCATCCTTCGAGACGCGGCCCAGAAGGGGGCCGCTCCTCAGGATGAGGGTCTTTCATTTTAAGACAAAGAAAACCCTCATCCTGAGGAGCCGTAGCGCAGCGAAGACGTCTCGAAGGATGGCCACGCGAGCCGCCCTTCGCAAAGTTCCAATATCAAGGGACCGACCGACCGGGGCGCGCCAAAGCCGCTACTGCTTGCCGACGTTCTCGATCTTGTTGAACGCGGCCGCGCCGGATGCGGCGAGCGCCTTCACGAATTCCGGCGTCGCGCGGATTTCCTTCAAATGCGCGTCGCCCGGATTGACGCTGACGTCGAGGCCGATCGCCGCGCCGGCCGCTTCGTTGAGGTGGCTGGCCGAGAGGTCGTCGGCATAGCCGATCGTCGAGACGGTCTGGCCGCCGCCCGCCAGTTCAGCGTTCGCATTCGCCGCAATCGACAGGAAGCTCGCAAGGCTCGACTGCACGTTGCCGCGGGCGATCCCGTAATCGGCGATGTCATAGCGGCTGAGATAATAGCCGTTCGACAAGGGGCCCGCCGACAGGAAGGCGTAGCGAAGGTTGAAGGCGTTGATGCTCTGCTGGTTGACGGCCGGCGCCTCGTTCAGCGCGAAGGTCTGCGCGCCGAGGCATCCCGTGTTGTTGGCGCCCTGACAGGCCGCCGGCACGATATTGAGGAAATAGCCGTTGACGTTCGCGACGATGAAGGCCTGGCCGTCGGGGCCCGAACGCTGTTCCCACTGAACGCCCATGTCGGTCAGCACGGGGCCGAGACTGGCGATGTCGAAATTGCGCATCGAACCGGCGGGATTGGAAATCCCCTGCGCCATCGCGCTCGCGCCAAGAACCATCGCGGCGGAGGCCGCGCTCAACAGCAATTTCATGAAAAAACCTTCGCCCTGATGGCCGCCTTTGGGGCGCCGGCCGTGCCCTCGACCCCCCGCGGATCGGCAAGAAAGGTCGCTCAGGACCAGCCAAAAGACAAGGCGGCGACGCCCTGCCCCTTTCCGATTGCGGCGGCTGACCCTATTTTCACGGCATGGCTGATGTCCTCGAAGCCCTGCCCATCACCCTTTCCGGCCGCGCCGCGCGGCGGATCGCCAAAATCCTCACCAAGGAACCCCCAGGCTCAATGCTCCGGGTGGCGGTGAATGGCGGGGGCTGCTCGGGCTTCCAGTATGAATTCGCCATCACGGGCGAAAGAAACCCCGACGACCTCGCGATCGAAAAGGACGGCGTCACCGTCCTCGTCGATGAAGTCTCGCTCCAATATATGGCGGGCTCGGAGATCGACTACGCCGACGAGCTGATCGGCGCGTCGTTCAAGATCGTGAACCCGAACGCGACGGCCTCCTGCGGCTGCGGGACGAGTTTTTCGGTTTAGGGCAACTACGATTTCGGTAATTCCATAATTTATGGAAATGCTAGACAAACCGTCCAAACCGAATTAGAACAAAAATAGAACATTGAGTTTCTAGCGAATCCGGCGACGCACGCCGAATGACAGGCCCTGATATCATTCCGGCTGGCGTTCGCGCCCGCTTCGACGTTCGAGAGTGGCGAAACGGCCTTGCAGTCCTGCACACAGCCCATCGCGGCGCTTGGGAGGACATAATAACCGTGCTGAACGAGTTTCATCTGTCCGCAAGTGAGATCGTTGCGGCCGGAGGTTCGAAGTCACCAATCGCGAAGCGTGTCGATGCAAAGCTCTACTCGCTGGGTTGGCAGGAGAAAAAATACAGTACCGCAACGATCGTCGATGACGTGCGTTACGACGCTCCGACTCACAAGGTTGACTGCGTAAAGGGGCGCGTCGCGCTCGAGGTCGAGTGGAACAACAAGGATCCGTTTTATGATCGCGACCTCAACAACTTTCGGCAGCTGTTTGACCTTCGCGCAATTGATGTCGGCGTGATTATAACGCGCGCGAGCGAGCTACAGACTATTTTCAATGCGCTCGGCAAAGGATCCAGCTACGGCAACTCCACCACTCACCTTGAAAAACTTCTGCCGCGACTTGAAGGCGGCGGAGGGGGTGGATGTCCGGTGGTCGTCTTTGCAATAACGAAAGCATGTTATGTCGATGACCGGTAAGTCTGAACTTCCTCCTTCGGCCAATTTGCTGAACTTTGCCGCTGGGCGGCAGTTTGGCACCGTGCTCGCCGATCCGCCTTGGCGGTTCATAAACCGTACCGGCAAAATGGCGCCTGAACATAGACGGCTTTCGCGCTATGAGACCATGACGGCCGACGAAATATGCGCGCTTCCGGTGCAGCAGATCGCAGCGGAAAGAGCGCATCTTTACCTGTGGGCGCCTAACGCGCTCTTGCCTGAAGCGCTGCTTGTGATGAAGGCATGGGGTTTCGATTACAAATCGAACATTATTTGGCACAAAATTAGGAAAGATGGCGGCTCAGATGGGCGTGGTGTCGGATTCTATTTCCGCAATGTCACCGAAGTGATTTTGTTCGGGGTTCGCGGAAAGAATGTGCGGACCCTCCCAGCTGGCCGCCGTCAGGTTAATTTGCTCGCGACGCGTAAGCGTGAACATTCTCGCAAACCTGACGAGCAATACGACCTTATCGAAGGCTGCTCTTGGGGTCCGCGAATTGAACTTTTCAGTCGCGGCGCGCGACAAGGTTGGGAATGTTGGGGAAATCAGGCGACGGCCGACTACCGGCCTACATGGGACACCTACGCTTATAATTCCGCAATCGCAGCTGAGTAATACTAAGGATTCTCCACCCGCGTCACCACGCCCGACCCTTCCTCAACGAGGTCCGCCCCCGTTTTCCAGACGTCGCGGCCTTTCCAGTCCTCGCGCAGTTTCTCGCGCCATGCCGCGTCCATGGGCGAGCGCGTGAAATAGCGCTCGAAGAACCGTTCGGCGTCCATGCGCTGTTCGAAGGCGGGCTTCTTCACTTTTTCCTCGGTGACAAAATCGACGCTTGTCGGTTCATGGAACATGAAGGCGGAGGATGCGCCCGCGATCCGTTCCTGGCCCACGAGAAAGATCGGCACGCACATCGACGCACATGTCGCGCCGGGGGCGACGCGCGTGTCGACGCGGTGCGTCGCCTTCATGCGCTCGATTTCCTCGATGACGCTGCGGCCTTCGGCGAGCGCGCCGCCGGGCGAGTTGAGATCGATGACGATGCGGCCGGTCTTGTCTTTCGTTTCCTCAAACGCCGCGCGAAAGCGGAAGGCCATCGGCGCCTCGACGGCGTCCGACCATTTGAAGACGACCGCATCGCCCTCCCCGACGACCGTCAATGACGGCCCTTCTTCATAGACCACGCGTCCACTGCGCCAGGCAAAGAAGCCTAGCGCCGCGAACAGCGCGAGCGTCAGCCCCCATCGCAGTCCGCCGTTCAAGGCTTCATGTACATGTAGAGCGCGATGAGGGCGATCACCGCGCCGATGCCCGACAAGGCGAGAATTCCGCGCAAATGATCGCCAGTATGGCCTTGTCGCACGTCTTCTGCCGAAAGCTCGACAGGCTGGCCGCTCGCTGTCTCTTCACCGCTGACATGAATATGCGTCGAATTATTCTCGTCGTCAGCGCTTGAGGCGCTTTGTACCTTTGGAGGTGTCGCGGTCATGGATCCTCTCCCTAAACTCGCTTAGGTGCGGCCCTATCGTCGCACGCCGCTTTGGATAGCGCCATCCGACAGGCGACTGCGCGCGGCGATTGACCGGCTTAGGGAGGGCGCCAAGATGCATCCATGTCCCTGTCCGCTTCAGACCTCATCAAATCCCGCATTTCAACGCGCGCCTTCCTGCCCGATCCGGTCAGCGAGGCTGAGATTCGCGCCATTCTCGACATCGCGAAATTCGCGCCCTCCGGCGGCAATCTGCAGCCCTGGAAAATGCATGTCGTCACCGGCGCGGCGAAGGACCGGGTCATCGAGGCGGTGATGAAGGCGATCGCCGAGAACCCGTTCGCCGATGAGGCGGAGCTGAAAGTCTATCCCGACGCTCTGTGGGAGCCCCATCGCACGCGCCGCTTCGCGGTCGGCGAGCAGATGTACGCCCTCCTCGGCATTCCGCGCGAGGACAAGATGGCGCGGCTGATGAACCTCCGGAAGAATTTCGAGTTCTTCGGCGCGCCCGTGGGGCTCTTCTTCACGCTTGACCGGCGTTTCGACAAGGGCCAGTGGGCCCATCTCGGCATGTTCATGCAGTCGGTCGCGCTTGTCGCGGAGGAGCGTGGACTCGCGACCTGCATGCAGGAGGCGTGGACGACGCGCGCGAAAACCGTCTCGGCGATCCTCGGCGTTCCGGATACGGAGCAACTTTATTGCGGCATGGCGCTCGGCCGGCCTGACCGCGGCGCCGCGGTCAATCAGCTCCGGTCGGAGCGGGCGCCGCTCGAGGAATTCGTCACCTTTCACCGCGACTGACGCCGCCTCGCGCGCGGCCGGAAACGCTGCTAAGGAGGCGCCATGCTGGACCCCATCGCCGCCGCCGCCTCGATCGCCGTCAACGCATCGCCCGCGAAGACATTCGCCGCCGCGCTGGCGATGGACCCGGCCAAATTCGTTCGCGCGCGCGGCCTTATCCCGGGCGTCAAATCGGTGACGGGCCAGACCGGCCCATGGTCGGCGCCGGGACAAACGCGGCAATTGACGCTCACCGACGGCGCGCGCGCGGAAGAAACGCTGATCGCGCTTGAGCCCGCCGGCTACCGCTACCGCATCGCGAAATTCACGGGGCTTTTTTCGCATATCGTCAAGGAGGCGAACGCGCGCTTTGACGTGACCCCGCGCGGCGACGGATCGACGCTCACCTGGACCTATGAATTCCAGCCGAAAGGCGGGCTCTCGGCCGCGATCCTCTCTTTCCTCGTCGACAGTCAGTGGAACGCCTATATGGACGCGGCGCTCGAGCGCCTGAAAGACGACATCGAGCGCGCATGAAAATCGCGAGCTTCAACGTCAATTCGATCAATGCGCGCCTGCCGCGCATTCTCGACTGGTTCGACCGCGCCAGGCCCGACGTCTGCGTGCTGCAGGAGATCAAATGCGTCGACGAAAAATTCCCGGCGGCGGAATTCGAGGAGCGCGGCTACAACGTCCATGTGCACGGGCAGAAGACCTATAACGGCGTCGCCCTCCTGTCGCGGCATCCGGTCGATGCGCCGCGCAAGGGCCTGCCCGGCGGCGAGGCTGACGACCAGTCGCGCTATATCGAAGCCTTCGTGACGCCGGCGGGCGCCGCGCCCGTGCGCGTCGCCGGCATCTATGCGCCGAACGGCAATCCGGCGCCGGGTCCGAAATTTGATTACAAGCTGCAATGGCTGAAGCGCCTCAAAGACCACGCCGCCGAGCTTCTCTCCTATGAGGAAGCGCTCGTCATCGCCGGCGATTGGAACGTCATTCCGCAAGCTGACGATGTGCACGATCCTAGAGCGTGGGCGGCGGATGCGCTGTTCCTGCCGGCGAGCCGCGCAGCCTTCCGCGAGATCGCCAATCTGGGCTTCACCGACGCGATCCGGCAGATCCATCCCGCCAAAACGCTCTACACGTTCTGGGACTATCAGGCCGGCGCATGGGAAAAAGACCACGGCATCCGCATCGATCATCTGATGCTATCGCCGCAAGCCGCCGACCGCCTCAAAGACGCCGGCGTCGACCGCGGCGAACGCGCGAAGGAAAAGCCTTCGGACCATGTGCCGGTTTGGGTGGAGCTTTTCTAACGCCGCGCCCGAGCGTGGCGCAATTCCACGTCCGTCCTCGTCGGAAGGCTCCAATGCGCGCTGGAACCGGTATGACTCGCCGCGATCATTCCGCCGCCATGTCGGCGCGGATTCTTTCGAGGAATGCGTATTTCTTGTCGAGGCGCATTAAGGTTTCCGCGTTTTCCTTGCGAATGCGATCGACATAAGCTGCAAAACGCGGATCGTCGAAAATCGGCTGGAACATGCCGTTGCGGTCGAAGAACGCGGGGTCGACGCACGGAAGGCAGCGATACCCGTACAGAAAGCGGAACCCGCTGTCATAGGCGGCGCCGAGCTCCGCGAACGCCTTGTCGGCCTCGCCAAGATTTGCGTGGATGATCGCGCGTCCCATATGGCGCGGCCAGCCTTCGATTTCCGCGTCAGCGTCGCTTGCGGCGAGCGCACGCTTCCAGATGCCGGCAGCGTCATCCTTTCGTCCAAGGCGGGCGAGCGCGGCCGCCGCAATGAACGGTTCGTAATCGGCCGCTCCCACCCCGTCATCGAGTCTGATCACGGCGCCGACATCGGCGTCATGGTCCAGCAGGACCGAGTAGGCGGCATTATTCTCGCCGAGAAGGAGATACGCATAGGAAAGGAGCCACGCCGACCAGGTCGGCGGGTCGGGCTTTGCGTGGATGTCCGCCGCGATCCGCTGGTGACCGCGATAATCGCCGCGCAGCAGCGCCGCTTGCGCCTCGCCGAACAGGCGCCAATGTTCCGGCCCCTCGATCCGGTCGTTGAGAAACGCCGCCTCAGCGACGGCGCCGAGGTCAGCGAGGCGCGCGGCGCGGATCGCAAGTTCGATCGTCCCAAATCCCGGCCCGTCGAAATCGCGCAGCAGCACTTCGGCGCTTTTCTCCAGATCGCCGAGTTGGTGATAGGCAAGCGACGCGACGCGGCGCGGCGTGTCGGGCGCGACGGTATAGAGACGGTCGAACAACGCCGCGGCCGCGCCGGCGTCGCCTTCCGAAAAATACAGCCCCGCGAGCGCCTCAACAGCGCGCATATGGACCGGATCGATCTCTAAAATGCGCCTCAAATAGGCGGCCTTTTCGGGCGCATCGCTGATAAAGCGCGAACGCGCGTAAAGCGCCTCAACATTACGCGGGTTGGCGCGGACGGCGCTTTCATAATGGTTCGCCGCCTCGGTCACGGCAATGTCGTTTGGCGGGAGTTGGAAATGGTATCTTGATTCCACCATCCAGCCTTGCGCGAAGTTGACATCCGACGCTTGAGGGCGAATCTCGACCGCCCTGCGCAACGCGGTCTGGGCGATGTCACCGAGTTTTGCGTCAGGCGGGGCCGAAACCTGGAAGCCGTCGCCCTCCGCCGACGCAACGACAGCGAGGTAGGCCTGCGCAAGCGCATGATCGGGATCGGCTTGCGTCGCCGCAAGGAATTTTTGAAAAGCGCCATCGGCGTCACGCATCGCCCACAGAGCGCGCCCTTCGAGGTAAAGCTCATGCGCCTTCGGATCGACGTCGCCGACGGCGGCAGGATTGTTGACGCCGCTTTCCGGGATCGCGCCCAACAGCTCGGTCGTGACGAGCCGCGCGATCTCATCCTGGATCGCGAAAATATCGGTGAGTTTGCGGTCATAGGTTTTCGACCAGCGGTGAAAGCCGGACGAGGCCTCGATCAACTGGGCGGTGACCCGCAACTCTTCCCCGGAACGCCGAACGCTTCCTTCAAGGATATAGGCAACGCCGAGCCGCGTACCGACTTCGCGGAGGTCTTGGCCCTCGCCCTTGAACTGAAACGATGTCGTGCGGCCCGGCACGTCGAGGCCTTCGACATTGGCGAGCCAGTTCAGCAATTCCTCGGTCAGGCCGTCGGCGAAATACTCTTGCTCCGGATCGGCCGACATGCTGACGAAGGGAAGGACAGCGAGCCCGATGCCCTCGAGCGCCGCCGAGGCTTCGCCGGCATTAGTGACGCTCGCGCTCTCCGGGATTTTCGTTTGCGCACGTGGCTCCGACTTTTCCGGCAGGAAGATCGCCGCCGCTACCAGCGCGACGATCGCCGCGCCGATCGCGGCGGCGATAGGCGGCTCGCGAAGGCGATCCGTCCACTGAAGAGTCGCTTGCGGCGAATCCCGCGAAGCTCCGCCCCCAATCTTGGGAGCGATCGCCCTTAGGAGGGCTCTGAACTCGCTTGCCTCGGCATCGCCGCGCCAATTCGCGAAATCAATCGTCTGGAATTGGCGGAAGCCGATTTTCGGCGCGGTCCCGTCGAGCGAAATCGGCACCAATATTGATTTGTCGCGCCCGACCGTCGCCTCGTCTGCGACCCAAGTTGATTCGACAGCGTGTTTTGACCAGGCGACGATTACCGCTTTAGCCTCATTGAGGCGCGCTTCGGTCTCTTTCGAGAATTCCGAGCCGCCCTCAATGTGGCTGTCCCACCAGACGCTGACATTCGCCTTACCGAGCGCCTCGGCGAGCTTTTCGATGCGCTGCCGATCAGTCCGCGAATAGGAAATGAAGACGTCCGCCATACAGCTACACTACAGGAATACCCTGATGGAGCCAAAAGTTGAGTCGGCAGCGAACAAAATGGGCAGCTATTGAACGCTGAAAGGCGGCCGCCTGACTTAGTTTTCTTCCTAATACCGCGCAATAAGCGCCAATCCCACCTGATGCGCCGTGAACTCCTCAAGCGGCTGGGTCGCGTCGCGGTTGCGGAACGTGTAGCCGAGCTCCGCCGCGAGGTGGCGGTTGATCATGTATTCGACGGCGGCGCCGGCGCTGAAATCGTCCTGCGAGCGGTCGGTGTTTGTCCGGAACGTGCCGTGCCGGTAGGCAAGCTCGACGCGCGCGCGGAGGTTATGCCGGACCTCCTGAAAGACCCGAAGCCCGGCGCGCGTATCGACGCGCCCGCTCGCGCCGCTGCGGTTCGTGGCGACGTCGCCGCGAAAAACGTTGAGAACGACCGCCGTGCGCTGGCGCGGCTGCCAGGTCAGTTCGCCTGAGGCGCCGAACCCGGTGAATTCATCGAGCGTCGGATCGTCGAAACGGGCGCTGAAAAAACCGGCGCCGATCTCGCCGGTCAGCTTGTCGGTGATGTCGAGCGCAACGCCGCCGGTGACGCCGTAGGAGTCCCCGTCGCGATCGACGCCGGTCGTGTCTGTCGCCAACCGGAAATCGCGCCAGACGCCATAGGCTTCGACGAAGGCGTCGATGCGGCTTGAAAGGCCGGCAAGGCCGCGCACCGAGCCGCGATAGACGGTCATGTCGCGTTCGTCGTCGATAGGCTGGTCGAAATCGGTTTTGAGGACGCTGGCGCGGCCTTCGACGCCGAGCCGACCGGGCCGATAGGCGTAGCCGACATCGGCGGTGAAATTGGCGATCGGCGTCAAGGGAAGGTTGAGGTCGTCATTGCGTTCGGGGTCGTCGCGTCGCTGGAACGTGCGCTCGAACCCGGCGCCCGCGGAGACCGTTTGCGACGGCGTCGCCTTGTAGCGAAGCCTACCGCTCGCGCCGAAGAGGTTGATGTTCTCGCCCGTGTTCTCGGCATATTGACGGACCGTCGCATGCGCGTCGGCGGCGATCAGCAGCTCGTCGGTCTTGCGCTCGAACATCACTTTCGGCTCGACGAGGAAAATGACGTCTTCCTCCTCATTCGCCGATGTCGCGAAAATATTCGAATCCGCGACGGCGGAGAGGCGAATCTCGGGCATCACGGTCCAGGCGCCCCAATGCAACGCGCGCCGCTCGTAGCCCGGCGGCGGCTGGCGCTCATAGCTGGTCTGCGCCTCGGCGGCGCCTGCGGAAAGCGCGGCAAGGCAGCAACCGGCGAGCGCCGCGCCTTTCATCTCTCTACGGAGCATCTTCCTGCAACCCCCCTCCCGAAAGCCGGATCAGAACCAGCCTTCGTAAACCCGGATGGTGTCGCCCGGCAGCACCGCGCTGTCGAGACGAACCGAGCCCGTCACCGCCTTGCCGTCGACGATCCGTGTGATGACGACCTTGTCCGAACTTGCGCGGAAGGTCGGCCCGCCCGCCATGCCAAGCGCCGTCAGCACGTTCATGCCGGGCGCGAACGCGTATTGGCCGGGCTTTGTCACTTCGCCGATGACGAAGAACGGACGGTACTGGGAAATTTCCGCGCTGACGCTCGGGTTGAGGACGAGGTTCTTCTCCGTGACCGCCGCCTCGATTTCGTTGCGCACTTCGTCAATCGACTTGCCCGCCGCCGTGATCGGATCGAGGAGCGGTATCGACACGACGCCCGCATCGCTCACGCGGTAAGTGTTGGTGAGGTCCGCCAGCCGGAAAACGGAGACCCTGATCTCGTCGCCCGGGCCGATGAGATAGGTCGACGCGTCCGGCTCCTGCAGCGGCGCAGGCGCGGTCGCGCAGGCCGCCATCAGGATTGCAGCCGCCGCCATTAAAAACCGAGCCAACATTCAGCCCTCCCGCTCTATGTCCAAGCCGTCCAATACGACGCGCCCGCTTACCATACCCCTAGCGTAAATCCGCCGCTCGGGCCATCCGGCTGGCGTGCCTTGCATCACGGCTAAGGTCGATTCAGGTAAGAATATCAACTGGAAAGACACACTCCGCGACGGCCGGCCAGAGACCTCGTCAGGCGTGGGCGCGCGCCGGCGAAATCTCCGGATCTTTGGTTAACAGCCGGTCGTAGATCGCCATGATTGCGTCCAAATGGCGTCGCTCGCCAAAACGGCGGCGCGCGTCTTCGGCCGCCCGGGCGGTAATCTTCCTGATAGCGTCAGGATCGCGGTGAGCCGCCAGAATCGCGCCCGCCAGCGCTTGCGGGTCTTCCGGCTGAACGATCCAACCCGTTTCACTGTCGCGGATCGCTTCGGTATTGCCGCCGGAGCGGGTCGCGACGACCGGCGTCCCGACGAGCATCGCTTCTACCAATGTCCGGCCCAGCGGCTCGCCAAAGGCGGGCACCATCAGGAAGTCGCAGGCGGCGATCCACCGGCTGCCGGGGCTGCGGAATCCCATCAGCCTTACGGAGTCTTCGAGCCCGAGTTCGGCGATTCGCGCGCGCACCGGCGCGTCGTCGCCCTCGCGCGGCTCGCCAAACATGACGCCGATCACCTTCGATTCGGGAGCCGCTTTCTTCATGGCGGCGATCGCGTCGACGAAAAGCAGCGGGCGCTTTCGTTCTACGAGCGCGCCGAAATAGCCGACGAAAAGCGTCGATCGATCTGCGCCCAATTCCGCGAGCAGCGCTTCGCGTGCGGCAGGCCGGTCCTCGCTGACATCCGTATCGAAAGGACTGAAGATGACGTCGTTCTTCGCCGCCGCTGAAAAGATCCCGGGCCGCGGAGATGCGAATGCCGAAACGGAAACGACGCGGTCAGCGAGGAACGGCGCAACGAAGCGCAAGCCCGCGGCGTTGGGATTGCCGCGATTGTGCCAGAGCAGCTTGGCGCCAGCGAGCTTGGCCGGAAGCGCCCAGGTCGCGTTGGTCCGGCCGTCATTGCTGTGAACGACGGCGGCGCCCATTTGCCTGAGACGCTGCGCGAGGCGCGGCGCCGCGGCGATGAGCGCGAGATGGCGGACCGGATCGATCGGCCCGCCCGGCCGCAATTGCGGCGTCTGCGGCGCCGGCAGGATTTCAACGCCGTTGTCACGGAAGAATTCATAGATCGGCCCGTCAAGGTCCTGCATCAGGACTTCGGCCTGATAGCGGCGCGGATCGAGGCCTTTGATGATCGGCAACGCCGAGAAATGGCAGCCGCCGAGAATGCGGCCGACAAAGGGAAAGCAAATCTTGGGAACGCCGCTAGCCAACTTAATTCCTTCGCCACTCGTTTTCGGCCGTCACGCGACGCTGAACGCCGGTATGCCGCCGCGACCGCCAACGCGCCCTAGGCAAATTTCTAGCCGCCCGAGCGCAATCGCTGAAAGGCCGGCGCGACAGCGAGCAAGGCCGGCGCGAACCAGACGCGGGCGTACATATGCGGCGCGGCGATCGAAAAAATCAGGAAAACAGCGAGCACCGACAACGCCAACGCCGCATCAAGCGGGCGCCGCCGCAAAGTCGCCAGACCGCCGAAGACAAGCACTCCCAACAGACCCAGCCATCCGAGAATGGCGAAGGTCCCGCCTTCGACCCAGAGCAGCAAATAGGCATTGTGCACCGGCATCCTATAATCGCTGACATTCCGGTAATTGTCAGCGCCGATGCCGACGAGAAGGGACTTGTTCGCCATTTCCCAAGCCTCGTCGATCAGCTCGACGCGGTCGGCGAACGTTCCCGCCTCTTCGATCTGCCCGCTTTCCAGCGCGGAGCCGACACGCTTGTCGAAGGCTTTCGGCAATGGCGCGCCTGCAAGCACGAAAACCGCAGCCGCTGTCGCCACGGCGGCAAGAAACTGCGGAGAGATTCTGACCCGTGAAAGCGCCAGAAACGTCAGCGACACGATGATAAGCGAGCCGAAACCGGTGGCTGAGGCGCTGTAAAACACGCCGGTGATGAGAGCTCCGGCAGCCATTACGAATACAGGAAATGACATCTTCCCTGTCGACCGGAGGTAATAGACGAAGGGCATGCACATGCACAAAAGGGCGGCGTGCAAATTCGCGCCGCCGATAAATCCGCTCACCCTGCCCGCCCCCGTCAGGAACTCCGGCCCGTAAATGGGCCTGATTTTCTGATAGTCCCATCCGTAATAATTCAGGATCGCAAAGGTGAGAATTTCCATTCCCACCATTCCGAAAACAAAGGCGCGGGCCAATGTGATCCAGTTCGCCCAAACGCCGACAGCGACGATCATGGGCAAGAGCAGCAGGCTGAAGGCGTATTGAGAACTCACCGACAGCCACCGCGCGGTGGCGTCGCTGAAAATGCTGCTGACCAGAAGCCCGCCGATCAGCAGCGCAACGCTGAGATACCAGAAGGGCGTCATCGATCCGAACGGCGAAATCGTCAGTCTTTCACGCAACATCAACGCGACGGCGCTCAACAGAAAAAGCAGATCGCTGAAGGTGAAGAGAACGCTGTCCGGCCGAAGATTCATGAACGGGAGAAAAAAGAATCCCGCCGCAACCAGCAGTAGCGAGGCTTCAACCCTTCCGCGAACTTGCGTGAGGCCGGCGGCGGCGATGTCCGGGGCGGTGCTCATGAAAAAACAGTAAAGCGGGGTCCAGAAGGCGTCAAACGATTGAATCTACCCGCAATCCAAATGCCACCGGGCGTCCCGATTTGAGCCGCGAGGCGCGACCCGGTTTCCTCGGATGCCCGACGCTCGCGCACCGGAAGCTGCCCCGATAAACGGTCACTCGTAGCTGTATCGTCTGAGAAGCCAGCCGCTCAAGCGCTCAAAAAGACGCCGCTTCGCATCGGGCATCTGAGACCGCCAGCTTTCGTCCGCCTGCACCTTGATCGACGGGTTAAGTCTCAGCCGGTTCCCGGCGATCTGGTGGCCGGCCCTGATGCCGTCGCCGGCGGCGATTTTCGCGCCCACGCTCCTGAGATCGACGCCGATCATGTCGCCAATCCGGGCAAGGACCCCCGCCGGGTCGGCGACAAAGTCTTCGTAGCGCACCAGCAGATAGCGCTTGTCGCCGACGGTTCGGCGCAGGCCTTCCGTCGCCAGATTGACCATCGACCACCGCAGGCTGGTGCGCAGCATCGATTTCGGCTTGATCTCGCGCTGCAAGCCCGCCTTGTCGTCGCGCGCATAGCTCTTTGAAAGAGACCAGGCGACGCCTCGTCCGTCCCTGACGAGATGCACGACATAAAGATCGAGATCGGCGATCTGCGCCAAGGCCTGAGCGCGGCCCGGCATTTTTGACGAGTCAATAATGACGTCTTTGCCCGACGCCGTCGAAATCAGGCGAAGCAGGTCTGCGGTGGCGGAAGTAAATTTCTCAAAACCTGCACCGCCAATAATACCGGCAGGCATCACGCCTATGGGTTCGAATTTTTTTTGAAGCTCAGCATAGTCTTCGATGAAAGCCCGGCCATCGGTCGGCGCCCAGTTCCTCATCACACCCGTCCAGAAGGCACAGCCCTGCAGCCGCTCCCCGCATGAGCAAAACGTATTTTCCAGCCACGCATGCCGCGTGAGCTCGTGAATTTCGCCCGCTGCGAATATCGACGGATGCTGCTCAAGCGCGATCGACAGCAGCGTGGTGCCGCTGCGGCCATAGCCAGCGATGTAGAGCAACGGCACGCGGCGCTCGACAACATCCTCTCCCGCTTCGACGCCGACAGGCCGAAGCTTCTCAATTTCCGCCAAGCGCGATCCTCGCTGTCAGTTAGTTTACCGGCGCGTCGCCGGCGAGATGGTGAAGAAATTCCTCAAGATTGGTCCAACCGTCGCCGTCAGCGTCCGCGGGACCGTCCGAGGCGTTGTTGAGATTGAAACCGTTTGCCCGTTCCCAGTCGTCGGACATCCCGTCAAGATCAAGGTCCGGATAGGGCGCGCCGCGTTCAAGGGCCGGCCACCCGCCGACATCGTTCGGGTCATTAATGAGGATGAGGCCTGACCGATTTCTTACCGCTTCAACGACCCTGAGATCCGCCTTGTCCCGTTTCGGCCGTGTCGCCCCGGCGCCGGCGAGCACTTCATCGTAAGCGACTTCGGGCGTCGTCGTTCGTACGGGCGGCGCATAGAACCGTTCCGAGGAGACATGGCTCCAATCCGCCGTTTCAAGCGCTTCGCGTTGATCGGCGCCGGACGCCGGCAAATAGGTCTCGTCGAAATTGTCCTCAAGATAAACCGAAAACCCGTGATCGGCCTCCTTGAACAGGTGAACTAGCCTGTCGCTGGAAATGCTGGCGCCGGCGATTTTGTAATTGCCGACGACATTCGCCTGCACCTTGCTCCATTCGTCTCCGAGGCTGACGACGTAAACCCATTCCGGAGAATAAAGAACGTTGTTCACGATGTCGGCGACGGCGTTGTCGTAACCCGGCTTGATCTGGGGATTGCGAAACCGGCCCATCGCGAATAGCGAATGATGCACGGACACGTTGCCGCTTTTTGTAAACAGCATGTTGCGCGCGCGATCGGACTTGCCCGGTCCGCCGTCGAGCAGGGGTTCGCTGACGATGCCCCATTGCCAGGTGACGTTCGACGCCTCTTCGGCGTCAATCGTTTCGTCCGACCCCCAGCTCGCCGAGATGTGGTCGAGCATGATGTCGTGGGCTTCGCTCGTATAAAGCCCGATAGCGCCGGAACAGCAGGCCTGCACCGTATGCGGGCCGGGCCTCACGCGAAGATGGCGAACGATCACGTCATGCGTCAGGATCTCAAGCGACGGGCGCTGCTGCTTGGGCCCGTTGCGCAATGCGATGCCGCCGCCCGGCGCCGTTTCGCCGGCGATCGTCAGGTAAGGCTCGCGCACCTTCAGGGAGGAATTCTTAAGCGTGATCGTGCCGCTCGTGCGGAAGATACAGGTCCGCGGACCTGACGCCTCGACGCAGGCGCGCAGCGATCCTTTGCCGGATTCGTTGATGTTGGTGACATAAATGACTTTGCCGCCCCGGCCGCCGACGGCGGCGGCGCCAAATCCTTCAGCGCTTGGAAAAGCAAGCAGGCGCCCGTCAGGCAGAGTCGCCGCCGGTGACGCCTGTCCGGCGCCAGGCGCGCACGCGAATAAACAAATTGACGCAATTGTTGAGATGATCATGACGCCGGCTCCCCGTGATAGCATTGCGAACCGTTCTCCCCGTGCGCAATGCGCTTCCGCTGGCCCCGCGCCGCTGACCCTGCGGCGCCGGACGATCATCATAGGGAATTCATGCGCAGTTCGGCAATCCTTTCCGGACATTCGCCTTCGCAAGCGGCAGCTCTCGCTATGCCAGCGCAGACTCGACAGCCGCGCAGATAGTGCGATGTCAGCCTTTAGGGTGATGATTAACGGACTGCGGCCGTTTCGGTCCTGTTGGGCAAGCGACCACAATATGCGGGATCGGTCTCGTCATTTTGGCGAGGACCAGTGCGGCGCTTCCCTGAATAGGCGAAATCCCGCGGCCGCTCCGCAGCGAGCGAGGCCGATATCGGGATCGACCGATGCCTTCATCAGACGGGCGATGCGCACCGAATTGAGTGAGAGCGCCCGCGGCGAGAGGTCGATAGAGCGCGCGAAATCCGCGTAAGTCCGCAACCGGACCGTTCAATAGAATAAAATAGACGTGATGAGATCGACATTACCGATTTTATAAACATCGCCGAAGGTTCGACTAATCCGCTGATATTCAGGGCATTCGCAGCCGCGCAGCGCGATGACGCCCGCTTTTGACTTAATTTTAATCTGACTCCGAAGGCGGAATTCAGCTTCGTTAAACAAGCATCTCATAAATCCGGTGCGTGATCAGTCGGCGCGGCGCAGCGCGCATTACAGTAAGGCGAAACACTAATCGTGACGATGGGATGTTCAATTGCTGCGGCGCGCCATTCCACGGTCGTGATGTCCACAGAATTCTTTGCTCCGCAGGCATGCGGCAAAACTCAAGAAAGGCCGGGGGAAACGGCGTCAACGAAGTTCTTGAAGAGGTCAGTACATGGTTCGTAATCAGTCTTTCATCCGGTCGTTTCGCACGGCGCTGCTCCTCAGCGCCGTTTGCTCGCCGGCAGTCGCTCAGCCCTTCGCTTTCCCCGGCGCGGAAGGGTTCGGCCGTTTCGCCAAAGGCGGGCGTGGCGGCGACGTCTATCAGGTCACCAATCTTCTCGACTCCGGATCGGGAAGCCTGCGCGCCTGCGTCGAGGCGTCAGGGCCGCGGACCTGCGTTTTCACGGTCGCGGGCGACATATTCCTGCAAAGCGAACTGCTCGTCGCCAATCCTTACCTGACCGTCGCCGGACAAACGGCGCCCGGCCAGGGCGTCCAGCTTCGACATGCGACGAACACCCGGAACGGATTTTCCATCGGCACGCACGACGTCGTCATCCGCCATATGAAAATCAGGCTTGGACCGACGCTTCAAAAATCAGACATTCCAAACTGCATTCAGGTGCTGCCGCGCGGCTCTGTCGTCCCGACCGATATTGTTTTCGATCATATTTCCTGCGCATGGGCGACCGATCAGCTGATCGCCATCAGTCCGGACACGGATCGCATCACCATTCAGGACTCGTTCTTCTACGAGGGCCTGAACCGCTCGACGCACGTTCAAGGCAATCACAGCAAGGGGCCGAATTTCAGATCATGCGGCGTTTCCGCCGTACGAAACCTCATGGCCAACAGCGTCATTCGCAATCCGAACAACACTTGCGGGCTTGACGATCCGAACCGGCAGATTTTCCGGCCGACAACGGCGGGCATCGCCGGCGAAAATGAATTCAGGAACAACCTTGTCTTCAACGGACAGGAAGCGTTTCTGGATTACTGGAACGGGCGCGGCGAAAGCTGGCTCAATCTTGTCGGCAACGTCTTCGTGCGCGGCCCGAACACCAAGAACAAGCTGAACGGCAACATCCCGCACGGCGTCTACGCGGTCGACGCATGGGACCAAAGCTCGCGCACCGTGCAGTCCGGCACGACCGACCCGCAGCATCTCTGCCTGCAGGACAATATCGGGATCGGCCTGCCGACCAACACTGAAGGCGGCGCGGCGATTCACGGCGTTCTCAATCCGAACGACGCACATCTCGTTGAATCGACTGACTGCGTGCGGAAGCCAGTTGGACGCCCCGGCGACATTCGCGGCGTCACCGGCCCGGTGCTCGCCAGCGGCACTGTCGAGGCGACCGTGCTCGGCAATTCCGGCGCTCTGCCCTGGAACCGGGACGCGGCCGACGCACGGATCATCGCGCAGGTCGCGGCGCGGCAGGGCGAAATCATCGACCACCCCTCCGAAGTCGGCGGCTGGCCGGTCATGGCTGCCGGCGCCGCTCCGGCCGACAGCGACCGGGACGGCATGCCGAACGCGTGGGAAACGCGGTACGGTCTCGATCCCAACAGTGCGGCCGACCGGAACGCGGACCAGGACCGCGACGGATACACCAATCTCGAAGAATATCTGGCTGAAGCTTCGCGCGATCAGGTCGGGATGGGCGGCGCGACACCGCCCTCGCCAAACCCGCCGCCGCCTCCGCCTCCGCCGCCGCCTCCTCCGCCTCCGCCTCCGCCGCCTCCGCCGCCACCTCCGCCGCCGCCTCCGCCTGGCCCGAACCCGGCCCCGACACCTACTGGCGGGCCGATCAAGGTTGGCGCAACGGTCGCTCTGTCGACAAACGCGGCGGTGCACGGCGTGCCGAACGCCCCGAGAATTGGGGTTCAGAAATCCGGTGCGACAGGCGCAGTCATCGCAGGCCCGCAAACCTTCCGCGGCAATCTATGGTGGCAGGTCGATTTTGAAACAGGCGCCGACGGCTGGGTCCGGAGCGTTGCGATCAGCGTGCGCTAGCCGGAAGGGTTGAAACAGGGGCCCGCGTCCGCGCCGCCGGACAGCGGGCCCTTGCCAATTTGGCGCGACACCGAATTTGTCAGATTGCCGGCTTGTCTCGATCCTGGCGCGGCGGCAATTTCCGACGCTTAAAAATTCGGTCATTCAACCTTACCGGATCTTATCGATGACATATTAACCATTTAACGATTTGCGTAAGACTAAGGTTTGCGGTGCGTGACGGCAGGCCCGGTGCTTGGTTTGGAGGCGTTTGTGTCTAAGGCGTTCGCTATCGTTGTCGCTCTCACGGCGCTGGTCGTTGCGCCGGCGTGTTCCGGGTCCGGCTCTCAGCCGTCGCAATCGCCAAACCCTCCTCCCCCACCGCCGCCTCCGCCTCCGCCTCCTCCTCCGCCACCGCCGCCGCCACCTCCTCCGCCGCCGCCACCTCCGCCGCCTCCGCCGGGAACTACGCAGCTAGCGTTTCCGGGCGCCGACGGCATGGGCCGCTTTGCGATAGGCGGACGCGGCGGCGCCGTTTTTCGGGTGACCAATCTGCAGGACACCGGCGCCGGGAGCCTTCGCGCCTGCGTCGAGGCGTCAGGGCCGCGCACCTGCGTCTTCACGGTTGCGGGCGACATTTTCCTGCAAAGCGAACTCGTCGTCTCCAATCCGTTTTTGACGGTCGCCGGCCAAACGGCGCCGGGTCAGGGCGTGCAGCTGCGTCACGGCAACAATATTCGCAACGGTTTTTCGATCACCGTCGGCAACGTGATTATCCGTCACCTGAAGATCCGGCTCGGCCCGACGGTGACCGACTCCGATATTCCGAACTGCTTCCAGATCGGGCCGGTCAACGGATCGCTGCCGACGGACGTCATCATCGATCATCTGTCCTGCGCATGGGCGACTGACCAGTTGCTGGCGATCAATTCGCCGAGCGATCGCATCAGCATACAGGAATCCTTCTTCTACGAAGGGCTAAACCGTTCGACGCACACGCAGGGCAATCACAGCCGGGGACCGAATTTCCGCGGCTGCGGCGTTTCAATGGTCCGTACCCTGATCGCCAACAGCGTCATTCGCAATCCGAACAACACCTGCGGTTTTGACGATGGTACGACGCTCCGCAACGGCGCCGGGCCGTCGGGCGAAGTGGAGTTCCGCAACAATCTCGTTTTCAACGGCCAGGACGCCTTCTACGACTATTTCAACGGCCGCGGAGAAAGCTGGTCGAACCTTGTCGGCAACGTGTTCGTCCGGGGTCCCAACACCCTCAACAAGCTGATCGGCACGCTGCCGCACGGGATCTATGCGGTGGACGCGTGGGACCAGACATCGCGAACCGCCATGTCCGGCACGACCGATCGGCAGCATCTGTGTCTTCAGGACAATATCGGCATCGGTCTGCCGACGAACCTCGACGGCGGCGCGCCTTTGAACGGCGTCCTCAATCCGAATGACGCGCATCTCCTTGAGTCATCGAACTGCGTCACCAATCCGGTCGGCCGCGCCGGCGACATTCGCGGCGTCACCGGCCCGGTGCTCGCCAGCAGCGCCGTTGAAGCCGAAGTTCTTTCGACGGCGGGCGCCTTCTTCTGGAACCGGGACGCGGCGGATGCGCGGATCGTCTCGGAAGTCGCCGCGCGACAGGGCGATATCATCGACAACCCGTCCGAAGTCGGCGGCTGGCCGGTGATGGCGACCGGCGCCTCGCCCGCTGACAGCGATCAGGACGGGATGCCCGACGCCTGGGAAAATCAGTTCGGGTTAAATCCCAACAACGCCGCCGATCGCAACAGCGATCAGGACGGCGACGGCTTCACCAATCTGGAAGAATTTCTTTCGGAAGCGGCGCGCGATCAGACCGGCATGGGATGATGCGACCGCATCGGCCCTAATTGGCCGCTGCAGTACGAGGTGCTGCAGTGGCCGCGCGGGTCACGGCGGGCGCGGGATCTGCGCTGCCGGAGTTCCAATGACTGAGATCCCGGCCGATCAGTCCTTCAAGCGCCGCAATGTCGGGCCTGTAATAGGACTGCAGAAAGCCGCGCGCCTCATCGTCGAGAGGGGGATAGACAACCTCGCGGGCGAAGGCGCTGCGCACGGCCTTAAAAACCGGATTGCCGCGCAGCGGTTTGACAATCTGCTTCCAGGGCTTCAGCGCGCTGCGCAATCCCAGAGGCAATAACGGCGCGGCGCTGTCATTTTGACGTTCGGCTGAAATGTCGGCGGCGTCGGCCGGCAGGCCGATATGCGCGAGGATCCGGTTAAACGCCGGCGTCGGCGACGACATGATCTCTTCAAACTGCAAGACGAGAATTTGCTCGGCGCGAAACCGGTCGTAGAAGCGCGCGAGATGATCGGCGTAAAGACCGCCGCTCAGAAAGCGTTCGCTTTCCTCGCTGGTCCGCTTTGGCGAGAAATAGGCGGCGGGCGCCTGACGGACCGTCCCGCGGCGATAAAGCATGCAATAGTCGGAATAGGCCCGTTCCACCGGATTTCTGAGCTGAACGATCAGTCGCGCCTCCGGCAGGAACGCCGCCATGCGCGCCGCCGCTTCCGGATGCGCCAGATAATCGGCGGATTTCTCGCCGATGACGGCGCCGGCGGGCGCGCCGGCGAAGAGGCTGAGATACCAGTCCGCGCCGTTCTCGAACTCGGTGGAGAAGTAGTGCGGTTCTGGACCGGGAATGAACACGGAAGGATGGCGCGCCAGCGCGCGCGCGGACCAGGTCGTCGCGCCCTTCACCGCGCCAATGATGATGAAATGCGGTTTTCCGCTCACCGCCATGATAGAGCGCTCCTACGCTGTCGCTTGCAACACGACGTAGCGCAGAATGTCGCCCATTTCCCGAACATCGCTCAAAGAAAGCGTCTGATCGACCGGCAGCAGAATGCTGGTCTCGCCGAGCGATTTCGCCACCGGGAACCGCGGATGTCCGGCCGCGCGATCGGTAAACGCCTTTTCAAGGTAGATTTCCGAGCAGCTGCCCGGGCCGCACGGCGCGCCGAGCGCGGCGGCTTCCCGCAGGATTCGGTCTCGTGACCAGCCGTCGCGAAGCAGCTCGGGCCTGATGAACATGTAATATTTATAGTAGGCGTGACCGATATGGTTGCGCGCCGCCGGCAGCCTGACGGCTTTCAGATCGGAAAACATCCCATCGAGGATGCGCGCGCGCGAGCGGCGCTCTTCGACCCAGAATTTCAGTTTCTTGAGCTGGTGTATGCCGATCGCCGCCTGCATTTCCGTCATGCGGAAATTGGTGCCGACCGAGTTGATGAGCCAGCGGAACTGCGGCTCCGACGATTTTTGCATCGCAAGGGCGTAGTCTTTGCCGTGATCCTTGTAGGACCAGGCGCGCAAAAAGACGTCTTCGTCCTTGAGGAGCAGCATGCCGCCTTCCCCGCCCGTCGACATGATCTTGTCGGTGCAGAAGGAGAACGCCGCCGCATGACCGAACGAGCCGACCGGTCTGTCCTTGTAGGTCGCGCCATGGGCCTGCGCGCAATCTTCGATGAGCTTCAGCCCTTTTTCTTCCGCCAGCGCGCAAAGATCCTCCATCTCGCTCGAATAGCCGGCAAGATGCACGACGATGATGGCGCGCGTTTTCGCGGTCAGAGCCGCGCGCACCGAGGCGGCCGTCAGATTTTGGGAATCGGCGTCGACATCGGCGAAAACGGGTTCTGCGCCGGCGTTGATCACACAGCTTGCTGACGCGACAAAACTCCGCGAGGTGACGACAACTTCGTCTCCAGGGCCGATCTCAAGCGCGCGCAAGGCGAGTTCCAACGCGAGCGTGCCGTTGGCCAGCGAAATGCCGAAAGGCATGTCGCAACTCTTGGCAAAGGCCGCTTCAAAGCTGCGGCACTGATCGCCATGCTGAAGAGAGTTAACGCGGCCCGAGCGCAGGACTTTCGTGACCGCCTCAACCTCGTCCTCGGCGTAGACCGGCCATTTGGAGCGGATCTGGCGGAAGAGCGGCCGATCGTTTGCGGCCTGCGCCGGTTCGTCGATCAGATGGTTGATGGCGGCGGCGCCGTCCGGACTGGTCATGGCAATGCCCCTGCTGCCGCGGTCTTGGCCGCGATGGAGCGATTGGCTGCAAGGGGAATGCCGTTGGCGTTGGCTGGGGCGCGTCCTTTCGCCGGGGAAGTCGCGATCACTCCGATCTGCAGCGCGGCGGCCGGCGCATCGTCAGCATCGACATCAATAAGCGCGAAGATTTCGCGCTTGACCGCGTTCTCGTCATTCTCGGCGATCGCCGCGGCAAGCTTGGCGACCGCGCGTTCGAGGATCGCGAGTGGCAATGAAGAGGGTTCCGCCTCGAAGACGCCCGGGATGCTCGACGGCAGGCGCTGTTCGCGCTTGTCGAAAAGCTCTTCGAACAGTTTTTCGCCGGGACGCGTGCCGATGAATTTCACTTCGACATCGACGCCGGGCTCAAGGCCGGACAGCCGGATCATCCGGTGCGCGATATCGACGACCCGGATCGGGTCGCCCATGTCGAGAACGAAAATGCGACCGCGCTTGGTATTGTTGGCAAGCCCCGTATGCGCGCTGTGGAGCGTGAGGCTCACCGCTTCATGGATCGTCATGAAGAAGCGCGTCATGTCCTTGTGGGTGACGGTGAGCGGCAGGCGGTCGCGCAGCTGGCGCTGGAACAAGGGAACGACCGAGCCGCTCGATCCAAGAACATTGCCGAAGCGCACCGTGAAGAAGCGGGTGGCGGCCTCGTCGCGCTCGCTCTGGAGATCGAGCGCCTGGCAATAGAGTTCGCCGAGGCGCTTGGTCGCGCCCATCATGCCGATCGGATTGACGGCCTTGTCGGTTGAAACCTGAACCATCGCACGCGCGCGCGTCTTGCGCGCGGCGTCGGCGACATTGCGCGTGCCGATGAGGTTCGTCGCAACGCCCGCACAAGGATTGAGTTCGACGAGCGGAACATGCTTCAGCGCCGCGGCATGAAAGACGAGCTCCGGCGCCTGCTCGCTGAATATGCGCATGATATGGGCGCGGTCGCGGATATCGGCGAGGATCGGCGCCACTTCAAGATCGGGGAAATTCTGCCGGATCTCATGATCGATCTGATAGAGATTGAACTCGGAGAGTTCGAGGAGGACCAGCTTGCCGGGGCCGTAGCTCGCCACCTGGCGCACCAGTTCGCTGCCGATCGATCCGCCGGCGCCGGTGACCAGAACTTTCCGCCCGCGAATTGAGCGGGCCAGCGCCTCATGGTCGAGCTTGACCGGTGGACGGCCGAGAAGCTCCGACAAATCAAACTCTTTAAGCTCTACCTTCGATCCGCCATCCGCAGCGCGGGACGCCCTGATGACCTTGAGGCCAAGTGTTGAAGCGCGGCTGGCAAGGCTTGAATAGTCGGCATTGGCCGCCTCGGTCGCCGTGGCCGCGATGACGAGGGCTTCCGGGGCCGAACCGCGCTGCCGGAGTTCCGAAACGACGCGATTGAACGCGCCAAGCCCGCCCAGGATTGGCACGCCGTGAAGCTTGCGGCGCAGATCGGCTTCGCCTTCGTCAAGAACGCCGACAGGCTCAAACCCGTCGATGACGCCCAACTCGCGTTGGCGCAGAACTTGTTCGACAGCTTCGGGGGCTCCCGCGATCAGCGCCGACGGTCCTGAAGGCGCGTGAGCGCCGCGCCTGACCTTGTTGGCAAGGCCGACAAGTTGCGGGCCGAACCGGCGCATTCCCCGCGCAAGCGACATGAAAACGGCGGCGAGGAGAAACTGAAGAAGGTAAAAGTCTGCGCCCAGAAAATCGGCGCCCAGAACGATTTCGAGGAGCGTATAGGCGATCGCCGTCTGGAGGGTCGTTGCGGCGACGATCAGCGAAAGGTCGATGATCGAGACAAAACGCCAAAAGCGCGTTGACAGCCCGACGACATAAAAAATGAACGCCGCGCTCGCCGCCAAAGGCAGGAGGACCCAAGCATTGGCGACGCCCTTGACAATCGCGGCGGAACCGTCCGCGGACGCATAAAATGCAAGAACGAGCGCCGCGACCGAGGCCGCGACGTCGATGCCGAGAAGCATCGCGTGCTTGCCGCCGCGCCGAAGCGCAACGGACCGAAACGGCACAGTTGAACTCATTCTCCCCAAGTCCCCCGTAACCCAACTATCTTTGATGCGCCTAAGCGCAACGATCATGCCGCCGTTAACTCTTCCCGATTTTCTTGTTGCGACTGCGAGATCACTAATTCGAGAGTAACCTTACATCCCCGCAACGTCAAACCTCAGGAGCCGAAACGATCCCGAGCCTTCCGAAAGATTTTTCGGCTACACGCGACACGCGAATCGGGTCCGCCCTATTCCCGATAAACGTGCATTCTTCGCACGTGCAGCAAAAGAAGGGTCTTGTTTTGCATTGCACAATCACCTTTCCCGGCTGAGGGGTTGAAGCCGACCGGTCTCAGCCGCACGCCAAAAAAGTGGCGCAACAGCTGCGCTTTCTCATGCGCGGACACCGTGTCCGAAACGCGACTATTTCCCCATTTTCGCAGCTGCATGATTTTTGCTCCTTCCCCACTCGACCGCACGCAATAGTTGTTTATGACATGTCTGTAAGTTTCCGGCCGTTTATTGGTATTCAGGGATATTGGGCCGCCATGGCCGCCGCAGCTGTGCTTCACGTCACGACAGGTCTGAATATCGGCGGCGCCGAAATCATGTTGATGCGCTATCTGCGGCATCTCGATCACGGTCGCTTTCATCCCTCTGTCGTTTCGCTCTTGAAGCCCGGCCCTATCGGCGTGCGCCTCAAAGAGGACGGCATCGCCATCGCGTCCATGGAAATGGAAGCCGGAAAATTATGGCCGTTGAAACTGGGCCGGCTTGGGGCCGCCGTCAGATCGGCGAAGCCCGATCTGCTTCACGGCTGGATGTATCACGGTAATCTTGTGGCTTCTCTGGCGGCGATGAGCCTCAAGTCGCCGGCCCCTGTGATCTGGAGCATTCATCACTCACTCCATGACATCGAGAATGAAAAGCCGATGACGGCCCGAGTGATCAGAATGCTTGCGCGCATGTCGCGGCATACCTTCGCGATCTCCTATTGTTCGCGCGTCGCCGCCGATCATCACGAGAGATACGGCTTCGATACGCGGCGGCGCGTCGTCATCCCGAACGGCGTCGATACGGCGGAATTCGCGCCAGACGAAACCGCCGGCGCGCGCCTGCGGGCTCTGATCGGCATCCCCGCCGACAGGCTCATCGTCGGCAATTTTGCGCGTTTTCATCCCATGAAAGACCAGGCGCGCCTCATCGATTGCGCGGCGGCGCTGATAAGGCGCGGGCTGGATCTTCAGGCGGTCTTCATCGGCGAAGGCCACGAAAACGGCGATCTGGCGCGGCGCGCCGCAAAGCTTGGCGTCAGCGATCGCGTGTCGATCCTCGCGGCAAGGAGCGATATCAAGGACCTTGCAGGCGGTCTGGACGCTTTCGTGATGACCTCATCGTGGGGCGAATCCTTCTCGCTCGCCGCCGCGGAGGCGATGGCTTGCGGCGTTCCCGCGGTTGTGACCGATGTCGGCGACTGCGCATGGGTGGTGGGCGACGCCGACCTCGTGGCGCGACCCAACGACACCGAATCCATCACGGCGGCGATTTATAAAGTTTTGACGGCGCCTTACGATATACGACGGGAAATCGGGTTGCGCGCGCGCGCCAGAATTCAGGAACATTTCAGCATGCGCGAATATGTTCGCCGCCACGCCGACATTTACGCAAGGGCGCTGGACCCTGCGCGAGCTTCCGGTCGTTGAAATGGCTTTAACTGCGGCGAAATATTTCCTTGATGACGCGCGGCGCAGCTCGCCCGGCGAGGAATCGCGATTTTTTCGCTCTTTGAAAGTGCGCAACCGGAACTCGAAGCAGACGGCGCATGGACGTCTCGACGCCCTCAATGATCTGACGATCGAGATTTTCAAGGCGCCGGGCCGCCGATTGTCGACCGCGCTCGACGTCGGCGTGTCTTCGGGCGTGACGACGGCGGAGCTTTACGACAGCTTCAAGTCCGCAGGATTGTCGCCCGCCATCACCGCGACGGACCTGTCGATCTATGCGAGCATCGTTCATCTTTCAGACGCCGTCAGGGTGCTGGTCGATTCTGCCGGCGACATTCTCCAATACGACATCAACGGATTCGCCTTGCGGCCGTGGCGGCGCCGGCTCGACCGGTTCACCGGGATGAGCCTCATCAAGGCGGCGGTCGAGCGGCGCTACGCTTCGGCCGCGCGCGCGGCGCTCGCAAAAGGCGGGACCCGGATCGATCGGGTGGCGCTCATCAATCCGCGCTTGGCGTCCAACGCGGACGTGACGGTGTGCGAGGACGACCTTCTCAAGCAACGGCCCGATTTTGCAGGGAAGTTCGATTTTATCCGGGCGGCGAACGTTCTCAACCGGGAGTATTTCGACGAAGCGACGCTGAAGAAAGCGCTTTCGACACTGACCGGCTACCTTTCCGGTCCGGGCGCGGTGCTGCTGATCGTGCGCACCAACGACCGCACCGGGCATCACGGCTGCTTCTACGAACTTCGCGCTGATGGAAAATTGGCGATAATTCGCGAAGTCGGCGCAGGCTCGGAACTTGCGGCGCTGCTCGAAGCCGCGGGACCGGGTCAATGACCAGCGCGGCGACGACGGCAAGAGCGCCGCAGTCGGCGCAAGGGCCGCGCGCCATGCATGTCATCACCGCGCTCAATGTCGGCGGCGCCGAGCGCATGCTGAAAAAGATCGCCATGGGGCTCGATCCGGCGGCGATCGACATCGTCTCCCTGATCGAACCGGGGATCACCGGCAGGGCCCTTGAATCGCAGGGTTACGCCGTAGAGGCGCTCGGCATGAAGCGCGGCGCGCCTTCATTGAAGGCGCTTGTCGATCTTCGCCAGCTAATGAAAGCGCGGCGCCCGGACGTCGTCGTCGGTTGGATGCACCACGCGTTCCTCGCCGCAACCCTTGCCCGCACCGGCGTCGACAGGGCTCCGCCCTTGATCTGGAACGTCCGCCATTCGCTTACGGACATCCATCACGAAACGCTGCAAACGCAGATGCTCCTTCGGCTTTGCGCCCAATTGTCGGGCATCCCGTCTGCGATCATTTACAATGCGCATGTGGCGCGTCGCCAATACGCTGCGCTCGGATTCAACGACGCCCGCGCGCACGTTATTCCGAACGGATTCGACATCGAGAAGTTCCGGCCGAGGGACGCAGGACGAGCGACCCTGCTTTCGACATTCGGGATCGAAGGCGACGATCCGGTGATCGCAATGGTTGCGCGGTTACATCCGATGAAGTCGCAGGAAACGCTGGTCGCCGCTTTTCGCGGGGCGATCGATCGCGGCGCCCGCGCGCGCCTTTTGCTTGTCGGCGAGGGCTGCGACAAGCCGCCTGCCTCGCTCCAGTCGCTGATCGACACGCTGCCCGAAAAATCCGTCTATCTCAGCGGCCACCGGACTGATCCTGAAGCCTGGCTCTCCGGCGTCGATATTTTCGCGTTGTCATCGCAATGGGGCGAGGCATTTCCGAACGTGATCGGCGAGGCCATGGCGTCGGGCGTCCCTTGCATCGCGACCGATGTCGGCGACAGCGCCATCATCATCGCCGACACCGGTCTTATCGCGCCTCCGGGCGACGCCGCGGCGCTGACGGAAGCGATCTTGAAACTGCTTCGCCAACCTGCGGAGCGACGCAAGGCGCTGGGCGAGGCCGCGCGAAAGAGGGTCGCCGAACATTACGCGCTATCCGCGATCCGCCGGCAATATGCGGACCTTATCGCATCCGTTTGCGAACGCGCCGCCAAGTCTTCCGGTCTCGCATGAAGATCGTCGTTGTCGCCAGCCTCACCAAATCGCTGATCAACTTTCGCCGGGCGCTGCTTGAAGATCTCGTCAAGACCGGCGCAGACGTGGTCGCCTGCGCGCCGGAAGAAGACGCTGAAATCATCCGGATGCTCGCCGAAAGAGGCGTGCGGTTTCGAAAGGTGGAAATGGCGCGCGCCTCGACCGATCCGGTCGAGGATCTGAAAACGCTCGGGGCGCTTTATAGAATCTTCCGGACTGAAAGGCCCGACATTGTACTCGCCTATACCCAAAAGCCGATCATTTACGGCGGTCTCGCCGCGCGCCTCGCTCGGATTCGGAAATTCTACGCGATGCAAAGCGGGCTCGGATTCACTTTCAGCGAAGAAAACGCCAACGGCCTTCTGCGCAGGCTCGTCGCGCTGCTCTATCGCGCCGGCATAAAGCGCGCTGACGCTGTCTTTGTCTTTAACAGCGACGACGAAGCCGAGATGCGCCGTCAGGGAATCATCATCGACCAGCGCGTCATTGTTGTTCCGGGATCGGGCGTCGACATCGCTGAGTACGGCGCCTCCCCTGCGCCCGCGGGTCCGCCGGTTTTTCTGATTGTCGCGCGGCTGATGCGCGACAAGGGTCATTACGAGTTCGTCGAAGCGGCGCGGCGCGTAAAGAGGCGCTGGCCTGAGGCGCGCTTCCAAATTCTCGGCCCCTTCGACGCCAATCCCGCCAGCATTGACGCTGGAGACCTTGAGCAATGGAAAGCGGAAGGCGTCGTCGACTATCTCGGCGAGACGAGCGACGTTCGTCCGTTTCTGGCCGCATCAAGCGTCTTCGTGCTTCCTTCCTATCATCGCGAAGGGCTTCCGCGATCGATCCTCGAAGCGATGTCGACAGGGCGCGCGATCATCACAACCGATATGCCGGGCTGTCGCGAGACTGTTGAGGACGGCGTCAACGGTTTCATTGTGCCGCCCAAAGATCCCGCAACGCTTGCGGCCGCGATGGAGCGTTTCCTGATCGAACCAGGCCTCGTCGCAAAGATGGGATCGGCCTCGCGCGCGCGCGCCGAGACGAAATTCGACGTTCGAATTGTCAACGCCCTCCTCCTTCGGACAATGGGACTCCCCGGGCAGCAGAGCAGCGAGCGGCGTCGCAACTTCGAAACCTTGCGGCGATTGATCGACGTCGCCGCCGCCGCCGCCGGCATCGTGGTGACGGCGCCTGTCATCGCAATGCTTTATGTCGCCGTGCTTGCTGCGATGGGCCGGCCCGTATTTTTTGTTCAGGAGCGCGCCGGCCGTAACCGGCGGCCGTTCCGCATGGTGAAATTCCGCACCATGACGGATCGCCGTGATGCGCAGGGAAATCTGCTGGGCGACGAGGCGCGCGTGACGCCGCTCGGAAAATTCCTGCGCCGCTCGCGGCTCGACGAACTCCCTGAGCTCTGGAACGTCTTGCTCGGCCATATGGGCATTGTCGGGCCTCGCCCGCTGTTGATGACGTCGCTTCCCAATCGCGGTCCATCCGGCGACGAGCGATTGAGCATCCGGCCGGGCCTCACCGGGTGGGCGCAAATTAACGGCAACACCTTATTGAGCGACGACCGGAAACTGGCGCTCGATCTCTGGTATGTGAAGAACCGGTCCTTGAAGCTTGACGCGACGATCCTGCTGCGCACGGTAGGGGTCATCCTGTTCGGCGAGAAGCTGAAACCGGCGGCGGAGGCTGGAGAATGAAAGCGGTCGTCGTCGGCGCGGTCGAGAGCACGCGGGTGACGCTGAAGGCGCTCGCCGCAAACCCGCGCTGGTCAGTCGGCGCGGTCGTCACGCTGCCTTCCGCTCTTGCAGGACGCCATTCCGATTTCGTCGATCTGGCGCCCGATGCGCGCGCGTGCGGCGCTGACCTGATCGCCGCCCCCAATTCCAATGCGCCCGGCGTGATCGAGGCCGTGCGCGCAATCGGCGCCGATTACGCCTTCGTCATCGGCTGGTCACAGATCTGCAAGCCGGAATTCCGCGCGGCGGCCGGGGGAAACGTCATCGGCTATCATCCGGCCGCCCTGCCGCGCCTGCGCGGCCGCGCCGTCATTCCGTGGACGATCCTTCTTGATGAAAAAATCACCGGCTCGACCTTGTTCTGGATCGATGACGGCGTCGATTCCGGACCAATCCTCGCCCAGCAATTCCTGCATGTGGCGCCGGATGAAACCGCGACGACGCTTTATGCCCGCCACATGGCCGCGCTCGATGCGATGCTGCGCGACAGTCTCGACCTACTCGCAGACGGACGCGCGCCGCGCATGCCGCAGGAAGAGCGTTACGCCACTTACGCCGCCCGCCGGACAGAAGCCGACGGCCTGATCGACTGGCGGGCGCCGGCGACGACCGTCGAACGCCTCATTCGCGCGGTGACCCGCCCCTATCCTGGCGCGTTCACTCATTTCGGCGGAGAACGGCTGACGATTTTTGCAGCCGAGCTTTGGCCCGACGCCCGCCGTCATGCGGCGTTGCCGGGTCAGGTGATCGAAAAGCGCGCGAACGCGCTGGCAATCGCTTGCGGCGAGGGAGCGATACTTGCAACAGACTGGACCTACAGCGGCAGCGACATCCGTTCGCATGCCGTCCTTGGCGGAGAAAAGCCATGAGCGACCGTCAGTCCCCGCTTCGCATCCTGGTCGTCGCGCCGCATGCGGACGATGAATCGCTCGGCATGGGCGGCGCAATCGCCCGCTATGTCCGGTCCGGCGCGGAAGTGCATGTCGCGCTGCTGACCGGTTACGGTTCGGACGGCGAGCATCCCTTCATCTCGAAAGCCGAATTCGACGCCGTGCGGCGCGAGTTTGATGCAGCGCTCGACGTCTTGGGCGTTTCGCATCGCCATGTCCGGGACCTGCCCGCAGTCATGCTCGACAGCCTTCCGACGCACAAGATCAATGCCGTTGCGCGCGAGCTGATCGAGCGCATACGCCCGCACCGGCTCTACCTCCCCTTCGCCTTCGACCTTCATCGCGACCATCGCGAGCTTTTCTACGCGTTCATGGTGCAGGCGCGCTCCTACCTCCCGCTCGGCGGCTCGATCGAAGAAGTCTGGTGCTATGAAACACCATCGGAAACGCATCTTGCTCCATCCTATCTGGAGCCGGCGTTCTCGCCCAACTGCCATGTCGATATTTCGGACTTCCTCGAATTGAAGCTGAAAGCGATCGAGGCCTACGCGAGCCAGCGACAGGAGGCGCCGTTGCCGCGCTCGCGTCAGGCGATCACCGCGCTCGCGCAGCTGCGCGGCTCACAGATCGGCGTTGCGGCGGCGGAGGCGTTCGTCCTCATCCGCAAGGTCGAACGTTAGATGAGCGGAATTAATTCGGCGAGCGACGGAACAGTCAGCGCCGCTTGCTGCGCTGGTGACAGCGAAGGTCTTTCGCGCCGGACGCCGTCTGACCGCACAAGCATCGCAGTCTGCCAGCCAAGCGCATTCGGCCCCTCGAAATCTATCGCCGGATTATCGCCGACAAAAATATGGCGCAGCGCCGGGTGCGCGCGCTCAACGGCGCGAAAAAGCGCGGTGTCAGGCTTGGCGGCGCCGAACTCTTCAGAAATGACAATCGTTAAGGCGTCGTCCAAGCCGAGCGCTGCGATCTTTCGCCGTTGCGTCACGCTGCGGCCATTGGTGACAATGGAAAATCGCCGCGCATCACTGCGCAACGCTGCCAGCAACGCCGATGCGCCGTCATCGAGCCTGATGTCCGGCAGATGAGCGCGCATTTCCTCTACGAGAGTCGCTTTTTCGCCGGCTTCGAGGCCGCGAACAGCCGCCAGCGCCCCGATCGGATCGCGCTCGCCCGCTTCAAACCGTCGCCAGAGCTCGTCAAACGCCGCATCGCCGCCAAGTTGGGGCGCGATCCAGCGAAAACAGGAGCGCACATAGTCGCGTTCCGGATAAAGCGTGTCATCGAGATCGAAGACGAACCCGAGCGGCTCCATCATCAGGCGCCGAAAATGATTTCGGCGTCATAGCGCAGCATCAAAACGCCCTCTTTCCAGTCGCGCCGCTCCGCCGGCGTCCTGTCGAAAATATACTCGTCAATCAGCCAGGATTGAAAATCGGCGCCCGCATGGCGCGTCAACGGATAGCCGCCGCCGAACCGCGCGTTCACCTCATTGAAGACGAGCCGACCTGTCTCCCGATGACGAAAAAGCTGAACGGTCAGCGGGCCGCGGGCGCCGTCGATCGACTGCAGCTTGCTGAAGAAGATCTGTTCGACGTCGCCCTTCGCCGTCCGGCCTTTCGAGACTTCTCCGCCTCGAACCTCGATGCGCTGGCGCGGCACAGCGGCGCGCAACGCTCCGCGCCGATCAAAATAGAGATCGCAGGTGAACTCATCATGCAGCGCATGATCGATATATTCGCAGAAGATGTTGCGAGGGTTGTCGAGCACGCCTTGCGTCATGTCGGCGGGGGTTCTGACCAGCATGGCGCCGGCGCTCAGCGAGCCGTCAAAAGGCTTGACGAATACCGGATAGCGGATGGCGTCCCGCGCATAGATCGCTGCGATCTCAAGATCGCGGCCAGTAAAAAACTTCGCCGTCAGGCGCTTGTCTGCAAAGGCGGCGGTCAACGAACCATCACATACAAGAAGCTCAACACCGGCAGTTGAAAAGCGCTCGCGCATCGCCGCCAACACGCCCAATTCGGTATCGATCGTCGGAATGACGAGCCTCACGCCCTGATTCCGGCAAAGCGCGTAAAGCGTCTCCTGATAGTCCGGAGAAGAAACGGGCGGCAGGCGAAAGGCGCGGTCGGCGATCTGACAGGCGGCGCTAAGGCCCGGCTCGGCATCGGCGGCGAAGACGCTGACGCCGCGCGTCAGCGCTGCTTCCTGAAACCCCTTCACCAGCGAAACCCGCCGTCCGGCCGATAGAATGAGGACGCTCACTTTGACCCCCCGGAGGTTGCGGCGCGCCGATAACGAAAGACGCCCCCCTAGCATAAGGGCGCGTCAAATTCAGCAATCGACCGTCGACGAACGGGTACGGCGGAATTTGCTAAGAGTGCATGGATTATGCTGTGACACCGATGAACCGGCGCTTGCGCCATTAAGATACGACGGCACCATGCAAGACGCGTTGGCGGCTCAATGGCGAAGGCTGATTGGTTTCTTGGGCGAAATCGCCGTAGAGGGCGCGTTTCGCAAAAGGTTAATCAACATCGGCCACCTCATGGCCGGCAATTTCGGCGCTGGGCTTATCGCTTTTCTGGCGGTCGCGATCGCCGCCCGCGGCCTCGGCGTTGAAAAGTTCGGCATCCTCGCGCTCGTCTCGACCTTCATTCAGGCGATCGAGCGATTTGTCAGCTTCCAGACCTGGCAGCCGGTCATTCGCTTCGGCGCCGGTCTGAAGGACCAGGGCCGCCAGGACGACCTGAAATCGATCATCAAATTCGGCCTCCTGCTCGATCTCGCGGCGGCCCTCGCGGGGTTTCTGATCGCGGTCAGCCTTGCGATCCTCGGCGCGCAAAAGTTCGGATGGTCCGCCGAAATCAGAAATTCGCTCCTGCTTTACGCGACCGTTCTGATCTTTCTGATCAATGGAACGCCGACGGGCGTGATGCGGCTTGCCGGAAAGTTTCGCGAAATCGCCTATTTTCAGGTTGTGGCGATGACGGTCCGATGCGGGCTGTGCGCCTTCGCGCTGGCGATGAACGCAGGGCTCTTCTCATATGTGGCGATCTGGGCGGGAACGCATTTGCTCGGCGCGTTCCTTCTCATACTAACGAGCTTGCGCGAGCTTCGCCGGCTCGATTGCGCTGACTTCCTGACCGCCTCGCTCAAAAACCTGCCGCAGCGGTTCCCGAACATCTGGCGGTTTTCAATCATGGCGAACCTGTCCCTGTCGATCCGCTCGAGCGCGCAACAGCTTGACACGCTGATCGTCGGCGCGCTCGCCGGCGCAAGCGGAGCGGGCCTTTATCATATCGCCAAGCGGATCGCGAAATTCGCGCAGCAGGCCGGCCAGCAAATTCAGGCGGTCGTGTTTCCGGACATCGCGCGGCTTTGGTCGCTCGGGGAAATCGGCCAGTTCACCAAAGACGTTCGGCGCACCGAGGCGCTCATTGTCGGGATTTGCGCCTTGGGCGTCATGGCGACATTCCTGCTGGCGGACTTCGTGATCGGCCTGTTCGCGGGCGAGGGCTTCGACGGCGCCGCCGACATGCTGAAAGTTCAGATCATCGCTGTCGCCGCGCTCCTCTGCGGCTCCGTGACGCGCGCGGCGCTTTTATGCATGGGGCGGGAGACCGCCGTGTTCGCAATTTCCGTCGCCGCGACGGTCATTTTTTTCGCAACGGCGTTCGTCCTGATACCGCAATTCGGGGCGATCGGCGCCAATGTCGCCCACGCGGTTTCAGGCGTCTTTCTGGTCGCAGCTCTCTGGGTGACCTACCGCCTCACGCCGAAGGTCGCGCCTAAAGCGGGCGCGCCCGTCGACCCTCCAACCGATATCGACAATGCTTTCTGAAACGTCACGACCCGCCAGGATCCTGATCGCCATTCCGTCCCTCAGCGCCGGCGGAGCGGAACGGGTTGTCACGACGCTCGCCAATGCGTGGTCCAGAAACGGACGCGATGTCGCTATCGTCACATTCGAATTGTCGTCCGACAAACCGTTCTACACTCTAGACGCCGCTGTTAAGGTCGAGCAGCTCGCGCTGCCGCCGATCCCTAAGCCGAAATGGCGCGCAATCGCGCACACTTTCACCCGCATTGCTGCCCTCCGAAAACTGATACGCGCCAAAAAGCCTGACGTCGTCATCAGCTTTCTGACAAAAATGAACGTCATGACGTCGCTGGCCGCTGACGGCCTTAGCGTTCCGGTCATCATATCGGAACGCAATAATCCTTACGTCCAGAAATTCGACTGGTTCTGGGATCTGGCGCGCGCGTTCGCCTTTCCGAAAGCGTTCGCTTTCGTCACCATGACCGAGGGCGCCGCTGCCTTCTTTCCAGAGAACCAGCGCCGGCGGACACGGATCATTCCCAATCCGGTCTCCATTCCTGCCGTGGCGCGCCGCGCGTCGACCGGCAAAACTTTGACGGCGGTCGGCCGGCTGACCGCCCAGAAACGCTTCGACCGGCTGCTCGACGCCTTCGCCGTCATCGCCAAGGATTTTCCCGACTGGTCGCTCGTCATCTGGGGTGAGGGCGATCTTCGCGTCGAGCTTGAAGCTCATGCGAACCGGCTTGGCCTTGGCGCGCGCGTGCGCTTTCCGGGATTGACGGAAAAGCCCGGCGGCTGGCTTGAAACCGCCGACATTCTTGCGCTCAGTTCCGATTACGAGGGCTGGCCCAATGTCGTTATCGAGGCGCTGGCGGGCGGCGTTCCCGTCGTCGCCGTCGATTGCGAATTTGGCGTCAGGGAAATCCTGCACGACGGCGCCCTTGGGCTAATGGCGCCGCGCGACGACACCAATGCTTTCGCCAACGCGCTGGCGCGCGTGATGAGCGACGCCGCCTTGCGGAGCCGGCTGGCGGCGGCCGGACGCGAAGCGGCCAAGCGTTATTCGCCCGAAGCCATTTCGGCGCAGTGGGACGCGCTGATCGGCGAGGCGATCGCTGCAAAAGCGCCCTAGGGCGCATCGTCGAGCGTGACGCCGTCAAAAGGCATGACCGCGCAATAGCCGCCGCTGTCCGTCAGCGTTCGGCAAAGCTGGCGCGCCTCTTCCTTCGTGTGAAACGGCCCGGCGATCAAACGCTCGAAGGCGCCGCGTTCAGGATCGTCATAGCGCGCGAGCCTGGCGCGCAACGCATCGAGTTCGACCGGGAAACTGTCGCGCAATTCGCGCCATCCGTCCGCCGCCGAGTCGCGCGTGCGATAGGACCCGAGATGAACGCCGTGAAAAACGCTCGAAAGCGCCGGACCGTCATTCGTTTGAGGGTCGCCCCCAGCAAGCGGCGTCAGCGCCGGGACATAGTCGGCTTCGGCTGCGGTAATGGCGACAGGCTCGGGCGCAGCAGCACGCGCGACCGTCTCATCGGGCGCAACCGACGGAGAGGGCGGCGCAATCGATGGCGACACCTCCTCGCGCAGTGGCGGCGAACCGATGGATCCCGTCACCTCCGCAATGCGCGCGCGCAAGTCCGGCGCTTTGCCGTCGGAGGCCGCGGCGATCTGTCCGGAGATGAAGGTGAGTTTTCGGTCGGTGGCGACGCGCGCGGCCTCGCGCGTGCCGATAATCGTCGGGCGAATGAACACCATCAAATTGCGATTGGACCTCGCGCGGCTCGAAGAGCGGAACAGATTGCCGATCAAGGGCGCGTCCCCGAGGATCGGCGTTTTGGAGGAAGATTTCTCCTCAGTCTGGTCGACCAGTCCGCCAATGACCAAAATGTCGCCGTCATCGACGACCGACGTTGTCGTGATCGCGCGTTTATTGGTGATGAGGTCGGTCGATGTGTCGATGATCTGGCCGGCGACGTTCGACGTTTCCTGATCGATCTTCAGCGTGATGGTGCCGCCGCGATTGATATGCGGCGTCACTTTAAGGATGACCCCTACTTCCTCGCGCGACACGGTGCGAAAAGTGTTGGTGAAATCGTCGCCGACCGTTTCGCCCGTCGTGATGGGGATTTCCTGGCCGACCGAGAGCGTCGCAGGTTCATTGTCGAGCGTAACGACCGAAGGGAAAGACAGGACGCGGGACTGATCGTCTTCCTTGATCGCCGTCAATATGGCCCCGAAGATTTTTCCTGACCCGAACGTCGCCGCGCCGCCAAAGGAGAACCCGCTCAGGCCGAGCAAAGAATCGAGCGCATCCTGCGCAAGGTCCTCCTGCTCGTCCGGGTCGCTTTCAAGAAGGCCGCGGCCGGCGTCGGAGAGAAGGCGGCGTTCCGCATCGCCAAAAGTGTTCGACGAAAACAGCACGCGCTCGCCGTTGCGATCCGCGGCGAAGTAATTGACGCCGAGCTGGCGCGCCGTGCCGTCCGATACTTCGACGATGATCGCCTCGACGAGCACTTGCTGCCGGCGAACGTCGAGCTGGGCGATGACGCTTTTCATCGTGCGCTGCGTTTCGGCGTCTCCATAGACGATCACCGAATTCGTCGGCGGATAGGCGCTGAGGCGCGGGCGCCGCGACGCGCCGGCGGCCGGATCGGCAGCCGCCTCTCCGCCCGTTTGCGAGGCTGTCGCTTCAGCGAAATCGCCGAGCAGCTTCACCATAGTGTCGGCGTCGGCATGCGCCAGCTGCACGACGGCAAGGCTGGCGCCGGCGCCGCCGACAGCATCGAGTTCGGCGACGATCTCGCGCACGCGGGACATCAATTCGGGGCGCGCGCGAACGATTAGGCGGTTGGACGACGCGACCGGCGTCGTCTGCACGCCGCCGCCGCCCGCTCCCTCTTCCGCCGTCTGACGCGCGAGCGCATTGACGGCCGCCGCCGCTTCCGAGGCTGACGCATTGATCAGGGAAAAGGTCTCGACGACGGAAGAGTCGCGATCAATGCGGGCGACAATCTGCCGTATGCGCTCGATATTGTCGGGGGTATCGACGACAATCACGGAATTGGTTGAAGCGACGGAGGAAACCAGTCCCGTCTCGCCAATGATTTGCGTGATGCTGCTCGCCGCTTCCTGCGCGTTCACATGATCAAGGCGAATGATTTGCGTGGCGAAGCCCGAGCCGTTCGATTCATTGACGGGGCCCGCCTCGCGCGCGCCAAGCTGCGCGGGCACAATTTTGAAAGTGTCCGCGGTGACCGGCGCCGCGGTGAAGCCGTTGACGCGCAAGGCCGCAAGGAACAGCTCCCAGGCTTCATCGCTGCAAAGGCCGCCTTCAGGACCCGATTTAACCGTGACGTTTCCAGTGACGCGCGGATCGACGAGAAATTTTCGACCGGTCCGGCTCGCCATTTCATCGATCACAAGCCCGATTTCGATGTTCTCGAAATTCAGACGTTCGTCGCAGGGGTCCGCCGCCTGCGCCGCGCCAGCCGACAGAGCCGCCAGACATGCGATGACAGATTTGAGTCTAGTCCGTCTCATGCGGTTCCGCTGCGGCGATGGCGTCAGCAAGGCTTTCGGAACCGGCGCTGACGGTCGTTGGCGCAATCGCGACGGCGCCGCTTTGCGGGATGTCACGCAATGGCGCGCCGGTCGCCTGCGGCGCCAGCGCCTCGCTCGCGTCGAACGCAAGCGCGCTTTGGGCCTTGATATCGACTTCGCGATTGGCGATCGCCACGGCTTCGCGCGCGCCCTGATTGCTGATAATCACAAACTCGTCCTGCACGTCTTCAAGCGTGATCCCGACGGCGATTTCTTCGCCGACCGCCACTTTTCGCTGGGGCGCGCCGTCCGCCGAAATCACGGCGGCGGCGCCGGCGGCTCCCCGCCAGGTCCCGTAAAGCACAATGTTAAGCGCTGATTCTTCCAGCGGCGCCGCCAAAGCGGTGCGCGAATCACCGTCCGCCAGGAAAGGATGCCCGCCGGCGCTTGAAGGCCCGGCGTATTGGGTGATTTCTGAAGAGACCGCATCCGCCTCCGGCATTGGCGGCGCCGGCACGGGCGCGGCGATCAGCATGGCGGCCTTGATGACGAGGGCGACGGCGACAAGAAACCCCGCCCGCTCGGCGAACGTATAGAGCTTGTTGACGCCGGCATGACCCGGCCCGCGCGCGCTTCGGGCCCAGGCCCGAAAGGGGCGGAAAGTCATTGAAACGCTTCGATTATCGATCGCAGGCATCCGGCTCGCCATTAAAACGAGCCAAACCCTAAGCTGCTTCGCCCTTATTCAATCGCTCAGCGCATGGCGACTGAAGATTAATTCCCTGAATGTTTTTCAGACCTAAGCGTAGCGCGAAGCGTAATCGATGGTGTCGCCATATCCGCGTCGGGCGTGCGCCTTCAGATTGACGCGGTTGATGACCGCGCCGATCTCGACCCGGCCGAAGGCCTTGCGGATGGCCTTGAGGGCGCCGGGCGTGACGCCGCCCCATTCCATGACAACGAGAACGTCGGTCGCATTGGCGGCGAGCGCCTTGGCGTCGCGGGACCGGAGGATCGGCGGCGCCTCGACAATGATGAGGCTCCAGCGGTCGGTCATGTCGATAAGCTGGCGCGGCAACAGCGGCTGCGAGTCCTGGCGCCAGGCTGATTCCTCGATGGGGCGCATCACGGCGGGCTGAAGGGGCGTCACCTGCGTCGATGAAGACATCTCAGCCGGTTGCGCGGTCGCGTCGACTTCGACGCCTGCAGTAGACTCCTGCGGGCCGTATTGGAAATTGCGGTCGAACTCGATGACTTTCGAGGGAACGTCGAAGGCTTCCGCCACGGCTGCGAGGCCATTGGCGATGGTCGTTTTTCCATCGCCCGTCTTGATTGACGTGATGACGACGATGCGCTGCTTGAGCCCGGATTTCTGCGACATCAGCTCAAGATAGAGATTTCGAATGGATTCCGAGAAATCCGACTCCGGATTCTTCTCGATATAACTGCTCATCGCCGCCGGCGCGACGCGGCGCGAATTGACTCTGGGGATCATTGCAAGCGTCGGCGCACGCAGGAACGCGCGCACATGGTCGGCGGACCGGACTTTGTTATCGAGCCCTTCGGCGACCATGGCGGCCAGAAGAGCGACCAGCACCGCCCCGATCATTCCGACGATAATCCGTTTTACATTTTCCTGAATATTGGAGTCGCTCGACTCGACGGCGCGTGTCACGAATTCAACGCCTGCAAAATCGGCGATGCTTTCGCTCTTGGCGCGGCTGAGGCGCTGTATCAGCGAGTCAAGAAGATCGGAGGACGCCTGCGCGTTCCGTTCGAGTTCGGAAAGCCGCGCATTCAGCTCCATGTCGTCGAACTGTTTGCGCCTGATCGATCGCACTTCGCCTGCAAGCGCTGCGGCAGCCGCGTCGAACTCAGATCGGCGCGCGTCGGTGCCGCTCGCGGCGATCCGCCGCTCCTCTTCAATGCGCAGGCCGATATCGACAAGCTGCTGCTGCGCGCCGATCACTTCCGGATAGCCCGGTCCGTAATTGACCTGCAATTCGGCCAATCTTGTCTGTAACGCCCTTTGCTCATTGAGAAGTTCGTTGAGGCGGCGGGAAGCCGCCTCGGCCTGCGTGTTCGCAATCGTCATTTCCAGCGCGGAAACGCGATTCTGGAACGCCTGTGCTCCTTGCGGCCCCAGCAGGTTGTTCTCACGCATGAACTTCGCGACGCCGACATTGGCCTCATAGACCTTCACTTCAGCGTCGGCGATCTGCTCTTCGAGGCGGTCGATCTTGCGCTTGCGCTCGCGCTTGAATTCCTCCCGGCGGATAGACGAATAAATCTCCGGCAGCCCGTTCGCCATGCTGGTCGCAAGTTCGGGCGTGCGCGCCGTGACGGAGATTTCAATCAGGCGCGATCCGGACACGCGCCGGATTTCGGTCTGATCCTGTATTTTCGTAATCGTGAAGTTGCTGACGCTGTCATTCGCCGTCGTAATCGTCTTGCTGAGGTCGCTCAGCGAGCGGGCTTCTCCGACACCGACAATCGACTGATTGTCGTTCGCGGCGACCGGAAGCGGCTCGACTTCGGATCCTTCGCCAGCTGCAGTATGACTGCCAGGCGCGCCTTCAAGATGGCCAAGTTCCTGATCGAGAACACGCGCCAAAGCTTCAATAACCTTCGGCGACTTCAAGAGCTCGACCGTCGTATTGATCCGAATTTCATCTTCGGACGTCGCCCGTGTCGGGACTGAAATCGGGTCGTCGTAGTGGACCATCGACGGCACCATGACGACCGAACGCGCCTTGTACGCCGGCGGCGCCGTCATCACGAAAACAACGACCGCGGCGACCGTCATGAGAACTGCGGCTGTAAATGTCACCTGCCGCCGGCGAAGGATCGCCAAGAGGTCGGCAAGACCGATCCGGTCGTCGCCATATCCGCCGGAAGGCTGCACAGACATGTCTGTGTCAAAGCCAAAATTGCGGTTCACGAGAACGCCTCCCCAATACCAGGCCGCAAAACACCCCCGGCGGCCAAACCGGAATTAACCTTACCGCAGCGTAACCTATTTGCGCCGCCGGGCCGGCGGAACGCAATCAAAATCATGGACATAACGCGAATTTCAGACGCCTGTTCCGGGCCTGCCACAGATTGAACTTTACGGGAACATTTGGTCATGACTGCGGCGATCTCAGAAGCAATCTGCCGACGCCATAGCGATCCTTTACCTCAAAACCCTCAACGAGGCGGTATCCTTTTCGTTCGGCGAAGTCAGCCATCGGCGCTTCGAGCTCCGCCTCAAATCCCAGCAGCATGGCGGCAGGCGGGTCTGATTCAAGAAACGCTGCAATCTTTGAGGGTGACGTCGTCCGGTACTTCGCCAACAAGGCGGGCTCCGTGAGGTCGCCCGTTCGATAAACGAATTGGCCGGTCGCAAACTCAGGATAGACGGCGAGGCCGCCCTCGAGCGGGTAGATCGGCAAAAAGGTCAGGACTTTCCCTTCGACGCCCGCTTTCGCCATCTCGGCGGCGATCGCCCTTCCGGCGGCGCGAACCTCGGCGACGGTCCAGCGGCTTGGAGAGGCCAGCGTCGGGGCATGCTGTGCAAGACGCGGAGCGCCCACAACAAGGGCGAGCGCAGCAAGCGCCGCCAGCGCCATGGCGCTTTCGCTCTGGCTTCCCGCCGGTTCTCGCCGATAGCAGACCGCCAAAAGGAACAGCAGCGCGACAATCAGGGGTGCAAAATACTGCGGAAACGAGGGCGTCGGCGCGAAGCCGAGAATGGCGACTGACATCGCGACCGCGATCGCCAGCAAGGGCAACCCCCTCGCCTGCTCTCGCCTGGCCGCCATGCCTGCAAGCGTGAAAAGCGCCGCCGCCGCCAGCAACAGAGAGACGCCGCCGAACCAGATCTGGTGCGCGAGCATCGCTTTTGCGCCTATCCCCATCGCAACATCATCTTCATTCGCGACTTTACCTTGATAATAGGCGACATGGGGACCCGGGTGGTATTGAGCGACATGCGCCAGGAAAACCTCCGGCGAACGCAGGAACTCTGCGATCACGGGCGCTGCGCCAACGAGCCCGCCTAACGCCAGGGGGAGCAGCACCGTTCGAAAACGTGACGCTAGCGTCGCGCGCGCCGGCAGTAGCAGGGCCGCAACGACAACAGGCGCCACGAATGCAATCGCGCTGACTTTCATCGACAAGGCGATAGAAAAGCTGACGCCTGCGGCGAAAATGGCGGTTGCGTTAGCGCTGTCCTTCGGCGCGCCGCTGCGGAGGACGCCTTCGCCGCGAACGCCAAGCGCGAAAATACAAAGACCGGCATAGGCGAACGGCAGCGGCAGGAAATTGTTGGTCGCGGTGGAACCGACGACGCCGAGGAGAAAGTCGTTCGCCACGAGGAAAATCACGGCGACCGCGGCGGCCAGCGTCGATCTGGAGAGACGCCAGGTGAAAAAAGCGGCCGCCGACGCAAACAAGATCCAGATAAGAAACACGGACAGACGCGCGGAAAAAAGAAGACCGCCGGCGCCGAATAGCTGGTCCGTCACATGGAAAAACCATGCGGAACCCGGAACGTGGTTGTAAAAGAAGTCTTGGTAAAGGCGAAAATCGTCAAGAAGCGCAGCCGGCGGAACATAAAGCTGCTCGTCGCGGCGCATTTCATAATTCATCAGGCGCGCGAACAATCCCGCCGAAGCGCCTAACGCGCCAGCGCCCGCGGCCGCCCATGCAATCGTTCGTCGGTTCATTCTAAAGCGCCTTCTCCCTTGGCGCCGCCGCCCGCCGCGACAAAGCCGCTCGCCGCGCCATTATGGCACGATGTCGCATCATTCCCGCTAATTCAGCAAAGACGCCGCCGTTATGATCGATCTCACACCACCGTCGCAAATTAAGGCTAACGCCTTGAACTGGCTCGATCCATGCTTCACAAGAGCCGCGATGCAAGCGCCGGTGGATGCGCCGCTGCGAGCTGTTGGGGTGAGACATGCAGGTAGTCCTGTTGGCGGGCGGCCTCGGCTCGAGGCTGGCGGAGGAGACGGTCCGCATCCCCAAACCTATGGTTGAAGTCGGGCAACGCCCGATCATGCTGCACGTCATGGATATCTACAGCCGCTGGGGCTTCAACGATTTCATCATCGCCAGCGGTTACAAGTCGATGCTCATCAAGCAGTTCTTCCGCGACATTTATCTGATGAACACCGACTTCACTGTCTCGCTTCGGGACGGCGCGATGGAATACGCGCGCAACGAAACCAAGGACTGGCGCGTCAGCGTCGTCGACACCGGCGAAAAGACGATGACCGGCGGTCGCCTGTTGCGCCTGAAGGAATGGCTGAAAGGCGAGACCTTCATGGTCACCTATTCTGACGGCGTCGGGAATATCGACATTCCAAAGGTCCTCGAATTTCACAGATCGCACGGCAAGCTCGCCACCGTGACGGCGGTGCAGCCGCAGGCGCGCTTCGGCAGCCTGAAACTCGAAGGCGACAAGGTCGTCGAGTTCGCCGAAAAAGCGCAGAAGAACGAGTCCTGGATCAATGGCGGCTTCTTCGTGTTTGAGCCGGGCATTCTCGATTACATCCCGGGCGACGCCGAGCCGCTGGAAATGGCGCCGCTCACCAATATCGCCCTCGACGGCGAGTTGCGCGCCTTCAAGCATGAAGGTTTCTGGCATCCGATGGATACCGTGCGCGATCGCGATCACCTCAACGCTCTGTGGGAGTCCGGCGCGCCGCCCTGGCGTCAATTTGACCGGCCTCCCGTTTCACAAGGCTAATCGGACACGGACATGAAGATTGCGATTGTTGGTACGGGCTATGTCGGACTGGTGACCGGCGCCGGGCTGTCGGCGCTCGGGCATCACGTCACCTGCATCGACAAGGACGCCAGACGCGTTGAAAAAATCATTCGCGGCGTCGCGCCTTTTTTCGAGCCCGGCCTTGATGAGATCGTCGCAAAGTCAGTCGCTGACGGAACGCTGACATCTTCCTCGGACGTCAATAGGCCTGTTAAAGCCGCGGATATCGTGCTCATCGCCGTCGGCACGCCCGACCATGAGGGGCGCATCGATCTTTCGCAGATTGAGGCGGCGGCGAGCGAAATTGGCGCGGCTTTGCGCGACAAGACGGCATACACTGTTGTCGCCGTGAAAAGCACTGTCGTTCCGGGCACCACCGACGGCGTCGTCCTGAAGGCGCTCGAACGCGCATCCGGCAAGAAAGCGGGCGCGGACTTCGGCCTTTGCATGAACCCGGAATTCCTGCGCGAAGGGTCGGCAGTCGAGGATTTCACAAAGCCCGATCGCATCGTTATCGGCGCCATTGACGCGCGCGCCGCCGAAGTTTTCGGTCGCATCTACGACAAGTTCGACTGCCCGAAGCCGGTCGTCTCGCTCAGGAACGCGGAGTTCTGCAAATACGCGTCGAACGCGTTGCTCGCGACGCTGATTTCATTCTCCAATGAAATGGCGGCGCTTTGTGAAGCGACGCCCGGCGCGGATGTCGAGGTCGCGCTCGATTGCGTGCATCTTGACCGCCGCCTGTCGCCGGTCGTCCACGGCCGGCGCGTGAAGCCCGGCATTCTCTCCTACATTCGCCCGAGCAGCGGCTATGGCGGCAGCTGCTTCCCGAAAGACGTCGCGGCGCTGCGCGCTTTCGCCAAGGATCGCGGCGTCAACGCCGAGCTTTTGAATGCGGTCTCGGCTGTCAATGACCGCCGCACCGCCGCCGTCCTCGATCTTGCAGAGGCGCGTATCGGCGCCTTCAAGGGCAAGCGCGTCGGCGTGCTGGGCCTCACCTTCAAGTCCGGAACGGACGACCTGCGCCATTCCCCGGCGGTGACGCTCACCGAGCAGATCATCGACCGCGGCGGCGATGTCGCCGTTTACGATCCGATCGCCACGGAAATCGCGCGCGGCGCGTTCGGCGACAAGGTGCGTTACGCCGCGGGGGCGCTCGATGCGGTCAAAGGCGCCGATGTCGCCGTTATCGGCACCGCCTGGCCGGAATGGTCGGAACTCAATTGGGCGGCGGTCAAATCGGCGATGCGCGGCAATGTCGTCTTCGACGCCCGCAATTCGCTGCGCACTTTGACGCTCGATCCAGGACTCGTCCGCATCCAGATCGGCGCGGGGGCCTGATGGCGGGCGCGCATTATTCAAGCATCGTCGCCGAAGACGTCGAGCGGCTGACGCGCGATCTTCGCGGCGTGCTGCCGCGCTTCGACGGCGCGACGGTCCTCATCACCGGGGCCAGCGGCTTCCTGATGAGTTATATCGTCGAGACGCTGCTCGGCTGGAACCGCGCCGGCGCGTCAAAGCGTTGCAAGGTCATCGCCCTCGACAATTTCAAGACCGGATTGCCGGAGCGGCTCGCTCATTTTGAAGGCGCGCCAGACCTTCAATTTTTGAAGCATGACATTGTCGATCCGCTCACGATCGACGAGCCCGTCCACTACATCGTCCACGGCGCCAGCATCGCCTCGCCGATGGTCTATCGCCAGTTTCCGATCGAGACGATCGACGCCAATGTCGGCGGCACGCGCCACATGCTTGAGCTCGCGCGCGAGAAGAGCGTGCGCGGGATCATCGTCATGAGCACGAGCGAGATTTACGGCGACCCGTTCCCGGAATTCATTCCGACGCCCGAAGACTATCGCGGCAATGTTTCCTGCACAGGTCCGCGCGCCTGCTATGACGAAGGCAAGCGCATGGCCGAGACCCTGGCCATGACCTGGCATCGCCTCTACGGCACGCCGGTCAAACTCATTCGGCCTTTTAACGTCTACGGACCGGGATTGCGGCTGAACGATCAGCGCGTGCTGCCGGATTTCGTCACTTGCGTGCTCGACGGCAAGCCGATCGAACTTTTGAGCGACGGCAAGCCGACGCGGTCCTTCTGCTACATTACGGATGCGACGGCGCTGATGATCCGCATGCTCGCCTCCGATGTCGCTGGCGAGCCCTTGAACACCGGCAATGACGAGGTCGAGATTTCGATGCTGGACCTCGCCCGCGCGGTGTCGCGCATCGGCGCAAGCGCGCTTGGCCGGGAGCCGCTTGCGGTCAAGCACGCGGTCAGCGACGACAGGGACTATCTGGTCGACAATCCGCAGCGGCGTTGCCCGAGCCTTGCAAAGGCGCGGGCGCTGTTCCCGGACTGGTCGCCGAAAGTCGGGATTGAAGAAGGAATTGACCGTTATTTCCGCCATGTGATCGAACGGCGCGGATGACGGCCGAAGCGAAAAGTTAACGGGGATCTGAGGAGAGAAAAATGCGCGTACCTTATGCGTTGAGCGTCAGCGGCGAAGAAGAAATCGAAGCCGTCGTGAAAGTCCTGCGGACGTCGACCCTGCCGGGTGCGAACGTCAAGGAGTTCGAGGGCAAGATCGCCAATCTGTTCGGGAAGTCGCGCGGGGTTATGGTCAACTCCGGCTCCTCGGCGCTCCTCCTCGGCCTTGGCGCCTTCGATCTGCCGAAGGGTTCGGAAGTCATCACGCCCGCCCTCACCTTCTCGACGACCGTGGCGACGCAGGTGCAGAGCGGTCTTGTCCCCTCCTTCGTCGATGTCGATCCCGCGACGCTCAACATCATCCCCGAGCAGATCGAGGAAATGATCACGCCGATGACGCGGGCGATGGTCGTGCCGAACCTCATGGGAAACATTCCGGACTGGGACGCGCTCCGCGCGATCGCCGACAAGCACAAGCTCCTTCTTCTCGAAGACAGCGCCGACACGCTCGACTCGAAGCTCCACGGCCGGCCGACCGGCACGCGCGCCGACATCTGCACCACCAGCTTTTACGGCGCGCACATCATCAACTGCGCCGGCAATGGCGGCATGCTGGTGATGAACGACGAAGAGCACGAACAGCGCGCGCGCATCCTGCGCGGCTGGGGCCGCCGGTCATCGGTCTTCGCCGAATCTGAAAGCTCGAACGCGCGCTTCGGCGCCGACATCGACGGCATTCCCTACGACGCCAAATACATCTTCGACATGATCGGCTATAATTTCGAGCCGTCCGAGCTCGGCGCCGCCTTCGGTCTCGTCCAGTTCAAGCGCCTGCCCGGCTTCCTGAAATCGCGTCAGGCGACGTTCGACCGGCACAAGGCGTTTTTCAAGGCGTATGAAGAATTCTTCGTGCTGCCCGAGATGATCAAGGGCGCCGACGTCACCTGGTACGCCTTCCCGCTCGTCGTGCGCGACGACGCGCCGTTTACGCGCAACGAAATGCAGATGTTCCTCGAAGGACGCGGCATCCAGACGCGGCCGATCTTCACCGGCAACGTCCTGCGCCAGCCCGGCTTCAAGACGATGGCGCGCCGCGAGCGCGCCAAAGGCTATCCGAACGCCGATTTCGTCACGCGCGGCGGCATCGTCATCGGCTGCCATCAGGGCCTCAGCGAGGATCAGTTGAACCACGTCTATGAATCGGCGAGCGAGTTCCTGAAACTCAGAACGAAACGCGGCTAAGGCCGGGAAACGAAGACGAGATGGACAAGCTCACGCACTGCAGGGCCTGCCTCGCGCCGGATCCCTATCTCTACCTGCCGCTCGGCGATCATGCGCCGGCGCAGATGCTGATCCGGCCGGAGGACCTCGGCAAGAAACAGCCGTCGTTCGGACTGAACACGCAAGTCTGCCTGACATGCGGTCTCGTTCAGGTCGCCGACCAGATTCCGGCGGATTTCTTCCGGCATTATCTCTATGTGCCGTCCGGCGCTGCGACGATGCACACCCATTTCGAGGGCTTCGCGAAGCGGCTCTTTGACATCGCCGGGCCCGGCCGCCTCATCGTCGATATCGGCTGCAATGACGGCTTGATGCTGTCGGCCGCCAACAAGCTCGGCGCCAAGACGCTCGGCGTCGATCCCGCCGCCAACATTGTCGAACTCGCCAAGAAGCGCGGCGTCGAGGTGCATGTCGATTACTTCACGCCAACGACGGCCGAGAAGCTCCGAGCGACGCGCGAGCGCCCGAAGGTGATTGCGACTTCGAACACTTTCAACCACATCGGCGATCTTCATTCATTCATGAAGGGGATCGACATTTTCCTCGCCGATGACGGCTATTTCGTCATTGAAGTGCCGCGCGCGAAGGAGATGATCGAGAACAATCTCTTCGAGAACATGTATCACGAGCATGTCGCGCAGTTCAGCCTGTTGTCGATCGTCAGGCTCGGCGCCTTCTTCGGCATGGAAGTCGTCGATGTCGATCGCCTGCCGATCATTCATGGCGGCTCGATGCGCATCTTCCTGGCGCGCAAATCCCAAGGCGTGAAGGCGAAGCCGATCGTCGCCGAAATGCTGAAGGAAGAAGCGGACGCCGGCATGCTGGACAAGGCGAGCTATGACACTCTCGTCAGCCGTGTCGACGCCATCGGCGCCGAAATCCGCAAAGTGCTGGGCGACTTCAAGAAGCAGGGCAAGAAAATCGCCGGCTACGGCGCCTCGGCGCGCGGCAACACGCTTGTCACTTATTACGGTCTCGGCACGGCTTATCTCGATTTCCTCGTCGACAAGAACCCGCTGAAGCACGGCCTCTACTCGCCGAACCTGCGCATCCCCATCAAGCCGGTCGAAGCGATCGCGGAGGAAAAGCCGGACGTCCTGTTCGTGCTCGCATGGAACTTCTTCGAAGAGATCAAAGGCCAGCAGCAGGCTTTCCTTGATCGCGGCGGAAAATTCGTCGTACCGTTGCCCGACCTCAGGATTGTGGGCTGAGGACGATCTTCGCCGCGAGGAGGAGCGATGAAAAACGCACTCGTCATCGGCGGCGCCGGCTTTGTCGGCAGCTATTTGTCGGCGGCGCTCACGCGGCGCGGGTATTCGGTGACAGCCGTCATACGTCCGTCGACATCTGTTGCGCTGCTGCAAGCGCTCGCGCCGAACGCCGTAATTCGGCGGATCGCGCCTGACGACCACCATGCTTTTTCCACCCTGTTCGATGAAGACTGGCGCGAATCCGTCTTCTATGTCGCCGGAAATCCGCGAGCGCGAGGCCGGACGATATTCGAAGAAATGGCGGCGCATTTGCAGCCTGCCGTTACGCACTTATTGACGACGTTACGCATCGCCGCAGAAGCAAAACGTCCGCCGCGTGTTTTTGTCCGAGCCGGAACGCTAGCCGAATATGGCGACGCGCCGACGCCCCATTCCGAAGAAATGCGCGGAATTCCATCTACAGCGTATGGGGTCTGCGCCTTGTCGGGCACGCGCATCCTTGAAGTGGTCGACAAGGCGCTTCCCTTTCGTGTCGCCAATGCGCGACTGGCCCTCGTATATGGTTGGCTGCAATCGACGGAATATCTCGTGCCGCTCATGGTGCAGAACTTTCTACGCGGCGAGCCGGTCGTGATTAACGACCCCGATGCGGTACGCGACCTCATTCACGTCAACGACGTTTGCGGCGCGCTGATCGCATTGGCGGAGACCGAGAACCCGACGCCCGGTCCTGTCAATGTCGGATCGGGAGAAGCCATCTCAATGCAGTCGGCGGCCGAGACGATAGCCGATGCGGCCGGTGCGGCGCGTAACTTGATCCGTAAAGGCGACCCGTCGCTGACGTCCGGTTCACGGCGACTTGAGATGACGACCGATCGCGCCGCTGAACTGGTCGGATGGCGCGCCAAAATCAAGTTTCGCGACGGCGTCCGCGAGTTGATCGACAAAGCAAAAAGCGCGGGGACGCGGCCATGACCGACGCTCTTTCCGGGAAACTCATCTCAGTCCTGATCCCGGCGTTCAACGAGGAGGAGAACGTCACCCGCGCCTACGAGACCGTGCGCAAGGTTTTCGACGGCCTGCCGGATTATGATTTCGAAATCGTCTTCACCGACAACCACTCGACCGACACGACTTTCGCCCTGCTCAAGGACATCGCGGCGAAGGACGCGCGCGTGCGCGTCATCCGGTTCGCGCGCAATTACGGCTATCAGCGCTCAGTGCTCGTCGCCTACAAGGCCGCGCGCGGCGACTGCTCCGTGCAGATCGACTGCGACCTGCAGGACCCGCCGGAGCTCATCCCGGAACTCCTGAAGAAATGGGAAGCCGGCCATCAAGTTGTCTACGGCGTGCGCCGCTCGCTTCCCGACGGGCCCGTCACCGCTTTCATGCGCAAGGCCTTCTATCGCCTCATGCGCTCTCTAAGCGAGGATGATCTGCCGATCGATGCTGGTGAATTCCGCCTTGTCGACCGCGTTATTCTCGACCAGTTGCGCGACGTCGACGACACCTCGCCCTATGTGCGCGGCCTCATCAGCTCGATGGGATTCTCGCAGGTCGGGATCGAATATGACCGCCAGGCCCGTGTGGCCGGCGAGAGCAAATTTCCGTTGCGCGCGCTGATCGCTCTCGCGGTGGACGGCGTCCTCAACCATTCGCTCGTTCCGCTACGCATTGCGTCGCTGACGAGTCTCGTCGTCGCCACCATCACTTTTGTCGTCATCTTCATCTATCTGATCGGCAGACTCCTGTTCGGTCAGGACTGGCCGACCGGTTTTGCGACGACGACGGTGCTCCTGTTGATGTCAATCATGCTGAACGCGATGTTCCTCGGCATTATCGGCGAATATCTTGGCCGCATTTACATGCAGTCGAAGCGCCGGCCGGTGCCGATCATTGAGGCGTCGCTCAATGGCGGCGCCAAAGCGCCCGCCGGGCCGGAACACCTTTCCGGCACGGTATGAACGGCGCCGCCAAATTGTTCGAGCGCGCCAAGACGCACCCGCTCGCCCGCTTTGCCGCTGTCGGCGTGATCGCCACGGCGATCGATTTCGGCGTGTTTTCGGCGCTTCTCCTCGGCGCCGGCGTTGCGGCGGCGCCGGCAAATGTCGTTTCCTACGCGACAAGCCTTGTCGCCAATTTCAATCTCAACCGGCGCTGGACGTTCAAGCAGCAGAAAGACCCGAAGACCGCCGCGCGGCAGGGCGGCCGGTTCCTGATCGCCAATGTCGGCGGCCTTGCGCTTTCGACCGCGGCCGTCGTCGGGCTCTCCGCGGTCATCCCCGAATTATGGGCGAAAGTCGGCTCGGTGCCGATTGTTTTCATCTATAATTTCGCTTGCGCGAAACTATGGGTCTATCGCGAGGCGTCACATCAATCGTAATTGCTGCTCATGCCGCAGTTCGATCGACGGGCCGTTGATCCATTCGACTAGGCCGCGCAGCTCGACTGAACGGCCTTCATAGGACGCAAGCAGATCCTGGCGCCGCCATCGCCGAAAGGCGCCCTTTGTCACGGTCGCCGTCACATCGGTTCGAAAATCCTCGCCGAAGTTGAAATAGATCCGGCCCTTGTTCTCGCCCGTCGAGCGCACGGCGCCTTCATAAATCTGAAAACCAAAGGCGCGCGTCGCGTCGCGCGCGTCGCGGACAGCGTAGGCGTCCATCGCCCAGAGGCCGCGGCGCGCCGCGCGCGCTGAAGCCTCGGCTGCAAAATAAAGATCGAGGAGCGCGGCATCGTCCGACTGCGGAGAAACACGGGCGCCGCCAGCCGAAAGGAGCGCCGCCTGCAGCGTCGTTTCCTTGCCGTCCGCGCCGATAATCCAGGCAGGGCCCATCAACCGGCCCCAGCGGTCGAGCGGCGAGCGCGCGCCCGGCGCCGGCCGCGCGCTGGACATTATCGTCCGCAAAACGCGCTGCGCGATATCGGC
>CAZHUI010000006.1:0-76427 GCA_964535605.1 uncultured Caulobacterales bacterium
CCGCGATGAAGCATGCGGTGATCGCCGGGCGCGAGGCCTATATCGCCGGGCGCATGCCGAAGAAGCGCTACGCCGATCCGTCCTCGCCGCTCGCGGGACTGATTTAGCCGGCAGGCTTTGCTTTCTTGGCGTCGGCGACGGCGGCGCGGATCGCTTCTTCGTCAAGGCCGGGAATGACGCGCAGGAAGGCGCCGTTCTGCGCCGTGACGATGAAGCTCGGCGTGCCGTCGAGGCGCATGCGCTGGGCCGCTTCGAAGTTGCTCTGCAGCGCCGTCTCCAGTTTTGCGGCGCCCGAATCCGCCTTCAGTTTGGTCTCGTCGAGGCCGGCCTTTTTCGCGATCTCAAGGAGGCGCGCCTCGGTGAGGACGCCCGACTGCTCCATCAGCGCGAAATGATAGTCGAGATATTTCCCTTGCTCGCGCGCGGCGAGCGCGAAACGCGCGGCGATGTCGGATTCCTTGCGGAGGATCGGCAATTCGCGGAAGACGACTTTGACGGCCGGATCCTTCTGCGCGAGGTCCTGAATGAGGGGGGTCGCGCGTTTGCAGACGCCGCAATGATAATCGAAAAGCTCGACCACCGTGACCTTCGCCTGCGCGACGTTCTTGCCGGCGACGAAAGCGGTGTCTTCCTTGAGAAGCGCCGGCATTGCGGCGGCGGCGGCCTCGGCGGACTGCTGTTCCGTATAGGCGTTCAGCGCCTCGATGATGATTTCGGGATTTTCGCGAATGACGTCGCGCACGATCGCCTCGATCGCCTCGCGATCGGCGGATACCGCCGGTTTGGTCTGCTGCGCCGACACGATCGAGACGGCGATCGCGCCGAACACCGCCGCCCCGGCGAGCGCCGCGCCGACGATAAGGTTGGTTTTCATTGGTCTTGCCCCGCTCACTTCTGACATCGGCGCTTCACGCCTTTAATTGAACTGCGGATCGGGCACTTCGTCCCGGTCGCGCGTCGGCTCAGGTTTCTTGTCGGGCGCCGGTTCGCGGTCTTCGCCGCGCCCGGCGCTGACCGCCTCCGGCCCAAGGCTGGCAACGATAATGTCGGTCGCCTGGCGCCATTCGGGCGTGCCCTTCGGCAGTTTTTGAAGCGCGCGGCGCGCGAACTGGGCGGCGTCAGGTTTCGCGCCGACATTGTAGCGCGACTCCGCCATGGCGAGATCCGCCATGCCCTCATTGCCAAGCGCGCCGTAAGCGCGCGCCAGTTCGAACCAGCCGAAAGAATTGTCCGGCTCGACGAGGATCGCCGCCTTCAGTTCCTTGACGGCCGCGTTGAGGCTGTCGGCGTCCTCGCTGGCGGCGAGCGCGCGCCCGAGATTGATCCGCAGCAATGCCTTGTCCGGTTTCAATTCGACCGAGCGGCGATGCGGTCCGACCGATTCCGCGACGCGCCCGAATTCGAACAGCATTTGACCTTTGAGTTCGTGAAAGAAAGGGTTCTCGGGGTGTTTCTCGATCAGGGCGTCGATCTCTTTCAGCGCCTTCTCCATTTCCGTGCCGCGGTAGTAAGCGACGGCGCGTGCGTATTGCGCGGGATCGGAAGTGTCAGACAGCGGATATTGGCGCAGCGTGAACTGAGAGGGCTGCATGAAGCCGAGGATCTTCGCCTGAATCATTCTGAGGCGCGCGATCTCCTCGGGCGTATCCTTTTTTTCAAAGCTCGCCAGCGTTTTCGCGCGCTCCTCAAGCGCGTTGACGCGCGCAAGCGCGAGCGGGTGGCTCTGCAAATAGGGGTTCACGCGTTGCCCGTGAACGATCTGCGAACTGCTGAGTTTTTTGAACGACTCGATCAGGCCGGCGCCCGAATGCCCGACGGCGTCGAGATAGGTGAGCGCAGCCTGGTCTGCGCTCGACTCCTGACCGCGGCTGTATTTCAGCGCGTTGGCGATGCCGACCGTCTGACCGAGCGCGAGGAGGCCGATGCCGGCGTCCGGCGCGCCCGCGGCGATCGCGCCGGCGGCGAGCACAAGGCTGAGGATCATCGGCCGGGTCGCGGCGGCGTAGGCCTCATCGGACCGCGCCGTGTGGCCGCCGGCGATGTGGCCCGCTTCATGCGCGATGACGCCTTCGATCTGGTTCGGCGTATCGGAGATGGTGATCAGGCCGGTGTTGACGCCCATCACGAGGCCGCCAGCGAAGGCGTTGAACGACTGATCGCCGACGATCAGGATTTCGATTTCATCGGCCGGAATCCCCGCCGCGCGAAAGATCGGGCGCGAATAATCGTCGAGCCATTCTTCAATTTCGACATCGCGTAGGAGCGACTGCGCCGACGCCTCGCTCGCCGAGACCGCGATCGCAACGAAGGACGCCGCCGCGAGCGCCGCCTGCAAAGCTGGTCGTTTCATACGCGCACCATCACCAAACGCCGCCGCGGAGCAACATTCTGCGCCGCGAATGGCGGAAATGTGACCCCAATTGAAAGGCGCGCCGCTATTGGCCGAGCGCCTTGCGCCACCAGCCTTTTTTCGGCGCCTGATCGGCGCTGGCGGGAACAATGTCAGGGGGCGGCGCCGGCGCCTTGTCAGCGAGTTGCGCTTCGCTGGCCGGCGCCGGATCGCGCCAGCTGGCGCCTGCAGCAGGCTCGGGCGCTTCAACCGCGACCTCGGATTTTGGCGCTGGCTCGAAGGCCGGCGCAGCAACGTCGTCCGGCCGATCGTCGACGAAGGCGCCGGCGTCGCTTATTATTGCAACGTCACCAGCCGTATCGTCCGACGCGCCGTTCGCGGCCGCTTCGGTTCCGTCCTCTGGACGCCGTTCCTGGCGGCGCCCGCCCCGGCGTCCACGCCGGCGGCGGCGGCGTCCGCCATCGCCGCGTTCGCTGTCGGCGCGCAGTTCGCCGCTTTCCTCGCCAATAGGCTGGCGCGGTTCCTCGTCGCCGAGATCGACCGATGGCTGTTCTTCCGCCTGCGGATCGGCGGTGCGCTGCGCCCGCTGTTCGGGGTCGCGTCCCTCGCGCCCGCGCCCGCCGCGCCGGCGTCTGCGCCGCTTGCGTTCGCCGCTTTCTTCGCCGCGCTTGTCGCCGCCGCTGCGATCTTCGGTCTCCTCGTCGTCAGAGGCCTCGTCCATCGCGATCTCTTCGATCTCGGCGTCGGGCTCAATTGTCTCCGTGGTGTCGGCGCGGACGATGACGGGCGCGTCGACGACTTCCTTGCGGGCGCCCGTCTTTTCGATTTCAAAGTTGTCGCCGGCCTTGGTCGCGTCGGCGGCCACTTCGACAGTGACGCCGTAATTTTCCTCAATCCGGCGCAACCAGTCTCGCTTGTGGTTGAGGATGTAGAGCGCGACGTCGATCGCGACTTTGACCTGCAGAAGGCCGGCCTCACCAGAAATCGCCTCATGCTCGGTCGAACGCAGGATTCGCAGCGCCGCCATCTCATGAGAGCGCACGGCGCCCGCGCCGCCGCAGGTCGGGCAGGCATGCGTCGTGCCGTCGATAATGCCGGAGCGCCGGCGCTGACGCGACATTTCGAGCAGGCCGAAGGTTGAAATGCGCCCGACCTGGATACGCGCCCGGTCAGCGCGCAGCGCGTCTTTCAGGCGCTTTTCGACCGCGCGATTGTTGCGGCCTTCCTCCATGTCGATGAAATCCAGGACGATGAGGCCGGCAAGGTCGCGCAGGCGGCACTGGCGCGCGGCTTCGTCGGCGGCTTCGAGATTGGTTCGCAGCGCGGTCTGCTCGATATTGCGCTCGCGCGTCGACTTGCCGGAGTTGACGTCAATGGCGATCAGCGCCTCGGTCTGATTGATGACGATGTAGCCGCCGGACTTCAGCCGCACGGTCGGCTGATACATCGAATCGAGCTGCGCCTCGACATTATGCGCGACGAACAGGGGCGTGCGCTCCTTGTAGGGCTGCACATTCTTCGAATGCGACGGCATCAGCATCTTCATGAAGTCTTTGGCTTCGCGATATCCGCTGTCGCCCTCGACAATGACCTGCGCGATGTCCTTGTCGTAAAGATCTCGGATCGCGCGCTTGATGAGGCTCGCTTCCTCATAGATGAGGCAGGGCGCGATCGACTTCAGCGTCAGCGTCCGGATGTTCTCCCAAAGCCTGACGAGATATTCGTAATCGCGCTTGATCTCGGCCTTGGTGCGCTTGGCGCCGGCCGTGCGGATGATGAGGCCCATGCCGCCGGGCACGTCGAGGCTGTCGACGACGCGGCGCAGGCGCTTCCTGTCGGCGGCGACAGGGATTTTCCGGGAAATGCCGCCGCCGCGCGCGGTGTTCGGCATCAGGACGCAATAGCGGCCCGCGAGCGAGAGATAGGTCGTCAGCGCCGCGCCTTTGGTGCCGCGCTCTTCCTTCACGGCTTGCACGAGCAGGATCTGGCGCCGTTTGACGACTTCCTGAATCTTGTAGTTGCGCAGGAGCCGCGCCTTCTTGCGGCGCGCGTCCTTGTAGCGTTCGATCAGTTCGCGGCGCGGCAGCTTCGTCAGCGGATTTTGTTCCGCGAGCTTGGCGGCGCGGGCCGCCGCGGCGGCCTCGTCTTCTTCATCATCGTCGACAGTCTCATCGCCGTCTTCGTCATCGACGAGCGCGCCTGCTTCAAATTCGATTTCCTCGATCGCCTCGGCCGGCGCCGCCTCGGTTTCGATTTCGGCCTCGGCGTCCTCGCCATGATCGCCGGCGATTTCGTCGAGCGGATCTTCGTGAGTCTCGTCATGCGTTTCCGGCGCTTCCGCCGTCAGCGCATCGGCGGCGTCGGCCGCAAACGGGGCGGCGGCGTCCGACGTCTCGCTGAATTCCGTTCGATGATCGGGCGCGGGCCCATCACTATCGCCGGCGTTCGCGTCGGCTGCGCGGTGCTCGCGCCCTTCGTCGCGCGAATAATCGGGCCGGCCGCCTTCGCCCCCTTCGCCGAGCGCGGCGTCGATTTCATCCAGCGCATCATCGTCGTCTTCGCCGGCGCGCGTCAGCGCAAGGGCTGCGGCAAGCTCGGCTTCTTCCTTGTCCGCTTCCTGCAAAAGCGCGCGGTCTGAAACCGGGATCTGATAATAATCCGGGTGAATTTCGTTGAAGGCGAGGAAGCCGTGGCGATTGCCGCCGAACTCAACGAACGCCGCCTGAAGAGAGGGTTCTACCCGCGTCACGCGGGCGAGGTAGATGTTCCCCCGAACCGGCCTCTTTGAGGCCGATTCAAAATCGAAGTCCTCAACCTTGCCGTTCTGGAGAACGCAAACGCGAACCTCTTCCTGGTTCGCGGCGTCGATAAGCATAGTCTTTTTCATTGATATCTCTTGCGGCGCGCGGGGCCCATGGCGTTTCGCCGGGCTCGCTGCTGCCGTTCCATTTGCGCAGGTGCGGGCCGTCGCAACCGCGCAAGACGCGGCCTTCGCCGACGTCTGTTATCGCGAGTGCTGCCGCCATCTGCCTTGTTCCAATTACGCGGCGCACAAAGTCGCGCGCCGCAGGGTTCAACGTCCGGCGCCGCGAGGCGCCCAATTGCTCCTGGAAAAGCGCCGCAGGTTCGCCTGAAGCGAAGCGCTCATCCGGTCCGGCTTAAGGAGCGGCCGGACCCAAGCTGGCGGTTTCAGCGGGCAAAAGCGCGCCGCCTGACTGCCGCCCCGGCGGGAGCCGGGGAAAACTTTCGACATGGAGATCGATCCGCGAGTCGCGAATCTCAACCATGTTTAATCGAAGATGCATTACCACGGGAAAAAAGGAAAGCATCGGTTAAGGCCGACTCAGCCTTTGCTCTTTCGAACGCCGCTGGCGTGGCCTAATTCTTAACGCGGCGTTTACTCAGCGGACCGAAAACACATCGGGAAACGGGATCGGCGACGTCAAACGAGTTGTGCCAGTGAATTTGTCATTTAAAAACAGTGTTTTATCCATAATCGCGGTCGCCGCGATGACGATCGCGCCGGCGTCGGCCGGCGACATCGTCGGCATCCGATTTGGCGAAACGTCGGCGACCGAGACACGCGTGGTGCTGGACGCCATCGGCGACGTCACGACCGCTAACGATCCGCGCACCGACGGGCGGATGCTCACTGTTGTTCTCGACAGCGCCGCCAGGATCAAAGTCGCTCCGTTGGAAGGCAAAGGCGCCGGACTTGTAGAACGATATTCGCTGGCCGCATCGACTCCGGCGAGCCTGCAGCTCCAGTTTAAATCAGCAAGCAAAATCAAATCGCTGTTCGTCATTCCTCCGAGCGCGTCGAACCCCAGACATCGCCTGGTGATCGACCTCGAACGCGGCGCTGTGGAACCGGCGCAGGTCGCCGCATCCGCCGACCCGACGCCGCCCAAATACGGGACGTTGACCGAAGTCATCGCGGCGTCAGTTGCCCTGCCGCCTGCGCCAGATACGATCGCCCCGACATTGAAACCCGACCCGACAGCCGCCGTCCGGTCAGCGGCGGCGATTGAAAAGCCGGTGGTCGTCATCGATCCCGGCCATGGCGGTAGCGATCCCGGCGCGAGCGGGCCGACCGGCGCAAAAGAAGCGGCCGCCAATCTTGCCGCCGGTCTCGTGCTCGCTGAAGTCCTAGAAAAAACAGGGCGTTACTCCGTCGTGATGACGCGGCGGACCGATGTCCGCCTCGCCCACGAGGAGCGCTCGCGCATCGCGCGAGAGGCCAAGGCCGATCTCTTCATCTCTCTCCACGCCGACGCCCACAGCGACGCCAAGGTGCGCGGAGCCTCGGTCTACACTCTATCGGAAGAGGGGTCGGAGCGGTCCGCGCGCGAGGCTCTCTCGAGCGGCAATTACCACGTCTTCGACGTCGATATCGGGGAAACCGACCCGGAAGTCGGCGGCATCCTATACAATCTCGCACAGCGGAAGACGGAGAATGAATCGGACCGGTTCGCTGAAATTCTGGTCCAGCGCCTGAATGGGGCGACGCCGCTTCTCAACAATTCGCACCGGCGCGGCAACTTCAAGGTGCTACTCGCCCCGGATGTGCCCGCGGTTCTTCTCGAACTCGCCTTTATTTCGAACAAAAAGGATGAGGCCAATCTGGGCTCGCCTGCCTGGCGGGTCCGGGCCATGGACGCGGTCACGGCGGCGATCGACGCCTATTTTGAGGATCGGTCGCAAGCCTTGCACGCGAGCAACAACCCGGCCTCAACGACGCGCTAGGGTCGTTTTTCAATCGGTGAGCGGTGTATAACCGAGGGCGGCGCTTTTCGGGTTCACCTTGCACCCCGCCGCAGCGAACCTTGTGAGTGACGGATGGCTGACGATCAGATCTTCTTCGAAGGCGAAGAGTTGAAGGCGGAAACCCGCGCGCGCGCGGCGCGCAGCTTCGCCTTTCCGCTCTGGCTCAAGATCGCCGGCTATGTGTTCGCGGGCGGGGCCGCGCTGTCGCTGCTCGCGGTCGCCGGGTTCGCGCTCTACCTGTTCGGCCTCAGCCGGGATCTTCCTGATTACGCCTCGCTCGCCGAATATGAGCCCCCGGTGACAACGCGCGTCTACGCCAATGACGGCTCTCTCGTTGCTGAGTTCGCGCGCGAGCGGCGGCTTTTCATGCCGATCGAGGCGATGCCGCAACTTGTCAAGGACGCCTTCATCTCGGCGGAGGACAAGACCTATTACGAGCATGAGGGGCTCGATTTTCGCGGCATCGTTCGCGCGCAGCTGTCGAATGTCGGCAATCTCATCAGCGGCCGCCGCCTTGAAGGCGGATCGACGATCTCGCAACAGGTCGCGAAAAACTTCCTGCTCTCAAGCGAGCAGAAGATCGAGCGCAAGATGAAGGAGTGGCTGGTGACGCGCCGCATCGAGCGCGCATTCACCAAGGACCATATCCTCGAACTTTATCTCAACGAGATTTATCTCGGCAACCGCTCTTACGGCGTTGCGGCGGCGGCGCTCAATTATTTCGACAAGCCCCTCAACGAATTGACGATCGAGGAGGCGGCGTATCTCGCCGCGATTCCGAAAGGGCCGAACAATTATCACCCGGTCAATAATTACGATCGCGCGCTCGACCGCCGGAACTGGGTGATCAATCGTCTTTATGAGGACGGAAAAATCTCCAAGGAAGCGTTTGACGCCGCAATCGCGACGCCGCTCCTCGCGAAAATCGCCCCGCCGCTCGGCGCGCGCGACTGGGCGTCCGAATATTTCGCCGAGGAAGTCCGCAAGCAGATCGCCGAGCGCTTTGGCTCCGAGGCGCTCTATGACGGCGGCCTCGCGGTCCGGACGACGATTGACCCGCGCTTCCAGAAAGCCGCAGGCGACGCTTTGCGCCGCTGGCTTGTCGATTACGACCAGCGACACGGCTGGCGCGGCCCGATTGCGACGATGGCCGTCGCCGACGACTGGAAGGACCCCTTTCTTGAAGTTGAGAAGACGCTGACCGCCGCAAAGTCATTGTCCGCCGATCTTGCGCCCTGGGTTCCGGCGCTTGTCCTTGAGGTCTCGCGCGACGCGGCGCGGATTGGACTTGATGACGGCAGTGAAGGCGCCATTCCGCTCGATGCGATGAAATGGGCGCGCGCCTACAAATCCGTCGACGCCCTCGGCGAGGAAGTCACGAGCGCAGCAAGCGTTCTCAAGAAAGGCGACATTGTCTATGTCGAGCCGCTGGCAAAGGCCGGCGAGTTCAAATTGCGCCAGCCGCCGGCGGTCAACGGCGCCCTAGTCGCCATCGATCCGCATACGGGCCGCGTGCTCGCGATGGTCGGGGGCTTTTCGTTCCAGCTTTCCGAATTTAATCGCGCGATCCAGGCGAGCCGCCAGCCGGGCTCGACTTTCAAGCCGTTCGTCTACGCCGCCGCGCTCGACAGCGGCTACACGCCGTCGTCAATTGTGCTCGATGCGCCTTTCGTGGCGCCAAGCGTCGGCAGCTGGTGGAAGCCCGGCAATTACGCGGAAGGCCGCTTTTACGGGGAATCGACGCTGCGTCTCGGCATCGAGCAGTCGCGCAACACGATGACCGCGCGATTAGCGCAGGACCTCGGGATCGGGCGGATCCTCGATTATGTCGAGCGGTTCAATCTTTCGGACAGCTTGCCGCGCGAACTCGCGATTTCGCTGGGATCGGGCGAAACGACGCTGATGCGCATCACCGCCGGCTATTCGACTTTCGTCAATGGCGGCAAACGCGTCACGCCCTCGCTGATCGACCGCGTGCAGGACAAATCCGGCAGAACGGTGTTCGCCTCCGACGCGCGCGTCTGCCCCGGATGTAGCGGCATGGCGTGGAACGGGCAGACCGAACCCCAACTCGCCGACGATCGCGAACAGATCATTGATCCGCGCACGGCCTATCAAATGGTCTCGATGCTCGAAGGCGTTGTTCAGCGCGGCACGGGTTCGGCTGTCAGGAAGGTCGTCAACAAGCCGATCGCCGGCAAGACCGGCACCACCAACGACTACAAGGACGCCTGGTTCGTCGGTTTCTCGCCCGATCTCGCCGCCGGCGTCTTCGTCGGGTTCGACATGCCGGCGAGCCTCGGCGAGGGCGAAGCGGGCGGCGGCGTCGCCGCGCCTGTGTTCGGCGACTTCATGGCCGAAGCGCTGAAGGATCAGGCCGGCATTCCGTTCCGCATCCCGTCTGGCGTTCGCCTTGTGCGCGTCAATGCGAAAACGGGAAGGCCGGCGACGGCCGGCGATCCGAACGTCATCCTCGAAGCGTTCAAGGCGGAGGATTCGCTGACAGGGCAGCCGTCAGGAGATGAGCTGACGCTCGATTCCTTGAGCGCCGCGCCGGCGCCGCAGGCGCAGCCGTCCGTGGACGACCTCAACGGAATTTACTAGGGCAAGCGCGACGCCGCTTTCTCCCGGGACATTATGCGCACCGACATCGCCCAGCTTGCCGACAAAACCAAGCAGTCCCTGGAACTGCTGAGGAGGCGTCTTTGACTGGGATAAAGCAAACGCCCGCCTTGAGGAGCTGAACGCCAAGGCCGAGGATCCGTCCTTCTGGAACGATCCGCAGGCCGCGCGAAAGCTGATGCAGGAGCGCACTGCGCTCGAAACGCAAATCAAGGCGATTGGCGAAATTTCCGCCGAACTCGACGATCTCAAGAGCCTCGCGGAGATGGCCGAAGACGACGGCGATGCGGCGAGCGCCGACGATATCCTCGTCCTCATGAAAGCGCTCGCCGATCGCGCCGGCAAGGCAGAAACTGAAGCGCTGCTGTCGGGCGAAGCGGACGGCAATGACGCTTATCTCGAAATACACGCCGGCGCAGGCGGCACGGAATCGAATGACTGGGCCGCCATGCTGCTGCGCATGTATCTGCGCTGGGCGCAGCGGCGCGGCTATAATGTCGAGGTGATCGAGCAGCAATCGGGCGATCAGGCGGGGATCAAGTCGGCGACGGTGAAGATTTCTGGCTTCAACGCCTATGGCTGGCTGAAAACCGAATCCGGCGTCCACCGTCTCGTGCGCATTTCCCCCTATGACTCAAATGCGCGCCGCCACACGTCCTTCGCGTCGGCATGGATCTATCCGGTAGTCGATGACACCATCGATATTGAAATCAATGAAAGCGACTGTCGCATCGACACCTACCGCTCGTCCGGGGCGGGCGGTCAGCATGTCAACACGACCGATTCTGCGGTGCGCATTACGCATATTCCAACCGGCATCGTCGTCGCCTGCCAGAACGAACGTTCACAGCACAAGAACCGAGCAACCGCCTGGAACATGCTGCGCGCGCGCCTCTTTGAACTTGAACTGAAGAAGCGCGAGGAAGCCGCCGCAGCCGTCGCCGCCTCAAAGACCGATATCGGCTGGGGCCACCAGATCAGGTCCTATGTATTGCAGCCCTATAAGATGGTGAAGGACCTCAGGACCGGCGTTGAGAGCCCCAGCCCGGACGATGTCCTTGACGGCGATCTCGATGAGTTCATGGCCGCCGCCCTCGCGCAGCGCGTCATCGGCGACGCCGCGGCATAGTCTCTGCGCTTGCTGCAGGGAGATCCAAAAAAAATCCCGCTCCTTTTCAGGTGCGGGATTGGAAGCGCTCATTGCGCAAAGGGAACGCCGGTCAGCGCAGCGGCGACCGGGCCGGATTGAGGAAGGATGGCGTTTCGAGCGCGGGCGTATCGCCGCCGGCGGGCGCTACCGCTGCCGCAATCGGGCGCGGCGTCGGGCCGCTTGTCGGGCGTGTCTTGCGGAAATCGCTGCCTGCGGCTTCCGACAAAGGGTCATCCGAGTGACGGCAATTGCCCTCAAAATGGGCGCCGCTTTCGACTGACAGGGAGCTGTGGAGGATATCGCCGACGATGTGCGCGGTCGCCGCAAGCGCAACCTGCCGCGCGCGAATGCCGCCTTCGACGCGGCCACGCACTGTCACGGCCTCGCAAATGATTTCGCCTTTGACCGAGGCCTTTTCGCCGACAATAAGGCTCACGGCCTTGATGTCGCCGTCGAGAGCGCCGTCGAGCTGGACTTCGCCCGCCGAATTGACATTGCCACGGATGGCCATGTCGGCGGAGATGATTGTCGGAACGCCAGAAGCGCGTAGAGCGCTGGCGCGCTGTTTAGCCGGCGCCGGCGGCGTTTCCTTATGAGAACTCGCTTCGACCGCCATGCTGCGAGGGGCGCGTTCGTCCGCGCCGTCCTTCGTCTTAGCTTTCGAAAACATACCGGCCCGCCTCAATGAAACGAAGTGGATTGCGCGGCTGCCCGCGGAACAGCACTTCGTAATGAACGTGCGGCCCCGTGCTGCGGCCGCTATTTCCAAGCTCGCCCACCTTCTGGTTGAGCTTCACTTTCTGGCCCTGCTTTACGACAATCCGGTTAAGATGGGCGTAACGCGTCATGAAACCATTGCCGTGATCGATTTCAACGCAGCGCCCAAAGCCCGATCGCACGCCGGCGAATTTCACGGTCCCGCTCGCGGTAGCGGCGATTGGCGCAGCCCAGGCAGCTGAGAAATCAATGCCTTGATGGCTCGCGGCGCGCCCGGTGATCGGATCGCGGCGGACGCCGAAGCCGCTGGTGAATTTCCGGCTTACAAGAACCGGCGAGGACAGCGGCACGGCGTTCACGGCGTTCTGCACTTCGCGCAATTGATCGACGACAAGCGCCGCGCGGTTGGCGTGGCGGAAGAACGCCGACGTGATGTCCGAGAGATTTGACGGATCGACGAAAGGTCCTCCCTGCGCCAGGACGAGATTTGAAATCTTCGGCGCGGCGGTGAGCTGTTCGGCGCCGACGCCGGTGCTCGCGAGGACAAGTTTCAGTTCGTCGATCTTGCGCGACGCCCGTTCTTCGAGCGAGGCGAGCAGTAGGACCTGTTCGATATATAGGTCGCTCGACGCCGACCGCATCTGCTGGAGCGCGGGGGCCGCCGGGCTATTGGGGGGGATCATCGCGCCCTGAAGGCTCGCTTCGCGGGCGGCCTGGCGCCGGAGCATCGAAACGCGCGACTGACGCGGCGTCGGCTCAGCCGGCGCGACATCGATCATGATGCGGTTGCCGTTCGAAGGCTTCTGGCCGTTTGGCGAACCGGCTTCGGACAGGCTTCGCGACAAAGCCTGCAGATCGCTCGTCACCGAGGCCTTGCGCTCGACCATCGATTTCAGCGTCTGGTGACGGGAGGAGATCTCCGCCATCGTCGCGTCAAACTCGCGCTGCATGATAACGTTAAGCGAACTGACGTCGTCATAGGCGCGCTGGGACTGGGCGAGGCGCTTGTTGAAAACGGTTTCAATGACGCGGCGGTCGCGCTCCTTGGCGACGATAATCTGCTCTTTGAAGACGACGTTGACCGACGCGTAAGCGACCCATAGCAGCGCCGCCCCGATCACAGACGCCAGAGCAATCTGGGTCCGTGTCGACATCGAAATAAAATGCACCACCCCGTCGCTGCGGTGGTAGATCTGCCGTTCCTTGAACCAGCGACTAATGACGCGCTTGGCCTGGCCGGACTTTTTACGGCTCATTCAACGCTGCCCCTGAACCACGCGATACGCGTCTTTACGGCGCCCACCCTTAAGATATTGCACCCGATCTGCCTGCATTTCGCAACAGCTATGTGATGAAGTAACCACGAATTTTTAACACTCTATCGGCGATCCGGGGTTGCGGCGCAAGTTTCGTTCCGGCCGGCATAGAAGGCCGCCGCCATTCCTGCCGCCTGTCGTCCGGCATCGTTGAAGGGCGGCTTGAGGCTCCCGCGAAACCGGTTCCGGACGAGGTTGGCGAAGGCCGGTTCGGGGCTGAGCCTGCGGCGAGCGCAAAGCGCCTCAAACCAGCGAACCCCTGTCGCGACATGGCCGATTTCATCGGTATAGATCGTCTGCAAGATTGCGGCGCTCTCGATGTCGCCTGCGGCCGCCAGCCGCTCCGCCATCCCCGGCGTAACGTCGAGGCCACGCGCCTCCAGCACCATCGGCGCAATCGCCAGCCGGGCAAGGAGACTGTCCGCAGTCGATTCCGCCGCTTCCCATAAACCATCATGGGCGGCGAGGGCGCCATAGCGGGACCCCAACGCCCCCAGCCGAGCGTTCAGCATCCGGAAATGCTGGGCTTCATCGCGCCCTACCGTAAACCACTCCTCAACGAAGAGAGGGACGTCGAGGCCGGAGGCGGAAGCTTCGTCGGCGAACCGGAGCGCCATGTCGAAGGCGAGATCGACGGCGTTGAGCTCAATATGAGCCAGCGCGTGCAGGAGCGCGATCCGCCCGTCTTCGGACCCGAGACGGCGCCGCGGAGCGTCGCGCGGCAGAACCAGCGCGGGTTCAGCAGGGCGCGCCGGCCGCAGCGGCGGCGCAAGGTCCGCTTCACCGTCGCGCCGGTCCGCGCAAGCCGAGAGCGCCGCCTGGCACTTCGCCTCGGCGTCAGAGGTCTCGAGGACAAGAAGGGCGTCGGCGCGCCACCCCATGTCAGGCGAGCGCTTTAACAGCGGCGAGTACCTCGTCGACGTGGCCAGGCACTTTCACTTTCCGCCAGACGCCACGGATGACGCCTTTGCCGTCGATGAGAAAGGTCGCCCGCTCGATGCCCATATATTTGCGGCCGTAAAGCGTCTTCTCGCCCCAGACGCCGTAGGCTTCGACGGTCTTGCCGTCCTCGTCCGAGCCGAGGGCGACCGTCAGCTTGTGCTTGGCCTTGAACTTCTCGTGCTTTTCGACGCTGTCCTTTGAAACGCCGATGACAGCAGCGCCTGCGCGAGCGAACTTCGTGGCGGCTGCACTGAAGTCGATCGCTTCCTTCGTGCAGCCGGCGGTGTCGTCTTTGGGGTAGAAATAGAGCACGAGCTTTTTCCCCGAGAGGTCTTTTAGCTTCACCCTTTTGCCGCCGTCGGCGGGCAGGTCGAAGGCGGGCGCTTTGGCGCCCTCAGCGAGGTCGGCGGCGGCTTTGGGCATTGGGTGCTCCTGTTCGGGAAGAGCGGAGGTAATTCTCCGGCCGCTGACGATCAAGCGACCAGCCATGCGCTTGTCGCGGCAATCGCGATAGCGGTCTTGCGCGCAAGTTATATTGTCACTACCCAAGGAAGCGGGGTCCGGACTTACTTTCGGCGGTCGAAGGGCGCATTCGGCGAGGGCATGAAATCGCGTTTCGCGAAAGCGGGTCTGATCGCGGCCGAAGTCGCCGGCGTCGCCGTAGCGGCTCTGCTCGGCCTCGCAGCGTTTATTGCCTGGCGCGCACAATCGGGTCCGGTCGATCTCGGATGGGCGGGCCCCGCTTTCCGTTCCGCCGCCAACGCCGCCGCTTTTGACGGCGCTGTACGGCGTATTGGCGACATTTCGCTCGAGAAGCTCGACGACAATGGCGGCTGGCGTCTCACCTTGGCGGACGTGCGTCTTGGAAAGGCGAAATCCGAAGCGACCGCAATCGTTCCTCTGATCGCCGCCGATCTTTATCCGCGCGATTTTCTGAGCGGCAAGGCAGGACCGCGCCGGCTGGTGTTCGAAGGGCCCGAACTCCGGATCGTGCGGCGCGCCGACCGCCGCATCAAATTCGATTTCGGTGAAGCGAGCGGCGACCGTACGAATGTCATCGCGTCCCTTACCGGCGGCGCCTATTTTCGCGAAGCGTTCGAACGCGCCGAACTCAACCGTGTGCGCATCAATTTCGTCGATGAGGGATCGGGAAGGACCTGGCGCGGGGAGAACGCCTCCGCACTGCTCATGCGGACTGAAGCCGGCTATGACGCCGCGCTTGACGCGACTTTCGACATCGGCGGCGTGCCTGCGGGCGTCGCGTTCAAGGCCGGTTACGCCGTCGACGCAGATATCATCAATGCGACGCTCGATCTCGCATCAGCGCCGGTCGGCGATCTGATCGCTATGTTCTACGACGCTCCGCCCGATCTTTTCACCTCGCTGGTCTCGGGGCGCGCGGGCTTGCGCGTCAAAGGCGACGGCACGATCACCGCTTCCGCCATTGACCTTCAGGCCGCCGCCGGGACCGTCCGCGCTGGCGCCGCGCCAGTTGAGATCAGTTCGATCGGCGTCCGCGCGGCGTTCGATCCAAAGGAAAACGCATTCAACATTGAACGCGCCAACTTTGACTCGGCGATCGGAAAAGGCGCGCTGTCCGGTGCGGCGCAACTCTTCCTCGTCGCTGGATCGAGGAAAGTCGACCGGATATCGTTCGACCTCGCCGGCGCGGATATGATGCTGTCGCCGCCGGGTCTGTTTCCGGCGCCGCTCGCCGTCGAGCGGGCGGCTGCGAAAGGTGACTACAGGCCTCAGGAGCGGGCGCTGACACTCGCTTCGATCAGCGCGTCGGCGGGCGACCTCAGGTTGTCTGGCGATCTTTCGCTTGCGCGGGCCCAGGGAAAATCACCAGCGGTCTCAGGGGCGCTCAAAATCGACGGCGCGCTTGGCGTGCCGCGCCTCCTTTCAATATGGCCGGAGTCGTTGGCGAAAGGCGCGCGCACTTTTGTCAGTGGACGCATCCCTTCGGCCGCCTTTTCGGCGCTTGATTTCAAGATCGATCTGCCCGCGGGCGCGGTCGGTGCTGACGGCGTCGTTCCGGACAACGCGATGGCGCTTTCGTTTATCGCCGATGAGGCGGCCGTCGACTATGCGCCGGGCATGACGCCGCTGAGAGGCGTGCGCGGACGCGGCGTCCTCAAAGGCAACAGCTTCCGGTTCGAAGCCGAACGCGGCGAGGCCAACGGCGTCGCGATCAGCGATGGGATCGTCGATATTCCGGTTATCGCACCGAAAGGCGAAATGGCGCGCTTCACCTTTCGCGCGCGCGGCGACGCGGAAAACATCATGGCTGTGCTGGCTCAACCGCCGCTCGCGATTCTAAAGGAAACGAAACTGACGCCGGCGCAGTTTTCCGGCGCGGTCGATGCGCGCGTGACCATCGGCCGCCCGAACCTGTCGGTCGCGCCGCCGGAGTCCTACCGGTATGAAGGAGCGGCGCGCTTCTCCAATCTCGGCGTCGATGCTGTCTTCAACGACGTCGATCTCGAAAAAGCCTCCGGTATCCTGACGTTGAAGACCGACGGGCTCGCCGTAAAGGGCGAAGGCGCGCTCGCCTCGGCGCCCGTCGCCTTCGATTGGCGCCAGCGCTTTTACGGCGGCGGCGACAAGACATTGCTGACGATCTCCGGGGTCGCCGATTCGGAAGCCGCCGATCTCTTTGGCGTTCCGTCGCGCCAGCTTGTTCAGGGCGACGTCGGTTTCAAGGCTGTCGCCATGGGTGAGCTCAGCGCTTTCCGAACGCTTGAAGTGGAGGCCGATTTCCTGAACGCGGCGATCGTCGTCGAGCGTCTCGACTGGCTGAAGCCAAAGGGCGTTCCCGCCGCCGGCCGGGCCACATTTTCGTTCGGCGCCGAGGGGCTGGGCGTCAGCAAAATTCTCGTTGACGGAGTCGGCCTGCGCGTTGAAGGCGAGGCCGCTTTCCTGCCAGGCGGCGCGCTGGCGTCGGCGTCGTTGCCCGTGTTCATGTTTGACGGCGCCGCTGATTTGTCGTTGACGGCGCAACGCTCTCCTGCGGGCGCGCTGCAAACGACGGCGACAGGGCGATACCTCAATGCTGGCGCGATGGTTCGAGACATTGTCGAAGGCGGAATTGGCGCCGGCGGCGCGGGCGCCGATCCTGCGACAGACTTCACCGCGCGCATTGAGCGGCTCGAACTCAGAAACGGCGCGTCCTGGCGCGACGCTACGCTCGATTTCCGTCGCGTCGGCGGCGCGATCGAGATGCTTGGCCTCTCCGCGATTGACGATGGGCAGAAGACACTTTCCGTCACCATGCGTCCGACGGGGGATGGCGCACTGACGGATCAGGCCGTCGATGCGCGCACCGAAAATCTCGGCGCGTTTATGACAGGCGTTTTCGGCGTCACGTCAATCAAGGGCGGGCAGGGCCAGTTGACGCTCGATCTGTCGGCGAATGACGGGGCCCCGCGCCCCGGCGCCCTTGAAGCGAGCGGCCTGCGCGTGGTGAAGGCGCCGATCCTCGCCAAGATATTCTCCGTTGGATCGCTTACCGGCCTGGCCGATCTCGTCAACGGCGAGGGCATTGAGCTGTCAACCGCATCGGCGCGGTTCTCGATCGACAACGGCGTTGTGCGTATTAGCGAAGCGCGCGCGACCGGGCCGTCGGTCGGCATCACCGCGCAAGGATCGTTCGGGACCGGCGCCGGCGAATTCGACTTGTCCGGCGCAGTCGCGCCCGCCTACGGCGTCAATTCCATCCTCGGCCGAACGCCGGTGATCGGCGATCTCTTTGTAAACCGCGAGGGCGAGGGGCTCCTCGCGCTCGCTTATACGATCGACGGCCCGGCGGCCGAGCCGCGCGTCACGGTCAATCCGCTCTCCGCGCTCGCGCCCGGCGTGCTGCGCCGCATGTTCGAGGGCGGACGGGATAGTCCGGAAGCGGAATAAATTCTAGAACTCACTCCCGCAAGCGGCAGAAGGGAAGAGTTCAACCTGCTTTCACCAGCGCGTGCTTCTTTTTGCCGACCGAGAGCTTGATCGCGCCGTCTTTCATATCTGCCGCGAGAAGCGGGCGTTCCTCGGTGACGGGAACATCATTCACTTTGAGCGCTGACGCCGTCATGTGACGGCGTCCTTCGCCCTTGGAGGAGATGAGGCCGGTCTCGAGAAACGCGTCGAGAAGCGGCAGGCCCTCTGCAATACGCGCCGCGGCGACCGTTATTGCCGGCAGCCCCTCGGCAGCGGCGCCGTCTTCAAACGTCTTGCGCGAGGTTTCCGCCGCCCCTTCAGCCGCGGCGCGCCCGTGAAGGAGCGCCGTCGCCTCATTGGCGAGCGTCTTCTTCGCCTCATTGATCTCTGCGCCTTTCAGGGCGGCGAGGCGGCGCACCTCATCCATCGGCAGTTTGGTGAAGCGCGAAAGGAGGACTCCGACATCGGCGTCTTCGGCGTTGCGCCAATATTGCCAGTAGTCGTAAGGCGAAAACATGTCGGCGTTGAGCCAGACCGCGCCGCCTGCGGTCTTGCCCATCTTGGCGCCTGATGAAGTGGTGAGCAGCGGCGTTGTAAGGCCAAAGACTTCCGCGCCGTCTTTCCGGCGGCAAAGCTCGACGCCGTTGACAATATTGCCCCACTGATCGGAGCCGCCCATTTGCAGGGCGCAGCCGGTCCGGCGCAGCAGCGCGTGGAAATCATAGGCCTGCATCAGCATGTAATTGAATTCGAGAAACGTCATCGGGCTCTCGCGTTCGAGCCTTAGCTTCACCGAGTCAAACGTCAGCATGCGGTTGATCGTGAATTCGGTCCCGTAGTCGCGTAGGAACTCGATATAGCCGAGCCTCGACAGCCATTCGTCATTGTTGACCATCAGGGCGTCGCGGGGACCTTCGCCAAATTTGAGGAATTTCGAAAAGACGCCCCTGATGCCTTCGATATTCGCGTTGATGTCGGCGTCGGTCAGGAGCGCGCGCGCCGCATCCCGCCCGGTCGGGTCGCCGACCTTCGTCGTGCCGCCGCCCATCAGAGCGATCGGCCGGTGTCCCGTCTCCTGCAGCCAGTGCAGGAGCATGATCTGGATCAGGCTGCCCGCATGGAGCGAGCGGGCTGTCGCGTCAAAGCCGATATAGCCGGTGACAATGCCCGCCGTCAGGCGCGCGTCGAGCCCTTCAAGGTTCGTGCCCTGATGAATGAAGCCGCGCTCGCCAAGGATGCGCAGGAATTCGGATTTGAACGTCATCGCGTTGGCCGTCAATTGCGGGCGCGACTTCTAGCGCGCTGCGGCGGCGAGGGCGAGGGGCGCCCGCCTCAGGCTTTGCCGGCGTCCTTCCGCATTTTCTCGCGCAGGAAGTCGATCGGTTTCAGCCCCGATTTCTGTTCAAAATGCCAATAGGTCCAGCCATTGCAGGCTTCGGCCTTCTGCACGGCCGCGCCGATCTTGTGGATGGAGCCTTCGAGCGCGCCGTCCGGGCCGTTGACGGAGATGGAGCCGTCTGCGCGCACGCGCGCCTCGACTTTCCGGCGCGCGTCCCACAACGTTTCGCCAGGCTTCAGGAGGCCGCGTTCAACGACTGCGCCGAAAGGAATTCGCGTCGCGGCGCGTTTCGAAGGGGTCACCGCGAGATCGGCGGCGTTCGCCGGCTTGACGCCGGCCAGCCGCTTTGCCGCCGCAGCGATGTAATCGGGATCGCGCTCGATGCCGATGAAATGCCGCCCCAGCATTTTTGCGACGGCGCCCGTCGTGCCGGAACCGAAAAAAGGATCGACGACAATGTCGCCGGGATTCGTTGTCGCCAGCAACACGCGATAAAGGAGCGCTTCCGGCTTTTGCGTCGGATGCGCTTTGGCGCCCGCTGCGCCTTTGAGGCGCTCATTGCCGGTGCAAATTGGCAGCGTCCAGTCAGAGCGCATCTGCAGATCGTCATTGGCGGTCTTCAACGCCGAATAATTGAAAGTCGGTCGCGAATCTTTCGATTTCGAAGCCCAGATCAATGTTTCATGCGCGTTCGTGAACCGCGTGCCTCGGAAATTCGGCATCGGGTTCGACTTCACCCAGATGACGTCGTTCAAAAGCCAGAAGCCGAGATCCTGCAGCAACGCGCCGACGCGGAAAATGTTGTGATAGGACCCGATAACCCAGAGCGCGCCATCGGGTTTCAGCACACGCCGCGCCTCAACGAGCCAGGCGCGCGTGAAGGCGTCATAATCGGCAAAGGACGAAAAGCGATCCCAGGCGTCATCGACCCCGTCGACACGGCTGTTGTCAGGGCGCGTCAAGTCGCCGCCGAGCTGGAGATTGTAAGGGGGATCCGCGAAAACGAGATCGGCGAAATTATCGGGAAGCTTTTTCAGTTCCTCGACCGTGTCGCCCTTGAGAATGGCGTCGAGCTTCGGCGTGACGTCTTTGAGCGCTGGTTTAAGGCTCGCGCGTTTTTCCTTCGCCGCCATTCGTCCGCCTCCTGACAAAAGAGGGCGGACCATGAGTCAGCCGGAATCCGGCGTCAAGAATTATTGGGTAAACAAGGTCTTAACGGGCGCGCGGGATTAGAGCTTCGCCGCGTTCCTCATACAAGATGTTGTGGACCGGCGCAAAGGAGCGCCGATGATGTGGGGTGACGCCGAATTTCAGCAGCGCATCGCGATGGGCGGGAGCGCCATAGCCCTTGTTCGAACTCCAGGCGTAATTCGGAAAATCGCGCGCAATTTCCGTCATCATCCGGTCGCGCGTCGTCTTGGCGATGATCGAGGCCGCGGCGATTGACATCGACTTGGAGTCTCCGCCGACGACCGTATAAGCGCGGCACTGCAGTTTCGGTTTGATATTGCCGTCGACGAGCGCGATCGCCGGACGCAACGGAAGGTTCGCGACCGCCCGCGCCATCGCAAGCAGCGAAGCGGCGAGGATGTTCATCTGGTCGATTTCTTCGACGCTCGCGACGCCGACGCCGATGCGCGCGGTCTTCCAGAGGTCGGCGGCGAGCGCGCGCCGGCGTTTCTCGGACAGCGTCTTGGAATCGCGCAGGCCTTCGGGCGCCGTCTTGCGGTTAAGGATGACGGCCGCTGCGACAACCGGACCGGCCCACGGCCCGCGCCCCGCCTCATCGACGCCCGCGACAATGCCGGGGAACTGGTCTTCGAGATCGTAGGTCGGATTTTCGGGCATCAGGCGATCACACCGGTTGGAGGTCTCAAGATGACGATCCGAGTCCGTGTTTCAGGCAATGCCTGACGCCTTCAAAACAACTCCATCTGCCGAGCCTTGTCTTGCGGCCGTCGGTAGAGTCCCGGATCGAGCGGGGGTTTTTCGCCGTCGAGGCCGAGCCGCGCCGCGGCTTTCCTGAATCGCTCGTCGATGAGCTTGGCGAAGACGCTTCGAGGCGTCTTTGCGCGCGACCATTCGACATCATAGTCGCGCCCGCCGTTCATGTCGCGAATGTGGCGCATGACGCGGGCGGCCCGGTCGGGGAAAGCGCTTTCCAGCCACTCGCGGAAGAGCCCCGCGACCTCGAGCGGCAGGCGGACCACTGTATACCCCGCCCACGAAGCGCCAGCCTCCTTTGCTCTTTCAAGCAGCGCTTCCAACTCATGATCATTGAGGCCAGGGATCATCGGCGCGGTCATCACGCCGACCGGAACGCCCGCCTCGTTCAGCGCCTTTACCGCAGCGAAGCGGCGGGCAGGCGCTGACGCGCGCGGCTCCATCGCGCGCGCGAGTTTACTGTCGAGCGTCGTGATCGACAGCATCGCACGAACGATCCGCGCCTCCGCCATGGGCCCCAGCAAATCAATATCGCGCGTGATCAGCGCTGACTTCGTCAGCAGCGAAACCGGGTGATTATATTTGGCAAGCACCGGCAGGATCGCGCGCATCAACAGGAATTTGCGTTCAATCGGCTGATAAGGGTCGGTGTTCGTGCCGATCGCGATATGACGCGGCTTGTAATTCCTCGCGCCGAGTTCGCGATCAAGCAGCGCTGCCGCATTCGGCTTGGCGAACAGCTTCGTCTCGAAATCGAGGCCCGCCGACAAGCCGTAATAGGCATGGGTCGGGCGCGCAAAGCAGTAGATGCAGCCATGCTCGCAGCCGCGATATGGGTTGATCGAGCGGTCGAAGCCGACAAACGGGCTCGACAGATAATTGATGATCGTGCGCGGCGTTTCCGCAGTGACTTCCGTGGCGCCCGGCGCCAGATCGGATTCAAGATCCCAACCGTCATCGGCGGCCTCGTGGACGATTGGCTCATACCGCCCTGCTTCGTTTGAGCGCGCGCCGCGGCCCCTCGCTGCTTTACTCGGGGCGTTCTCCTCCGCTGGCGGTCTCTTTCCCGGGCGAGGAAAGGGAGGAGAGGGGGGCGCGGCGCGCGTCATGGCTGAAAATTAGATATTCGGCGGAACAAAGCAAGAACATTTATCCCCCAGGCGATGATTTCACGAACTTTTCTGCGAGGGAGGGTCGCTGCGCTTCCGGCGCCCCAAGGCTTGGCCTATGGCGCGGCCATGCCCGACCGCGCGCCTCTATCCGTCATCATCCCGAGCCTCAACGCCGCGGACTTCCTTCCCGCATCGCTTGCAGCGCTCGCCCCGGCGGCGATCGGCGGTCTCATCCGCGAGGTCGTGGTCGCCGATGGCGGATCCGGCGATGAGACCTGCGCAATCGCCGAAGCGGCGGGTGCACGCGTCATCGAAACGAGGCGGGGCCGCGGCGAGCAGCTTCGCGAAGGCGCAAAGGCGGTCCGCGGAGATTGGTTTCTCTTTCTCCACGCCGACACGGTTCTCGAAACCGGCTGGGAGGAGGAAGCGTCGGCCTTCATGCGCGAAAACGATGCGCGCGCGGCGGTCTTTACGCTCGCCTTTGACGCAAAGGGACTTGCGCCGCGCCTCGTGGCCGCCGGGGCGATGTTCCGTACAAGGATACTGCGCGCCCCTTACGGAGACCAGGGCCTATTGATTTCGCGCGCGCTCTATGACCGCGTCGGCGGCTATCGCGACCTGCCGCTAATGGAGGATGTCGATCTCATCGACCGGGTCAACAGGCAAGGGGGGTTCGATGTTCTGGCGTCAAAGGCGACGACCTCAGCGCGCCGCTATGAGCGTGACGGCTACGCCGCGCGCGTGTTGCGGAACGCTCTCTGCATCGCGTTCTTTCGCGCGGGCGTCGATCCGGTGGAAATAGAGAAATTATACAGATGATGGGGACGCTGATCATTTTTGTGAAGGCGCCGGTCGGCGGCCGGGCCAAAACGCGACTGGCAAAAACGCTCGGCTACGGTCGGGCTGCCGCAATTTACCGGCGTCTCAGCGCCAATACGATAGCGCAGGCTTCGAAAGGAAACTGGCGCACGGTCCTTGCGGTCGATCCCGTCGCCGCGCTCTCCGGTCACGAAACAATCTGGCCGCCTCGCTTCGCCCGCGTCGCTCAGGGACGCGGCGATCTCGGGCAGCGCATGCGCCGCGCCTTTAACTCAGCGCCGCCCGGTCCGGTTGTCATCATCGGCTCCGACGCGCCTTACTTGCGCGCGCGCAACGTTCACGCGGCGTTCAAAGCGGTGGGCGCCGCCGACGCCGTTTTCGGCCCCGCCCCGGACGGCGGCTATTGGCTGATCGGCCTTGCCCGGCGGCGCGGCGGCGCGCCAGAGTTTCAGGGCGTGCGCTGGTCTTCGACACACGCGTTGGACGATACGGTGAGGTCCCTTCCCCGCCAATTCAGGATCGCAATGCTTAACACGCTTGCTGACATTGATGACGGCGCCGATCTTGAACGCGCTGGGCCGGCCGCCATGCGGCGCTGCGTTCAAGGGGACTTCATACCTTTCAAGTAGTCGGTAGCGCAGCAGGCGACTTCCGGCGCTTGGTGTGCTAATGAGAGGCGTTATCAGTAGGGGGCCTTCCACGATGGGTGAGTCTAAGTTGGGTGAGAATGAAGGGCGCATCGTCACGCGCCTTGGCCGGGCCGGCTCAGTGGCGGCGTCTCTGGCGGCGGGTTTTTGCGGCGCGGCTTCGGCTGAGGAAGCGACAGCAGTTTCCGCAAAGCCTGAAGATCAGGTCATCGTCGAAGGGTACAGGACGGAGCAAGGCGGCCTCGACCGTTTGCCGACCGCGGTGATCGAAACGCCGCAATCGATCAGCACTCTTTCGAATAAAGAACTGCTCGACCGCAACATCGGCAATCTGAATGACGCGCTTCGCTCTATTCCCGGCGTGACAATCGGCGCGGGAGAGACGAGCTTCCAGGGCAACAACGCCTTCCTGCGAGGCTTCACGACTCGCAACGACCAGTTTCTCGATAACCTCCGCGATTACGGTTATTTCTATCGCGACACGTTCAACGATGAATCGATCGAGGTCTATAAGGGGCCGTCCTCGGTTCTGTTCGGCCGCGGTTCGACTGGCGGCGTGATCCACCGCGTCAGCAAATCGCCGCAGGACGACAGTTTCGCTGTCGCTGAAATCATCGGGGGCGTCGAAGGCACGCGCCGGGCGACCCTCGACGCCAATCTTGGCGGCCTTGCCGGCGGCAGCGCAGCTTTCCGTCTCAACGCCGTCGCTCATCGGTCGGAAATCGAGGACCGCGATTTCTCTGCGGCGGAGCGCTGGGGCGTCGCGCCGTCATTCACGTTAGGCCTAGGTGGACCAACGACGTTCACGCTCAGCTATTACCATCAGGAAGAAAACAATCTGCCCGATTACGGGGTTCCCTGGTTTCCGGGAACGCTCGCCAATCCCGGCGCGCCGGCGGCCGTCGAGCGGTCGAACTATTACGGCTTCACCAACGATTTCTTTGACACCAATGTCGACCTCGGCACCGCGCGCCTGACGCATAAATTTAATGAGTCGCTGGAGGTGCGCGTGCGCAGCCGCGTTTCGCACAACACGCGCCGGTTCCGCTATTCCGAAGCGATCATACCGACATCGACGCCGCAAGGCACGCCGCTTGAGACGATCACGGCGCCGGTCAATCTGTTTGAAGGATTTTCGACCGACGAATTCCGGCAGATTCAATCAGACGTTCTGTGGACCTTCGAAACGGGCGGACTGAAACACACGCTGATCGCCGGCGCCGAAACAGGCTTTGAAGGCTCGGAGCCTGTTTATTTCACCAACACCAATGTGCCGGCGATCTCAATCGTCGCGCCGGTTACGGTTTTCTATGACAGTTCGGTCAGCCAGTTCGTGCGCCTACGCGCCGACAGCGAGGCGCAATCGATCGGCGTCTATGCGGTCGATACGATCGAAATCAGCGACCGGCTCAGCGTCATCGCCGGTTTGCGTTGGGACCGCTTCGAAGCTGATTACCAGAGCACCGGCTTCAACGCCGCCGGCGATGGCGTCCAAAGCACTGTCGTCGACCGTGTCGACAAGGACATCAGCTGGCGTGGCGCGATCGTCTGGGAACCGATCGACGCGCTTCACCTTTACGCCGCCTACGGAAATTCCTTCAATCCGTCAGGCGAAGGTATCGAGGGCTTTATTTCGGCGGGACGGTCCGTCGCGCAGGGCAATATCAACCTCGATCCAGAAACAGCTGAAAGTTATGAGATCGGGGCCAAATATGCGCTGTTCGGCGGAGCGGGCCTCCTTACCGTCTCGGCGTTCCGCACCGATAAGAACAATGTTCGCGTACCCGATCCGACGACGCCGGGCTTCAATTCGCTCGGCGGTCGCCAGCGGGTCGACGGCGCTGAAATTGAGCTGACCGCCGATCTTGAGCGGTTGCGCCTCAGGGGCGGCTACACGTTCCTCGACAGCAAAACGCTGGAATCGAGCCCTGCAGGCCCGCTCGTCGGACAGCCCCTTATCCTGACGCCCCGCCATCAGGGCGTCGCCTCGGTCTGGTATGATTTGACGCCGGCTTTTTCCGTCGGCGTCAGCGGCCTCGGCATGACCCAAAGGCTCGGCCAAAATACGCCGGGATCGTTCTTGGTCGCGCCGGGGTTTGTCATCGTCGATCTCGGATTCGGCTGGCAGGTGAGCGATGCAGCGCGCATTCGCCTCAATGTTACGAATCTCTTCGACAAGCTCTATTACGAACAGCTGCATCCGGTGCATGTCGTGCCGGGCGCCGGGCGCACGGGAACGGCGTCGCTGACGCTGACATTTTAAGACGGGGCGAAATTCCATGACGGCGGTGCTGACAATTCCATCCGCGGCGCCGCCGGCCCTCTTGAAGACGCTAAGGTCGCGGCTCGACGGCGCCGACTGGCGCGACGGGCGCGCGACCGCGGGAAATTTGCAGCCAGCCATCAAACGCAACGAGCAGCTCGGCGAGGACGATCCCTTGGCGGTCGAACTCGGCCGCATCGCGCTCGACGCGCTTTACGCCAACCCCTCGTTCGTTGCAGCCGCGCTGCCGGCGAAGAGCTCGGCGCCGATTTTCAATCGCTATAGTGAGGGATCGACCTATGGGCGTCATATCGACGGCGCGATACGGCCGCTCGGGCCGTCGCGTATGCGCACTGACCTGTCGGCGACGCTGTTCCTCGACGATCCCGCAAATTACGAGGGCGGCGAACTCATCATAGAGTCCTCGACCGGCGAGCATGAGGTGAAACTCAAGGCGGGCGACCTCGTCCTTTATGCCGCGTCGACGATCCATCAAGTCGCGCCGGTGACGCGCGGCGCACGGCGCGCGATGATCTTCTGGGTGCAAAGCCTCGTGCGCGACGGCGATCGCCGCAACGCTCTCTACGCGCTCGATCTTTCCATCCAGCGTCTGCGCGCGATTGATGCGGCCAGCGCCGAAGTGCTGCCGCTGACAGCGCTTTATCACAATCTCTTGCGCATGTGGGCCGAGCCCTGACGGGCGCTGCGCCGCTCAATTGCCGGCGCCGCTTCGATCGCCTAGAACGCGCTCCGCGCCGGCCGGCGCCGCATCGTGCGGCGCGCAAGATAAGGGCGCGGCAAAAAACAGGAAACAAGCCATGGCGATCTTCACGCATGTGATGCTCGGGACAAACGATCTTGAGCGCTCGAAGAAGTTCTACAACGCCGCACTTGGCGCGCTGGGACTGAAAGGCATTGGGCCGCTCGGCGAGCGCGGTTATATGTGGGGTGACAAGGGCCCTGAGTTCATGGTCGGCAAGCCGGCGAACGGCCTGCCGTCGACTTTTGCAAACGGCGGCACGCTTGGCTTCGCCGCACCGAACCGCAAAGCGGTGCACGAGTTCCACAAGGCGGCGCTCGCCAATGGCGGAACCTGCGAAGGCGAACCCGGCCCGCGCACCTTCACGCCGACGGCCTATGCGGCCTATGTGCGCGATCCGGACGGCAACAAGCTTTGCGCTTATAGCTTCACGGCGGAGTAGGGAGCGCGCAGCCTATTCTTCAAGACGCGGCTCGAAAGGGCCGCACCTCAGGATGAAGGGATAACTTCATCCTGAGGAGTTGAAGGGAAGCGACTTCGTCACGAAGGATTAGTCGCATGAGACTTCGGATTTCAGTTTTCGCTGTTCTTCTCGCTGCAGTGGCCGCGGCGTTCTTTTTCGTGATTCCCAAGCGCGTCGACGCCGGCATGAACAAAATCGTCCCGCATGCCCCCTATGCGGTGAGCGACGAAGCGGCGGCACTACACCAAACGCTGCGCGTCGCCGATCTTCACAATGACGCGCTGCTCTGGGATCGCGATTTTCTCGCCCGCAACCAGCGCGGCCATTCAGATGCGCCGCGCCTTTCCGAAGGAGGCTACAGGCTGCAGGTGCTGTCATCGGTCACCAAGACGCCGCGCAATCTAAACTACGCTGAGAACGACGCGAACTCCGACAACATCACGCCTTTGGTCATCGCGCAGCGCTGGCCGGTGAGAACGTGGTTCAGCCTCGCCGAGCGCGCGCTCCATCATGCCGCCCTTGCCGAGAAAGCCGCTGCGCAATCGGACGGCGCAATATCTGTAGTTCGTACAAGGAGCGATCTCACCGCTGCAATGGGTCGAAGCGCGCTCGCAATCATTCTCGCGACAGAGGGCGCTCACCCGCTCGAAAATGACCTTGGCAGTATCGATCGGCTCTATGACGCCGGCTTCCGCATGCTCGGCCTCCAGCATTTCTTCGACAATGAGCTTGGCGGATCGCTGCATGGAATTTCGAATGCCGGGCTGACCGATTTCGGCCGCGCGGCGGTCATCGCCGCCGAAGAAAAGGGATTTATCATCGACGTCGCGCATTCTTCCGAAGCGACAGTTCGTGATGTCCTGTCGATCGCGAGGAAGCCCCTCGTCGTCTCACATACGGGCATGCGCGGCCATTGCGAAAATGACCGCAATTTCTCCGACGACCTGATGCGCGAGATCGCCAGCCGCGGCGGCCTCATTGGCATTGGCTTCTGGGACGGTGCTGTCTGTCAGGCAAGCGTGCCTTCAATCGCTGCGGCGATTGTCTACGCGATTAATGCTCTGGGGGCCGAGCATGTGGCGCTCGGCTCGGACTATGACGGCGCCACGACAGTTCCCTTTGACGCGTCTGAAATTGCCGCGCTTACGGATGCGCTGCTTGAAGCTGGCGTCAGCGAGGCCGACATTCGCGCCATCATGGGCGAGAACGTTCTTCAGTTTTTCGCCGATCGCCTGCCTGCTAAATGAAATCCGCCGGCTATTCAGGAACGCCGCTGGCGAAGAAGCTGGGACTCAAGGACGGCCTGACCTTATTCGTCGCTGGCGCGCCGGATCATTATCGAAAGCTGCTCGGACCGACGCCGGGCGTCATTTGGCGGAAGGCGCCGGGAAAAGGGCTCTCCATCGCGCATCTCTTCGCCCGAGAGCGCGCGACAATTACAAAGAAGCTGCCGACGCTTTTGAAGGCCGTCGCCCCAGACGGGGCGATATGGGTTTCCTGGCCGAAGCGCGCCTCGGGTGTCGAAACCGATATCACCGAAGATGGAATTCGCGAGATCGCGCTCCCGCTAGGACTGGTCGACATCAAAGTCTGCGCGGTTGACGACGTCTGGTCGGGCCTCAAGCTCGTGATCCGCAGAGAGCTTCGCGCCCACAAAAGCTGAATTTTGTCTGCAAAATCTTGTAATAAATCGGCATCCGTGAAATAAAGTTGCGGTAAACTTACCCTGCCCATGGTTCGCAACCGCACCCGTCTTCAGGATCTTGCAAAGCTCGCCGGCGTTTCGACGGCGACTATCAGCCGTGCGCTCAACGACAATCCAAACGTCAACCAGGAGACAAAACGGCGCATCTGGCGGCTCGCTCAGGAGCAAAACTACTCGTTCCGCCCGTCAATGCCGGCCATCCTCTCCGGGGCGGGCGCGAAAATCGTGATCGTCATCCCGATGCAAACAGGGCGAGACGCCAAGACGTCCGATCCCTTCTTTCTCGAACTGATCGGCGGGGTCGCCGAGGCCGCGCGCGAAATCAAATGCGACATCGCTATTTCGCACCTCGCGCCTCAAAATTATGAAGATCTTTCTGGTCTTGTTGCTACCAACCGCGCCGACGGCATTATCTTTCTCGGCCAGAGCTTCCTTCACGACCGTTTCAACCGTCTGGCCGAAGACGAGGGTCGCTTTGTCGTCTGGGGCGCGGAATTGCCGGGACAGAAATACTGCTCGATCGGCAGCGACAACATGCGAGGCGGCGCTAAGGCGACGAGTCATCTGATCCGCCTTGGACGCAAACGCATTGCGTTTCTCGGCGACCTTGAAGGACCGGAAATCTATCAACGCTATCAAGGCTATCTGCAGGCGCTCGAAGCCGCAAAGATCCCGTTCGATGAGGCCCTTGTCTCGCCGGCGCATTTCGAACTTGAATCGGCTGAAGCGGCGGTCGATGCCATGCTGACGCGCGCCGTCAATGTCGATGCTATCTTTGCGGCGAGCGACCTCATCGCCGTCGGCGCCATACGCGCGATCAAGCGCTCAGGCCGCCGCGTTCCGCAGGACGTCTCGGTTATCGGCTACGACAACATCAAGCTCGCCCGCTACAATTCCCCGCCGCTGACGACGATTTCGCAAGACATGGCGAAGGCCGGTCGTTTGATGGTGTCGAAGCTACTTAATGCGACCGACGTTCAGGCGATCCACTCCGAGCGATTGCCGACGGAGTTGATCGTGCGGGAAAGCTGCGGGCTTTAGTCCCGGTTCGTTGCAATATAACCGGACCATGCCGGAACGACTTTCAGGGGTGTTCCGCCCGTCTGCGCGTTCGCCCCTATTCGGACGGCCCAGCCTGTTGCGTCCGGAATAGCCAATGAAGCGGCTTCGGCGCCGACGTTAAAGACACAGAGCGCTTTCTCTTTTCCGGAGGCGCGTACGAAAGCGACGACGTCGTCCGGTGTGGCGAGGAAGTTGATCGAGCCGTGACGGAGCGCCGCGCTTTCCTTTCTGAAAGCGATGACGCGGCGAGTGAAATTGAGCACTGAATCCTGATCGCGGTTCTGGCGATCGATCGCCCGGCCGAGATGGCTCTTGTCGATCGGCAGCCACGGCTCAGCCGTTGAAAAACCGGCATTCGGCGCCGATTGTGTCCACGGCAGCGGCGTGCGCGCGCCGTCGCGGCCCAAGGTCGCTGGCCAGTTTGCGATCGCTTCAGGGTCCTGCAGTTTTTCAAAGGGCACCTCGCCCTGCGAAAGGCCCAGCTCTTCGCCTTGATAAAGGAAGATATTGCCGCGCAGGGCGCCGAGGAGAAGCGCCAGCAGCTTGCTGTATTCGTCTGGCGGACAGGCGCCCGCCCAGCGACTCACTGCGCGTGGCGCATCGTGGTTAGAAAACGCCCAGGACGGCCACTCGCCGCCTTCGGGCCAGCGTGTCGCCGTCTCGACGATCAATTCCTTCGTCAACGCCGGTGCATAAAGGAAGTCGAAACTGTAGGCGGTGTTGAGGCGTTTCTCGCCCGCCGTGAACTGCTTCATCTCGTCAAACGCGCGCTCGCCGCCGACTTCGGCGACGGTGAAGCGTTCCGGAAATTCGTCGATCACGGCGCGCAGTCGTTCGAGAAATTTCGGGATGTCGGGGTGCGACATCTGAAAGCGCTGTTCCTGAAAGTCGAACGGGCGCGAGGGCTGGCGCCGGAAAATCTTCTTGGGAGGATTGTCACGCAATTGCGGGTCATGCATGGCGAAATTGAGCGCATCGAGCCGGAAGCCGTCGACGCCGCGCGCAAGCCAGAATCGCGCGACGTCGAGGATCGCGTCCTGTACGTCCTTGTTGTGGAGGTTGAGGTCCGGCTGCTGCGCGAGAAAATTATGGAAGTAATACTGGCGCCGGCGCGCATCCCATTCCCATGCGCCGCCGCCGAAGACGGATTGCCAATTGTTCGGCGGCGTGCCGTCGGGCCTGGCGTCCGCCCAGACATACCAGTCCGCCTTAGGATTGTCCCGGCTCTGGCGGCTTTCCCTGAACCAGGCGTGTTCGTCCGATGTGTGCGAATAGACCTGATCGATGATAACTTTTAGACCACGCGCATGCGCGCTTTTCACGAAAGTGTCGAAGTCGGCGAGCGTGCCGAACAGGGGATCGACGCCGCGATAATCGGCGACGTCATAACCAAAATCATGCATCGGCGAGGTAAAAAAGGGCGAGAGCCAGGCAGCGTCGACGCCGAGAGAGGCGATATGATCGACGCCGTCGATGCACCCTTTGAGATCGCCGACGCCGTCACCGTTCGTGTCTTTGAAGCTGCGCGGATAGACTTGGTAAATGGTCGCTCCGCGCCACCACGGCGACGCGGAGTCGCTTTGCGCCGCCGTGCGCGCCGCCGGTTTCGTCTCAACCATTGTCATCGTTCGCCCGTTCCCGACCTATTTGTTCGCCCGCGCCGACCGGCAGACCAGAAAATCCTGTGCGCCGACCCGAACTCTTAGCGAGCCTTGCGCCTCCGATTTCTTTTCACAGCGCCCCATCACCGATGTCCAGCGGGAAGACCGCGGATCGACCTCGATATTGGCCGTTCGCTCGTCAAGACCCAGATTAGCGACGAATAAATATTCGTCCCCGGTCTGACGATCGATACGGGACAATGCGAATAGCCCGCCGCCTTCTTTTTCCGAATGGCGGACGACCAGTGCGCCTTTTCGGAGCGTGGGGCTTGCCTTGTAGGCGGCGGCCATCTCACCGAAAGCGCGGTAAAGCGGATGGGACGCGTCGAAATTTGAGACGGCCGTCGTCGCATCCGTCGCGATCAACTCGTTGTCGTTATAGATCGAGACCGCGCTCGGGAACATATCCTCGCGCGCATCCTGATCGCCGCCGTCGCCGGTAAAACCTTGTTCGTCGCCGTAATAGATGACGGGCGCGCCGCGCGAGAAGAAGAGGAACGCATGAGCGAGGCGTACATTCATGAAGCGCTGGGCGTCGGTGAGGTCTGGGCGCTTCCGCAATAGCTCGCCTGCGTAGCGGCCCATATCGTGATTGCCGACAAAGACGGGTTGGTTCATCGCGGTCGCTTCGCCCGCCGGATAGATCTTGTCGGAGGCGAGCATCGACGCGAGATTGTGTCCGCTGGCGTTCTCCAGAAGCTGACCTTTCAGCCCCTGCATCATCGGGAAGTCGAGCGAGGCGTCGAATTGCGCCTCCTTCATGAACGCGGCGAGCTCGGCGGTGTTCCAATAGACCGCCTCGCCGAAAATGTAGAAATTCGGAATGCCTTCGGTTTTCGCGTGCTCTTTCAAAGCCGGAAGAAATGCGCGCCAGAAGGCTGGGTTCACATGTTTGGCGGTGTCGATCCGGAAGCCGTCAATTTTAAACTCACTGACCCAAGTCTTGTAGATTTCAATGAAGCCCTCGACGACTCGTGGATCCTCCGTCATGAAATCGTCGAGGCCGGCAAAATCGCCATGTGTCGAGCTTTCACCCTCGAAGGTCGAGTTGCCGCGGTTGTGGTAATAGCGGACGTCGTTCATCCATGCGGGAACCTTGATTGCTTTCTCCGCGTCGGGGACATAGGGCGTATAGGCGAACGCAGGATCGGTGAGTTTTTCAAAGTTCGACTTTGTTTGAAACTCGTCGGCGTCGCCCATGAATCCCGGATTGATAGTCCTTCCGCCCGGGCCTCCGCGCGTCGTATACGGATAATCGGCGCGCGACCGGTAAGGGCAGGGCCCTGCGCCGGCGTTGGCCGGCGACTGGCCTTCGGGGTGGCATTCGCGTAACGCGATCACGTCAGCAGAATGATTGGTGATGATGTCGAGATAAATCTTGATGCCGCGCGCATGGGCGGCGTCGACGAACTCTTTCAAATCCGCCTTTGTGCCGAAATGCGGGTCGACATCGGTGAAATCGGTTATCCAGTAGCCATGATAGCCGGCGCTCTCGTCGCCCGGCATGCCTTGCACGGGCTTGTTCTTGTAGATGGGCCCCAGCCAAATGGCGGTCGCGCCTAGGCCTTCGATGTAATCAAGACGGCTCGTCAGGCCCTTAAGGTCGCCGCCGTGGAAGAAACCCTTGCGCGACGGATCGAAACCCGACTGAAGCGGGTCTTCGGGATAGCCGCCATGATCGTTCGAAGGATCGGCGTTCTCGAAGCGGTCCGGCAAGACGAAATAAACAATCTCATCCTCCGGCAGGCGGTCGCGATAGTCCCTTGCCGCGTAGGCGCCGCCTTCTGCGACCGCCGCCGTGCAAACGCCGAAGGATGCCAACGCCGCCGCAGCGGCCCGGAAAAAGTTCCGTGCACGCATCATTCATACTCCCATCCGCACGGACCGGGCGGAGAATCTACCTTCCCCTGCCGGCGTCCATCGACCCCATTCCGGAACTCTCCAGCGAATTACATTAATTTGCAAGTGGGGTGCGCCAGCCAATTTCCTGTCCGGCACTGGCTTACAAGAGACAAAAAGGTTGCATATACAAAGCTTAAATAGTCTTTTTCGGCGTACGAGCGCCGCAGCTCGATTGTGCTTTGCGGTAAGACGGGCGTCGCTCGCAACAAGAATTGCAAGATTTTGTAAAATCTTTTAGGGTTCGCGCGTCAACGATTTCAGTCGCTTGCCATGCGCGCTCAACGGCCGGGATGAGGGAGAGGAAACGACCGATGATCAAAACCGCTGTTCCGGCGATTCTGGCGACTATCCTTCTAGCTTTTCCAGCCGCACGGGCGGCTGAAACGCTGACGTCGCCAGACGGCGCCGTCAACGTCATCGTGGACCTGACGGCAGATGGCCGCCCTTTCTACAAAATCGCCTTTGGCGGCGAAGAGGTTGTCGGCCAGTCGCATCTCGGTATTCGGTTCAAGGATCAGCCGGCGCTTGAAGAGCGGCTGACAATGACCGGCGCAACGCGATCGTCGAAAGACGAAACTTGGGAACAGCCCTGGGGCGAACGCCGCCTTGTGCTCGACCGCCACAATGAACTTGCGGTCGATTTTGCGACGACGGAGAAAAGGCCGCGCCGTTTCACGCTGCGCGTGCGCGCCTTCGATGACGGGATCGGCTTCCGGTACGAATTCCCTGAACAGAAAGCCATGAAGCGGACGGTGATCGTCAATGAGCTGACCGAATTCCGTCTCCCCGAAGACGCGACCTATTGGTGGACACCCGGGCGCCGGTGGAACCGCTATGAATATCTTTATCGCACGACAAACGCAGATGCGATCGATGTCGCCCACACGCCAGTCACGCTAAAAACGGCGTCCGGCGTTCACCTTTCGATCCATGAGGCGGCGCTCGTCGATTACGCGGGCATGTCGCTCAATCAACAGCGGCCGGGAGTCTTCAAGGCCGATCTTGCGCCGTGGTCCGATGGCGCGCTCGTGAAAAAGTCCGGCGCCTTCACGACCCCTTGGCGGACAATCCAGATCGCGCCGGACGCCAAGAGCCTTCTCCACTCGACCCTGATCTTGAACCTCAATGAGCCGAACAAGCTCGGCGACGTGTCGTGGATTGAGCCCGGCGTCTACGCAGGCGTCTGGTGGGAAATGCACATCCGCGATTCCAGCTGGGGCATTAAACCGCTCCATGGCGCGACAACAGAAAATACCAAGCGCTACATCGATTTCGCCGCGGAGCATGGCTTCACTGGCGTCCTTGTCGAAGGGTGGAACACAGGCTGGGACGATAACTGGTTCGGCAATGGCGAGGTTTTCGACTTCGCCAAGGCGTATCCCGATTTCGATATCGAGGAGATCGGGCGGTATGCGCAGGAGAAGGGCGTGCGGCTCATCGGCCATCACGAGACCGGCGGCGCCGCCACGCACTATGAAAACCAGATGGAGGCCGCGTTCGATCTCTATGAGCGCGTCGGCGTGCGCACGGTAAAGACGGGCTACGTCGCCGACGGCGGCGGCATCCAGCGCATTGACGATAATGGCGTCGAAACTTTCGAATGGCATGACGGCCAGTTCATGGCGAACCACCATTTGAACGTCGTAAAATCTGCGTCGAAGCGAAAGATCGCCGTCAACCCGCACGAGCCGATCAAAGACACGGGCCTTCGCCGCACCTATCCGAACTGGGTGGCGCGAGAAGGCGCGCGGGGTCAGGAGTTTAACGCCTGGGGCCAGCCGCCCAATCCGCCAGAGCACGACGTTATCCTGCCGTTCACACGCCTTCTCTCCGGGCCGATGGATTTCACGCCGGGGATTTTCGACCTGCGCCCGAACGAACGGGCTCCCGTCAATGACGACCTCGGCCGCAACAGCACGGTGAGCCGCGTCGAGACGACGCTGGCGAAGCAGCTCGCGCTTTATGTGACAGTTTACAGCCCGATCCAGATGGCAGCCGACCTTCCCCAGAACTACGAGGCGCGTCCGGCGGCGTTCCAGTTCATCAAGGACGTTGCGACCGACTGGGAGGAGACGGTCGGCGTCGCGGCGGAGATCGGCGACTACGCCGCCATCGCGCGCAAGGAGCGCGGCGGCGAGGACTGGTTCCTTGGCGCGATCACCGACGAGAATGGCCGTGTGCTCGACCTGCCGCTGTCGTTTCTGGACGGGGGAAAAACCTATGTCGCGGAAATCTATCGCGATGGGCCGAAGGCCGATTTTGAAACGGACCCCTATGACATCGTCATCGAGAAACGCGAGATGACGCACGTCGACATGCTAAAGCTTTCGCTTGGCCGAGGCGGCGGGGCCGCGGTGCGGTTCTCGCCGAAGAAATAGGGATGGGCGAGACGCCGCCGCGCTTGAACGGCGATCCATGACAGCCTAATCGACATGGCTCCATGAGCGAGATAACAGGCAGCGCCAGCACCACCGCCCAATTGATCCCGGTCACGCCGTTCGACCTTGTCGTCTTCGGCGCGGCGGGCGATCTGTCTCTTCGGAAGCTTATCCCTTCGCTGTTCCATCGCTGGCGGGATGGGCAGATTCCGCCGGCGTCAAAAATCATCGGCGTTTCGCGAACGGCGATGGACGATGACGGCTTTCGCATACTGGCGCGCCAAAGCTTCGGCAAATTCCACCCGTCAGAGAAAATCGACGACGTCGAATGGGCGAAATTCGCGAGCCTGCTTTATTATGCAGAAGTCGACGCCGCGAACTCGAAAGGCGGCTGGCCGGCGCTCTCGGCGAAGCTCGAAGGCGGTGAGAGCAAGCAACGCGTCTTTTATCTCGCCTTGCCTCCCGCGCTCTTTGGCGACGTGTCGCGCAATATCGCTGCGGCGGGATTGAAGACGCCCGGCGCCCGCATCGTTCTTGAAAAGCCAATTGGTAAAGACCTGGCGAGCGCACGCGCTATCAATGACGCCGTCGGCGCCGTGTTCCCTGAAGACTCGATCTTTCGCATCGATCACTATCTCGGCAAGGAAACGGTGCAGAATCTCATCGTCCTGCGCTTCATGAACTCGCTGTTCGAGCCGGTTTGGAATGCGAACGCCATCGACCATGTCGAGATTACGGTCGCCGAGCAGATCGGCTCAGGCACGCGCGCGAGCTATTATGACACGGCTGGGGCCTTGCGCGACATGGTGCAGAACCATCTCCTGCAGCTTCTTTGCCTCGTCGCGATGGAACCGCCGCTCGATCTAGACGCTGACACGGTACGCGACGAAAAGATCAAGGTCTTGCGCGCGCTGCGGCCGATTACAGCGGCAAGGGCGCGACAGGTGACTGCGCGCGGACAATATTCAAAGGGCGCGTCGAACGGTGAAGTCGCCGCAAGCTACGCCGAAGAGCTTGGCCGCGCGAGTTCGACGGAAACCTATGTCGCCATCAAGGCGCATATCGACAATTGGCGCTGGAAGGGCGCGCCATTTTATCTGCGTACCGGCAAGCGCATGGCCTCCCGCCGATCGGAGATCATTATCCAATTCAAAGACGTCGCGCATGCGCTCATTCGCAACGGGCACGAAAAGCTGCCGCCGTCGCGCCTCGTCATAAGGTTGCAGCCGGACGAAGGAATGAGCCTTCTGCTGGTGACGAAGGATCCAGGACCCGGCGGCATGCGGCTTCGCTATGTTCCGCTGAACCTTAGCTATGCCTCGGCGTTCGAAGCGCGATATCCCGACGCCTACGAACGTCTGCTCATGGCGGTCGTGCGCGGCGATCTCGCGCTCTTCATGCGTCGCGACGAGGTTGAAGCCGCATGGACGTGGTGCGACGGCATTCTCGCCGCGTGGGAAGAAGATCAGACGCCCGTGCAACAATATGCGGCGGGCACGGACGGTCCGGTGCAGGCGGCTGTACTGCTCGACCGCGACGGGCGCGAGTGGTTCAATGGGGTCTGAACCGGCGCTGATCGCTTTTTCCTCGCCGGACCAGATGGCGGCCCGGCTCGCAGATCTCATGCAGAATGCGATTGAACGCGCGATCTCTGCTCAAGGCCTTGCTTCAATTGCACTCTCGGGCGGAGCGACGCCTTCGCTTCTCTATCTCGCGCTCGCCGCGCGCAAGATCGACTGGCCAAATGTTACTGCAACGCTCGTCGATGAGCGTTTCGTGCCGCCGTCGTCAAAGGGCTCGAATGAGGCCTTCTTGCGCGCGACCTTCCTCCAAGGGAACGCCGGTCGCGCGCGGTTCGTGGGGTTATGGGGCGATGCGCCCTCGCTCGACGCCGCTGCAACGGAAGCTAATGCTCGGGTTCGCAGCCTTATCCGGCCGTTTGATGTCGTGGTGCTCGGCATGGGGCTCGACGGCCATACGGCGTCGTGGTTTCCGATGGCTGACGGTCTGAACGCCGCGCTAGCCGATGACGCGCCGCTGGTCACTTCAGTGCGCGCCAATAGAAGCGAAGCGGCCGGCGATCATCTCGAGCGGCTGACCTTGTCCCTGCGTGCGATCGCCGATGCGCGCCTGGTCATCCTGCTGCTAACCGGCGCCGAGAAGCGGGCGGCATTCGAAAAAATAGCAGGCGCCGGCGCAGTCGATCAGGCGCCCGTACGCGCAATCCTGCGCGCGCGCCCCGATCTTTGGGTCTGCTGGGCCCCTTAAGGAGCGAGCGCCGTGGCGCTGAACCCTGTCGTCGATCGTGTTACCGACCGTATACGGACGAAGAGCCGCCATCTCCGTGAGGCCTATCTGAGACAGATGCGCGCTGCGGCGGGCGACGGGCCGCACCGCGCGGCGCTCGGCTGCGGCAATCTCGCTCACGCCGCCGCGGCCTGTTCCGCGCATGACAAGAAGCTGATGGCGAAGGGCGTCGGGCCGAATATCGGGATCGTGACGGCCTACAACGATATGCTGTCGGCCCATCAGCCGCTGGGGCCTTATCCTGACATCATCAAGGCGGCGCTTGCCCCGCTCGGCGCGACGGCGCAAATCGCCGGCGGGGTTCCCGCGATGTGCGATGGCGTCACGCAGGGCATGGCGGGCATGGACCTGTCGCTGTTTTCCCGCGACGTGATCGCCATGGCGGCGGCGGTGTCGCTCTCTCACAATGTATTTGACGCCGCGATCATGCTCGGCGTTTGCGACAAGATCGTGCCGGGGCTCTTTATCGGCGCGGCGCGCTTTGGCCACTTGCCGATCCTTTTTTTGCCGGCAGGGCCGATGCCGTCCGGAATCTCAAATGACGAGAAGGCGCGCGTGCGCCAGCTGCACGCGGAAGGCAAGGCGAGCCGAGACGAACTCCTCGCTGCAGAAAGCGCCAGCTATCACTCGCCGGGAACCTGCACGTTCTACGGTACAGCGAATTCGAACCAGATGCTGATGGAGATTATGGGTCTCCACCTTCCGGGTTCGGCCTTCGTAAATCCCGGCACGCCGCTGCGTCGCGCTTTCGTCGAGGAAACGGCGCGGCGCGCGGCGGCGACGACGGCGCTTGGCGACGACTATATTCCATTCTGCGACGTCATCGACGAGCGGGCGATCGTCAATGCGATTGTCGGCCTTCATGCGACCGGAGGATCGACGAACCACGCGATCCATCTTGTCGCGATGGCGAGGAGCGCCGGCATCGTCATCGACTGGACGGATTTCAGCGAGCTGTCGGCGGTGACGCCGCTGCTAGCGCGGGTCTATCCAAACGGCTCCGCGGACGTGAACGCCTTCGAGGCGGCGGGCGGCGTCGCCTTCATCATCCGTGAGCTGATTGAGTCCGGCGGCCTCCATGCCGATGTCATCACGGCAATGGGGAAGGGGCTTCACCATTACGCGCAAGCGCCGTCGCTGAAGGGCGAGGCGATCTCCTGGGCGCCGGCGCGCGCGGCCTCCGGCGATCCGTCGATCCTTCGCCCCGCCGCCGATCCGCACGCAGCGACCGGCGGTCTCGTTCTCCTCGACGGGCCGCTTGGCCGCGCGATCATCAAGGTGTCGGCGGTTAAGCCCGAGCGCCGCGTGATCGAGGCGCCAGCGATCGTCTTCCGCTCCCAGAAGGAATTGCTGGACCGGTTCAAGGCGGGCGACCTCAATCGCGAATTCATCGCCGTCGTGCCGTTCCAGGGGCCGAAGGCGAACGGCATGCCGGAATTGCACAAATTGACGCCGCCGCTCGGCGTCCTGCAGGACAAGGGTTTCAAGGTCGCGCTGGTGACCGACGGGCGCATGTCCGGCGCCTCCGGCAAGGTGCCGGCCGCCATTCACCTCTCGCCTGAAGCGCTTGACGGCGGCGCCGTCGCCAGGGTGCGCGACGGCGACATCATTCGGCTCGATGCTGACAAGGGCGTTCTCGAAATTTTGGTCGACCGCAAGGAGTTCGCCGCTCGCCCGCCGGCGTCGTTCGAGGGCGAAGCCGAGCGCTCGGGAACGGGTCGCGAGCTGTTCGCCGGCATGCGTGCTCTCGTCACCTCGGCGGAGACAGGGGCGATGACCTTCATGCTGGCGGAGCAGGGGGACGACGCATGAACGCGCCGGTCCTCGTCGCCGATATCGGCGGCACCAATGCCCGCTTTGCGTTGGCAACGATCGACGGGGCGGCCGTCAGCGTCGGTGAAATGCACGCGTTTCGCGCCGAAGACTATGAGTCGATCCGCGACGCGGCGGACGCGTTCCTCGAAGCCGTGCAAGCAAAGCCCAAACTCGCCTGCTTTGCCGTGGCGGGACCCATCACCGACGCCGTCGTGGAATTCACCAACTCGCCCTGGGTGCTCGATATCGAAAAGACCAAGCGGCAGATGAAGTTCGACCGCCTGCTCGCCATCAATGATTTCGAAGCCCTCGCGACGAGCGTCCGGCAGCTGAAAGCGGCGGATTTTCTGAACGTGAAGTCGGGCGATGGCGATCCGCAGGCGCCTGTTCTCGTGATCGGACCCGGCACCGGCCTTGGTCAGGCGCTGCTCGTGCCGGCGGCATCGGGCGACCGCGTCATTCCGACAGAGGGCGGCCATGTCGCCTTCGCGCCATATGATGACGAGGAAATCGAAGTGCTGCGCTTCGTGCGGCGCGAGCACAAGCGGGTGTCGATCGAGCGGCTGCTCTCGGGGCGCGGTCTCGTCAACATTCATCGCGCGCTTTGCGCGCTTGCCGGAACCCCGCGCGTCTCGCTGCAGGCGGACGAAATCACGCGCGCGGCGCTGACGAAAGAGTTCCCGATCGCGGTCAAGGCGGTCGACATGTTCTGCGCGATGCTCGGATCGGCGGCGGGCGACGCGGTGCTTTCGTCCGGCGCGCGCGGCGGCGTCGTGCTTGGCGGCGGCATCCTTCCGAAAATTCGCGAGGCGTTCTTGAGCAGCGCCTTCATCGACCGTTTCCTGGATAAGGGCCGAATGCGCGACTATGTCAGCGCCGTTCCGGTGAGGCTTATCACGCGTGATGGCGCCGCGCTCGTCGGCGCGGCTGCGAAACTGAAAGCGAGCTTCGATGCGCATTGAAGATATACTGGCGGCCGCGAGCGTCATTCCCGTCCTTGAAGTGGAGCGCGCGGAGGACGCTGCGCCGCTCGCGAGCGCGCTTGCCGCAGGCGGCCTTCGCGTCATCGAACTGACGCTGCGGACCGCCGCTGCCCTCGATGCGCTGGGCGCAATGAAACGCGCCGCGCCCACACTGATCGTCGGCATGGGAACGATCCGCAGCGGCGACGACGTCGAGCGCTCGCTGGCGGCCGGCGCCGATTTTCTGGTTAGTCCCGGCGCCAGCGCATCCTTGCTCCGCGCGATGAAAAGGACGCCCGCGCTCCCCGGTGTCGCAACGGCAACTGAGGCGATGACTGCCTATGAAGCTGGCTTTCGGGCAATGAAGTTCTTCCCGGCCGAACCCGCGGGCGGCGCCGCCTATCTGAAATCGCTCTCCGGGCCGCTGCCTGACATTGTTTTCTGTCCTACCGGCGGGATCTCGCCGGAACGGGTGGCCGACTATTTCGCACTGCAAAATGTCGCTTGTGTGGGCGGAACCTGGATCGCGACGCGCGCGATGATTGCGAGCGGCGACTGGGCCGGCATTCAGTCGAACGCGCGTCTGGCGGCGACTCTCAAACCGAACCGCCGGTAATCTTTAATCTTGCTGCGCTGCGGGATGCGCAATTTGCAGCCTTGCTCCCATATTTTGCAAAAAATTGCACACCAGGTGACACAACGGTTTCTGCGTATTGCAAGGCAGCGTGCCGCTAAAAAGCTTCGCTTCACAGCGATTTCGGAGGCAATTCACGCCTACCAGCTGGTACTGCGACGGCAGAGCGATGTTCTCTTGTTGACCAGTTTGCATATTTTTGCGATAGTCGATTCAACAGGCCGGGCGCTCACCGGAAAAGAAACGCGTTTAGGGAGGGATCTGATGCGTAAGGAACTGAAGCTTTTCCGTGCGGCTCTGCTGACGTCGGGCGCCGCAATCGCGCTCGCCGCGCCTGCCTTTGCTCAGGATACGGACGATCAAGGCGACGAAATCGTCGTCACCGGTTTCCGCTCGTCGCTTGAAAATTCGGTCGCCGCCAAACGCGACAACAACTCGATCGTCGAGGCGGTCTCCGCCGAGGAGATCGGCAAGCTCCCCGACATTTCGATCGCCGAATCGCTCGGCCGGCTGCCGGGTCTCGCGACGCAACGCCTCAACGGCCGCTCAAACGTTCTCTCGATACGCGGCCTCGGCCCCGACTTCTCGACAGCGCTTCTCAACGGCCGCGAACAGGTGACGACTTCCGACAACCGCGGCGTTGAATTCGATCAGTACCCTGCGGAACTTCTCTCTCAGGCGGTCGTTTACAAGACGCCCTTCGCCGGCCTAATTGGCCAAGGCCTAGCTGGCACGGTCGATCTCCGCACGTTGCGTCCTCTCGACAAGAGCGAAAGCGTGTTCGCCGTCAGCGGCCGCTACGAGTTTAACGAAAACGGCTCCTTGAACCCCGACTCGCCCGGCGCCGGCTATCGCGGCACCGCGACTTGGGTCGATCAATTCGCCGACGACACATTTGGCGTCGCGATAGGCCTTTCCCTCCAGTCATCGCCGACGCAACAGGAACAGTTCAATGCGTGGGGCTATGCTGGCGACGGATCGGCTGGGAATCCGCTCCTGCTTGGCGGCACAAAGCCGTTCGCGGGATCGAGCGACCTCGACCGTATTGGTGGTTTCGCGACTCTTCAGTTCGCGCCAACGGACGAGTTTGAATCGACGATCGACGTCTTCTACACTGACTTCAACGAAGATCAGATCATTCGCGGCGTCGAATTCCCGCTCGGATTCGGCGCCTTTGGCGTTACCAACGTTATCAACAATCAAGTGGGCGGGTTTGCGACGGATGCCGTGTTCAGCAACGTCCGCGGCGTCGTTCGCAACGACCTCAACCTTCGGGAAGCGGAACTTTTCTCCGCTGGTTGGAACGGAAGCTACGACGCGGCGAACGGTTGGGGCGTTGAATTCGACGTCAGTTATTCGAAGGCGACGCGTCGCGACCAGCTCATCGAATCTTACGCTGGGACCGGTTTCAATCAGACCGGGACCGCCAATACGTTGACACTGTCGCAACAGCCCGGCGCCGTTCCGCAATTCTCCGGCATTCTCGATTATTCGGCGACAACCGGGCCGGACGCTATCCTTCTCACCGATCCGCTTGGCTGGGGCAGTGGCGCCAACCTCGTGCAGGCGGGCTTTATCAATGCGCCGCGCACTGTCGATGAACTCTGGCATTTAAAAGCCGCGATTGATCGCGACGTTGAGTTTGGTCCGATTTCAAATGTCGAATTTGGTATTGATTGGGGCCTGCGTGACAAGCAGCGCGTGATTGATCAGGCGTTCCTTACGCTCGGCGGCGGCACACTTAGCGATCCTGGTGTTGTCCAGACGCTTGCGATTCCGCAGTCGGCTTTGCTTAACGAGCAGGTTGCCGCGTTGTCGTTTCTCGGCCTTGGGCCGCAAGTCACGTATGATCCCCTCTATCTGTTGAACAACGTTTATGTTCCGATTTCGACGTCAACGTCTTCTTTTGCCTCGCCGCAGTCGTGGATTGTCGAAGAAGACGTTATCACGGGTTGGGTGAAGTTCGATATCGACTCAGCTGTCGGCTCGGTTCCCGTCGCGGGCAATCTCGGGGCACAAATCGTTCACACCGACCAAGCGGGATTTGGATCGTCACTTCTGCCGAGCGGTATCGTCCCGATCAGCGGAGGCGCATCCTACACTGATTTTCTTCCGACTTTGAACTTAGTGTTCGACCTGTCGGATACGGTGAAGGTGCGCTTCGGCGCATCGAGAACGCTCGCCCGTCCGCGCCTTGACCAACTCAACCCGAGCGACAATCTCGGGGTCGATTTGACTCGCCTTGGAAACGGCAACACGGATCCGCTTGCTCCGCTGGGGGTTGTGTTCAGCCGCAGCAGTGGCAATCCCGCTCTACGGCCCTACATATCGAATCAGATCGATCTATCGGTTGAAAAATACTTCGGCGGCTCTGGCTATATATCGATCGCCGGCTTCTATAAGGACCTCAACGATTTTGTGAACACGGGTGACGCGTTCATCCAGGACTTCGCGGCGGAGTCGTTGATCTTCCTCAGCCCCGCTCAGCAAGCTTTGCTTGACACAACTCTCGGTCTGAATCGAACGATTAGCAACAATGGCTTCGGCCGCATTCGCGGTGCCGAAGCAACGCTTTCTGTGCCGCTCGATATTGTATCCGAACAGCTCGACGGCTTTGGTTTCATTACGAGCGCGTCTTTTACGGACAGTGAAGTTACGCTTTTCGCTGCACTCGATCCTTCAATACGGGGCGCTATTCCCGTGCCTGGCCTTTCAAAGTGGGTCGTCAACTCAACCATGTATTTTGAGAAAGCGGGTTTTGAGGCACGCGTCAGTCATCGTTATCGCACGAGGTTTCTTGGCGAAGTCGCTGCGATTAGCGCTACGCGAGCCTTCCGCACCAGCCGATCGGAGTCGATCATCGATGCACAAATCGGCTACGCTTTCTCTGGATCGCTTGAGGGGCTTCGTGTCACCGCGCAGGGCCTCAACTTGACAGATGAGCCCTTCCAAACAGTCCAAGGCGACGGCTCCGACGATCGGCAGCTAATCGACGACCAATCCTTCGGCCGCACCTATCTCGTCGGCGCGTCCTTCGCTTTCTAAACGCTCCCTCCCGAGCGTCTTTGAAGCCCCGTCGGTCTCCTCCCGAGCCGGCGGGGTTTTTCTTTGCGCGCGTGCGGACCGACAGTAATATCGGCGCTACATGAACACGACAGAGCAAAACGCGAAGGAAGCTGTCCGCGCCGTCGTCATCGTCGGCGGCGGCACGGCGGGGTGGATGACGGCGTCGGTGCTCGCGAAGGCGTTTGGGCGTGCGCTGGCGATCACGCTCATCGAGTCGGAGGAAATCGGCATTGTCGGCGTCGGCGAGGCGACGATCCCGCAGATCCGGCATATCAACAATTTCCTCGAGATTGACGAGAACGCGTTCCTGAAAGCGACGCAAGGAACGTTCAAGCTCGGCATCGAGTTCAACGACTGGGGCCGGCTCGGCGACAGTTATATGCACGCCTTCGGCGATATCGGCATGCCGCTGGGGCTGACGCCTTTTCATCATTTCTGGCTGCGCGCGAAAGCGGCGGGGAAGAGCGGATCGCTGTGGGACTATTCCGTCAATTGCCAGATCGCGATCCGTGACCGCTTCGCAATGCTGGACCGTGTCGGGTCCTCGCGGCTTACCGGGACGCGCCACGCCTTTCACTTCGACGCGGGGCTTTACGCGCGCTTCCTTCGCGGGCGCGCTGAAGCGGCGGGCGTTGTTCGCGTCGAAGGCAAGATTGTCGATGTGCGCTTGCGCGCCGCTGACGGTTTCGTCGAAGGCGTGACGCTCGGGGGCGACCGCCGCATCGACGCCGATTTCTTTGTCGACTGCTCGGGGTTCCGCGGTCTCCTGATCGAGGGCGCGCTGAATGCGGGCTATGAAGATTGGACGCAATGGCTCCCATGCGACCGCGCGGTCGCGGCGCCTTGCGCGCACGGGGACAAACTCCGCCCCTACACGCAAGCGAGCGCACGAAAGTCCGGCTGGCAATGGCGCATCCCGCTGCAGCACCGCGTCGGCAACGGCCATGTCTATTGCAGCCGCTACGTCTCGGACGACGAGGCGGCCGCGGTTCTGAAAGCGAATCTCGAAGGCGAATTGCTGGCCGATCCGCGCTTTCTCCGGTTCACGACAGGCATGCGCAAGCGCCAATGGGTGAAGAACTGCGTCTCCCTCGGCCTCGCCTCAGGCTTTCTGGAGCCGCTCGAATCGACGTCGATCCACCTCATCCAGGCAGGCGTCAGCCGTCTCGTTTCAATGTTCCCGGACAGACGTTTCGATCCGGCGCTGATCGATGAATTCAATCGCCAGTCCCGCTTCGAGTTCGAACGCATCCGCGATTTCATTATCCTCCATTACCATGCGAATGAGCGAACCGATTCCCCGTTCTGGATTGAGCGGCGGGAGATGGCCGTTCCTCCGGCCCTGCAGGCGAAAATCGATCTCTTCCGGGCGACGGGGCGCATCTATCGCGAGCATGAAGAGCTCTTCACCGAGACCGGGTGGCTGCAGGTTCTGATCGGTCAACGGATCGACCCGCAGCGTTATCATCCGCTGGCGGACGGTCTTGACGAGGATCAGCTCGCAGGGTTCCTCGGCGACATCAAGACGCTGATCGATCGCGCCGCTGCGGCGGCGCCTTCGCATGTCGATTACATTCGGCAAAATTGCGCGGCTGCGTAAGCAGTTTCAGGCTGGCTGCAGAAAGAGGTTAAGGGTAAGCCGCCCTGCGCGCGGGTCGGCTGTCAGCGACCCCGAATTCCTGATTCGGCTGCAATGAAGCGAATTGCCGCGATAGAGGAGTAGCCGGTTAAAGTCGGGCTCGAAAGTCGCGATCTCCTCAAACAATGCGCCGCCCTCGCCAATATAATCCGGGGGCGGAAGGCCCTGGCGGGCCACATCGGCTTTCAGCGCCGCGCCATAGGCCGGATAGCGCGGCGCATCGACGGTCTCAAATCCCGTCGCGCGATGTCGATAGAACGACGTGCCGCCAAAATCAGCATGCGATAGATAGAGGAGCGCCGCAATGCGCGTTTTCTCAAGCCCGTCGAAATGAGGCAGCCTTTGAATCGGCGCCAAACGCTCAGGCGCCGTCGTCACCATCGAGAAGAAGCAGTCGCCCTTCCATTGCGGGGAGAACACGCCGAGCGCATCAGCAATGATGTCGCCGAACGCCGCGCCGAAAGCGCTCGCCGTTTCGTCGCCGAGCGAGGCGCGCACGCCCGGATAATAGGGACCGATCGGCGCGAACAGCATCGAGGCCGCAAGATCAACCGCCGCTTCCGGCGCTGAAAGAACGCCGTCAATAACGACAATATTGCTGAGCTCGGCGCCGATCTCCGCAATAGTCGTCCGCCGCCCGGGCGACGGCGCCAGCGGCGCCGGCAGGCTCATGCGTGCGCCTGCAAGGCGGCGAGCGCCGTCCGGTGGTCGGGGAAATTGAGCGCGCAACGATCGACGAAATCGTCAATAATCGCCATGTCGAAGCGGCGCTCCTCCGGCGCCGGCGCCCCCAGTTCGCGCGGATAAATTCCATAGCCGCCGAGCAGACACACCCACGACATGTCGGTATAGTATTTTGCGATGTCCTGGCGGCGCACTTCGTCGCGAATGTCCCCGCCTTTGCGCCAGACCTCCATCATCGCCGAGAGCGAGGCAGACCGATTGGCATTCGCGGCGTTGGCGCGCCAATAGTCGGTGTCCGTGCGCCGTCTCGCCTGATAATGGCAGACAATATAATCGCGCACGCCTTCGAAGCGGGCGTTGATGCGATCGTTGAAAGCGCGCCGACCGGCCTCGTCGAGCCCGCTTTTCTCAAAGGTCTCGATGAAGCCTTCGACAGTTGCCTGGACAAGGTGGAGCGCCGTCGCTTCCAGCGGTTCAATGAAGCCCTGAGATAGGCCGACCGCAAGACAGTTCTTCTCCCAGTGCCGGTCTACCCGGCCGACTTTCATTTTGAGATGGCGCGCCTCTACGTTGGAGCCGAGGAGCCCGAGCGCGGCGCGGAGTTCTTCTTCGGCGGCGTCGGCGGAAATGAAATCGGAACAGTATACATAGCCGTTGCCGCTGCGGTTGGTCAGCGGGATGTCCCAGCGCCAGCCAGCTTTCATGGCGATTGCGCCGGTTGCGGATTTCAGGCCAGTTGGATCGGGCGGCGTCGGCATCACGACGGCGGCGTCGTTGAAGAGATTTGTCTTGTAGAAATGAAACGGAACGCCAAGCCGTTCCTGCAGGATCATGCCGCGAAAGCCGGTCGAGTCGATAAAGAAGTCGGCCTCGATCCGGCGCCCGTCGTCGAGCGACAGCGCCGTGATCGAGCCTTCGCCGTCGAGCGCAATGTCCGTGACGCGCCCTTCGGCATGCCCGACGCCGCTGCCTTCGGCGTGGCGGCGCAGGAACTTGCCGACGAGATAGGCGTCGAAGTGATAGCCATAAGCGATATCGAACGGAAAATTATGCGACGGCAACGGAGCGAGGCGCCGTTCAGCGAGTTTGGCCGAAAGGAAAAACCGGTCCGGTGTCGCAGGGAGGTCGACACCGCGCCTGCGAGCGTAAGAGTGGAAATGAAAAGCAGGCGCCGTATGCGCGTCGATCGGCGAAGGGAACGGGTGAAAGTACGAAGGGTATTGCGGGTCGTCGGACCAGCCATGAAAGCTGATGCCGTTCTTGTAGGTCGCATTGCAGGCCGGCATCCATTCGGCCTCTTTGACGCCGAGATCCCGGAAGAACGCGCGCAATTGCGGCGTCGATCCCTCGCCAACGCCGATGATACCGATCTCAGGCGATTCAACGACGCTGATTGTTACGCCCTGGCCGGTCCAGCGCTTTGCCATGAGGCAAGCCGCCATCCATCCGGCGGTGCCCCCGCCGAGGATGACAATCTTCAACCCCGGTCTTATCCCAGTAGCCATTCGCCGTTCGCCGACTTGCGGACGACAGCGTATGAAATAGCGGCGACGCCGGCCAGCGCCTTAGAAGCGATAGTTCAGGCCGATTTCCGCAGAATGCGTCTTGATGTCGTCGTTCGTGGCGCCGAGGAGCCGGTAGCCGGCCTCGACCGCAAATTTTTTCGTCAGCGGGTACGAAAGTCCGGCCCGCGCCTGATAGCCGAGTTCGATGTTCGAATCGGAAAGCGGGGTGAAGCCGTCGTCGATCTGCGACTTGACCTGCGCCGGTCCTACGCCGCCCGAGAAATAGGGCGTGAAATTTCCGAATTTCAGGCCGTCATAGCGCAGCGAGACGAGTCCCGTAATTGCGCGCCGCGTTGCCTCTTCCTGGCCGACGCCGATGATGACGTCGTCCTTGTCGCGCTGGAAGATGACCTCGGCTTCAAGGCTGAGCGGCCATTCGCGGCTGATGCGGCTGCGATAGCCGCCGGAATAAAGCCGGGCGCCTTTGCCGTCGGCGAGCGCCTGACCGCTCGCGGCGAGCGTATAGCCGCCGCGCACGAAAAACGCCTTGGTCGGCTCTTCGCGCAGCGCCGGCCGGCTGTAACGGCTCTCTTCGCGCGACGGCTTCTTGTTCGGCGCCGCCACCTTCATGTCCTTGGCGTCACGGTCGCGCAGCAGCGCCAACGACAGCCCGCAATTGGCGCTGTCGCGACATTTGTCGACGCCGAAAGCGCCGCCGCCGCCGATAGCCATCGCGCCGGCCGCGGCGGCGGCGAACATTCGCCGCCGTTTCGATGAATTGAACATTGACATGGCCTGCAGGCCCCCCTGTTGCCGTTAGACGGTTGTTGGCGGATTGAAGAGATCGAGCGGCGGCGCAAAGCTGCCGACATTCGGAAGCGCGTCCTGAATTTCGCCCGCCGTAAGGCCGAACCAGCTCGCAAGGCTCGCCGCGAACTGCTCGACCGCAACGGTTGGAATTAGCCGCCCGGAACCGCTGTCCTGATCGTGATTGACTTCGGGCGGGGGAATGTCGCCGAGGATGCGATTGCCATTGACGGCGCCGCCGACGACGAAGTGATGACCGCCCCAACCGTGGTCGGTGCCGTCGCCGTTGACGGCGAGCGTACGGCCAAAATCCGACGCAGTGAAAGCCGTGACGTCGTTCTCCACGCCAAGTTCGACGGTTGCGTCGTAGAAAGCGCGCATTGCGCCGGCAAGCGTGTTGTGGAGGCCGGTCAACGTCGGGGCCTGGCTCGAATGCGTGTCGTATCCGCCGGTCGAGACGAAATAGATTTGGCGCGACACGCCGAGCGTCGAGCGGGCGGCGATCATGCGCGCGACCGCTTGCATCTGCTGGGCGAGGCCTGACGCCGGGAAAACCGTCTGGAAAGGCGCCTGGGCCGACAGCGCCACCTCAAGGTCGCGGTTGAGCGCAATCGAGCGGCGATGGATCGTCGCGACGTCGCGCTCGAAGAGATTGACGCGCGCATTCGGCGCATCCTGCACCAGATCCGCGATCTGGCCCGGCAGGGCCTGCGAATTGTAAAGTCCCGGCCGATCGATCGCACGTATCTGCGCGGGGCCGTTGGTGCCGAGCGAAAAGCCGGTCGCTTCCTGACCGTTGAGATAGACAGTGTTGCCGGAGACAGAGACCGCGGTGAAGGACGCGTTGGTGTTGGCGCGCGAAGCGATCGCCATGTCGGCGAGGCGTCCGCCCCAGCCGAAGCTGGCCCCTTCGGGCGCGGCCGCCATCCAGGTCGACTGCTGGTCATTGTGCGAGAACAGCCTGTCCGGCGCGCGCGCGCCGCCGTTGCGCCATTGCGCGCGATTCATCGGCTCAAGCAGCGGCCCGACATTGCCGACGATCGCCGCCTGGCCCGAATTGAAGAGTTGATGAACCGGCGAAAGCGCTTCCGGCAGCGCGAACTGGCGCCCGCCGAACGCCGCAGCATTTGAAGGATTAAGCGCCAGAAGGCGCGCAATTGTGCGCGATGACCCGCCCTGGAGGCCGTTATACTCGTTCATTAGCGTCCGGCGAAGTGACGCGTACTGATCGTGCGACGCCTGATCGTAGGGCAGCACCGTGTCGTGACAGTCCATGCCGCCAAACAGGAACACGCAAACAAGCGCCTTGTATCCGGTCGTCGAGGCCGCAAGCGCGTTGAACGGCAGGAGGTTCATGGCGAAGGGCGCGGCGCCGAAAGCGCCGAGCATGCTCGCGGTCTTCAGGATTTCACGTCGGGTGACGGCGGACATCGACGGCGCTCCTCAGCGTTGCGTGTAATATTCGGATGAAAGCACGGTCATCAGCATGGCGGCGTTGACGCGGCGGCGCCGGTCCTGCGGCTCGCTTGCGGCGCGCAGCGGTACGCCATTGACGGCGGCGATGATCGCATCGCGAGTTGAAGGCGTCATCGCTCCCGCCGTCATCACCATGTTCAGGTGATCGACGAGCGCCGCCGGATTGTCGGCGAGCGACAATTCGCGGCTGTATCCCGGACGATAGGTTTCGAGCGCGTCCGCTTCCTCAATCCGGTCCATCATGAAGTTGGCGTAGGCGGTGACGCTCGCGGTTGTGACGATCTGAAGCTCAGGCGCGACAAGACCGAGATCGCCCGTTTCCGTGCCAGCGGCGACATAGCCTGGCCGGAAAAAATTGAACACGGAGGGCGAACGATAGGCCTGCTGGCCAAGGCGGGTCGGCGGCGCGGTTTCTTCAAGCGCTCGTTGGCCGTCGAGATTGCCTTCGTCGAGCACCGAGGCGGAATTGAGATCGGCGACGCGCGCCCAATGGGTGAAGCGAATGACCGGCTCGCGCACCTTGCCGAAATTCGGATCGGCAAGGCTCGCCGGAAGGCGCGCCTCATTGTCGAGCAAGACCGCCGCGATGACCGCGCGCATGTCGCCGCGCTGACGCGTTCCGACCGTCTGGCCGTCAGGCAATTGGAAAAAACCGGTCTCGTAGGCCGCCGCGACATTGCGCACATATTGCGGCGACGGATTGCTGGTGACAAAGCGCTGGATCATCTGGCGGGCGAAGAAGGGCGCCGCGTTCGGGTGATTGAATAGCGCGTCGAGCGCGATATCGATGCTCTGGGCCGCCGGCGTGTTTGCCGGGATCGTCACGTCAAGAAACGCCTTTTCCGATGTCGAATGCTCCTGCTCGAAAATCGCGAGCGGAGAATAGGTCGCGACTGGCGCCGCTTGGTCGGCGAAGCGACCGCCGAAATTGCCGTCATCCCAGCTTAAACCGGTGAAGACCTTCGCGAGTCCCGTGATGTCGTCATTGTCATAGGTCTCGATCGGGTTGCCGGCGCCGTCGAGGCGCGGCGTACCGTCCGGATTGAGTTCGACAAGCCCGATTGTGAAAAGCTGCATGATCTCGCGGGCGTAGTTTTCATCGGGCACGCGATTTTCATCGGGGTCCTCCCGCCGATTGTTGAGATAGGTCAGGAACTGCGCCATCGACGGGCTATAGGTGACGCCCTCGACGAGGTCGCGATGATTGCCGAAAGCGTTCTGATCAAGCACGTCCATATAAAATGCGGCTGACGCCAGCGTCTCCGCGACATCAGAATTCTCGTATGAGACGACGAAAATTTGCGAGAGCGCAAAAACCATGCGCTGACGAAGCTGGTCTTCGCCGTCTATCATGTCGCGCCAGGCGATGTCGGCGAGGGCTTCGGCGCCGACCGTTTGGCCTTGCGCCGCGTAGTCCGCCTGAATTTGCCGGATCTCGCTGACGTTCGACTCCGACGACGCGTTAAACTGCCTGCGTATCCACGCCGAATAGCCTATGCTGGCAAGCTCATCGATATCGTCTTGCGTCGGGCCGAATGTCGCCTGCATGAGAAAGCGCGACGCGTCGGCGGCGGTCGGCGTATCTACGACTAGAGGCGCCGGCGGCGCGCCGACCGGGGCTGGGTCGGGCGTGACGCTTTCGCCTGCGCAACCGGCGAGCGCAATCGCCCCCGCGACCGTTGCCGCACGCAAGGTGCAGCGCCGTTTCCTATCAGTCAGAACGGCCTTACGGCTGAAGGATAGCCGGGCAAATCCGAGCATTGCTGCACCCACACAACAAGAAGTCCTGCGTGATCAGCGTGCACGATCGCCTGTAAACGGAGCCTTGATGGAACCCGCGGCTTCTTCGGCAAAAGCGTCGGATTTCGATGACATCGGCGTAAGATGCAAAGCGGCGTTAAATTGAATTAAAGACCCGCGACGCGCGCCGCAGGATCGAACAGGATCTCGGCGATGCGCCGGCGCCCGCCTTCGCGCGTCACATGGATGGCGATGTCGATGATGGAGCGCACATAATCGATCGTTTCGCGGCGCGCCAGCGGCAACCCCGCCTGCAGCGCCATCAGGGCGATCTGTTCAAAGGCGCCGTGCGGGCTGTCAGCGTGAATCGTCGTGATCGATCCCGGGTGGCCGGTGTTGATCGCACGGAGAAAAGTCACCGCCTCCGCGCCGCGCAATTCGCCGAGAATGATGCGGTCGGGGCGCAGACGTAACGAAGCGTTCAGAAGTTCATCAAGGCCGATGCGCGCTTCGCCGAGGTTTCCCTTGACGGCGATGAGGCCGACGGCGTTGGCGTGATCGAGGGTGATCTCCGGCGTGTCCTCGACGGTGATAAGCCGCTCCGCCGCCGGGACGCTGGCGATCAGGGAATTGAGGAGGCTGGTCTTGCCCGTCGACGTCCCGCCGGAAATGAGGATCGACTTCTTTGACCGGACAGCGAGCGCCAGAAATTCAGGAATGCGCCGGTGCTCTAGCAGAGCGAGCAACTTGGCGTCGATTTCGCTCAATTGCCGTTCGTTCGACAGGATGACGCCGCCGAAGGAATCGCCGCCGGCGAAGTCGTTGAGGCCTAGCTTGACCGCGGCGGACCGGCGGATCGCCATCGCCCAATGCTTGCGCGTCGCGGGCGGGCCGACGATCTGGACACGTTCGCCGTCCGGCAACGATGCGGCGAGCACCGGCTGCTCACGATTGATCGCCTGCGCATTGACCCGCGCGATCTGCGCCGCGAGGCGCTGCACATGCTGGTCGGTGATGTCTGGCGCTTCGACGCGGCTCATCGCCCCGCCAGTCACCTCGACCCAGAACTCTCCAGGACGGTTGATGAAGATCTCCGCGACACGCTCGTGGCGCAGCCATTTTTCCAGCGGCTTCAGGAACGCAGAGAGATAAACATTGTTTGTCTCTTCCGCCGTGAAATCCGGCGCGAGCGCGGTCATGGCTCGACCGCTACGGGGACGCCGGCGGTTTCCTCATAAAGGGGGAAGATCAGGTCACGCGCGACGAAGATGCGGATCGGCGAGCCCTGCGCGATTCGGACGGTCGGGGGAATGTTAACGCTTGACTGTAGCGCCGTCTGCGCGACGCCATAGGCCTGCGCCGAGGAGGTGATGACGACGGAGCTGTTGCCGCTTTCGGCTGCAAGTATCTCCGCGCCGGCGCCGATGATCGACAGAAGGATCGCCGACCCGAAGCGCTGGAGGAAATGGCGATCGACTTTGCCGCCGAGGCCTGCGCGTCCGAGCGTGTCGGTAACCGGCGAGGCGAGCTTGATGGCGACGCCGTTCGGCAGGATGAGGCGCGTCCAAACGACAAAGGCGCGCGACTCGCCGATGGCGAGGCCGGAGCGGTACTGGCCGATCAACCGGCTTCCGCGTGGAATAAGCACTTCCGTGCCGTCAAAGCTCCTGACGTCCTCGCTGACGACTGCGCGCGTAAACCCCGGAAGATCCGAGTTGATCGCGGTTTCAAGGACGCCGGCGATCAGCGTTCCTTCAATGACGGTCGCGCCGAGGTCGCCGATATGCGCCGCTGTCGCCGGTGCGTTTTCAGCGTCGCCGACGCGCGCGGCGAACGCCTCGCTCGGCGTCAATCCATCGAGCGATCCCGCCGTGCGCGCCTCTGCGAGTTCGGCGGCGGAAGGGCCCGTATCGACAACGAGCGATGGCGCGCGCAGGCGTTCGGGCCGGATGCGCGACTGCGCGTCATCGTCCTCGCGCGTCGCCGCCGGAAATTCATAAGGACGCGGCGGCGCGACGGGCTTCGGCGCGGCGATGATCCGGGGCGCGGCGGCCTCGATGACGATCGGCTGCGGTTCCTGTTCGACGCGCTCCAGACGCGCGATCGACATCTGGTTGAAAGCGAGGACGCCAAGACCGACCGCGATCGCGGCCCCGACCGCCATGCCGCCGTCGCCGCCAGATACGGCGACCTTCGGCATGGCGAGCGCGTTCGCTTCGGCAAGCATATCGCTTGGCAGGTTCGCGCGCGGATCGGATTTTCCCTTGCCCTTCATTCGCCAAACAGACCGAACGGCCCCCCCTTTTTCTTGCGGCGCGGCTGCGGCGCGTCGGGGCCGCGATCGACGTCGGCGAAGGCCTCATTGTAGATGTAGGTGACGTCGCGGCCGTTGCGCAGAACGAACTCCGCCGCAACCTGATGCACGACGATAGCGCCGTCGCGATTGCTGTAGTTGACAATGCTCTCGCCGCCATCGCTGCGGCGGTGAAAAATCGCCGGCGTCTGGACGCCCGTTGGCCATTCAAACACGGTCGATATGCCGTCATCATATACCCGCGAGGGAAGGTTCTGCTTCGAGCCTTTGTAAGTGTAGTTTTCATTTTTGGGCGTGGCAGCGGGTTCCAGCGAGGTCTCGCGCAGATCGACCGCCGCTGGTTCCGGGTCCGCCGGCGCCTGCCGGATGCGCAAGAGATAGGTGATCTCCGACGGCGGCGTATCGGGCGTGCGTGCTTTCGACGTCAGTTCAAAGGTATAAAACCGATCCGATGTGATGACAGTCATATTGGTCGGGTCGCCGGCGTCGACGGGTTTGATGACAAGGACATTGCCGCGCTTGTTCGGAGTCACCTGCCAGGTCAGGGAATCGCCGACGGCGACGCTCTCAATCCGTTCGGGCTCCGGAAATTCGATCGCAATCTGATAACCGTAATGACCCGTCAGGCGGATGACGCGATCAGGCGCGGCGATGATCTCGCGAATGCGCGGATCGGCCTGCGCCGGTGACGCTGCCAGCAGGGCGAGGGCGAAAAGGGCGGCGAACCGGTTCATCTGTAGCCTCCGGCGGCGCGTACGCGCGAGGCGCCGAAGCCGCGATAAGCGCGCGCGGCGCTGCGCGTCGAAATGCGCTCGCCCAGCGGCTCGGCGGAACTCGGCGCCGCGATTGCGGTCGCAATGAATGATCGCGATGCCGCGGCCGGTACGGCGTCGCGCGCGACTGAGGCGACCATGCCGACGATGCGCTCATTGGCGAATGACGATTGCGCGCGCGCCTCGGGTGCGTCCGTGTCGCGCTGTCCGTCATTGCCCCGGTCGACGGCGAAGGGCAGGCGCCATGCGGCGGTAAGGCGCGCGGTCGTCGTCAGGACCTGCCGTACCAGCATCGCAAAGACGATGCAGGCGATTAGCAGGGTGAAAACGACGCCGGCGTCGTTGATCCCTTGCGCCTGATCGCGCGCGATCGCGCCGATGATCGGCGCAACGATCGACAACGCGCCGCCGGTCGCCAGAATCGTAAAGACAAGAACGAATGCGCCTGCGACGATGGTGCGCAGCCATCCCTCGAAAAGGCCGCGCGCGGACGGAAAAAGCGCGAGCGTCAGAAAGAGCGGTCCAAGCGCAAGCAGGAAGGCGAGCGTGATCTTGGTGATGACGATGACGCCGGCGGAACTGACGCCAAGAAGGATCGCGCTCAGCCAGAGCATGTTGACCGCGCTGACGCCGGCGGGAGCGAGTTGAACGGGCTGCGCGACCGCGCCAGCTGGAATTTCGGCGCCGCCGGCTGGTGTCTTCCGGCTCCATTCACTGGCGAGGCGCGTGATTTCGCTGACCGCGACATCGATCTCTCCGGCGATTGAGGCGGATGACGCGGCGCGCCCGGTTGTCGCCGCGGACATCATGCCCGCGAGCTCTTCGGCGCCGCTGGTGACCGTGTTGACGAAAATCGTCTGGTAAGCGGGCCAGTTTGACGACAGCGCGAGGATGACGCCGATGATGGCGAGCCTTCGCACAAGGTCCGGCGCCGTCGCCGATCCCGCGCCGATGATGAGGCGATAGCCGTAGAAGGCGACGTAAATCGTCAACGCCCCCGCCAGCACCTGCGCGAGGCCGCCGCCCGTTCCGAACAGCCCTTCATAGGCGCTCGCGACATAGGCCGCCGACTGGCAATCGACGCTCGTCATCAGCGCGCCGACGTCCGATAGGTCGTCAAGCGAGGGACAGCCTATGCTCATCGAGCGCCTCCTGTCCTCTTAGAAGGAGGAATGTCGTTCCGCGCGGAGTCCGCCGGCGGGCGCGATTGCCCAAGCAGGATCGGCAGCCATTTATCGGGCGCATCGCCCACCTTCGCACGCAGCTGGTCGAGCGCCCGCACGGTCCGCTCGCGGCCGGAAAGTACGCGCAGCATTTCCGGCTCGCCTGATAGGTCGAGCCTGGCGACGACGCTGTCGGCGCCCGCTTTGACAAGGAAGCAGCGCGACTCTTCGGGAAGCGAGCGCACAATATCGAGTTCATGCGCGGTGAGGCCGAAGCCTTCAGCATAATCTTCTTCGCTGGCGCGCGGGTTCGGCATGAAGATTTGCGCGGCGGTCTGTTCCCTGATGGCGCTGGCGATGCGGCTGTCAAGCGCGTCGCGCGCCGACTGCGTGCAGAAACCGACGACGCCGTTGCGCTTGCGGATGGTCTTGAGCCAATCCTTGAGGCGGGCCCCAAAAATTTCGTCGTCGAGCGCCTTCCAGCCCTCGTCGATGACGATAAGGGTCGGTGATCCGTCAAGGCGCTCCTCGATGCGGCGGAACAGATACATCATCGCCGGCGTGCGAAGATCCGGCGCGTCGAGCAGCTCCGTCATGTCAAAGCCGAGGACGCGCGCATCCGCCGACAGCTTGTCTTGGGCATTATCGAACATCCAGGCGAACTCCCCGCCCGCGCACCAGCGCGCGATGCGTTGCGCGAGATCGCCTGCCTCCGGCCGCCGCACGCCGCCCAGAAGTTCGCGGAAATAGCGCAGGCGGCGAAGCTCCAAAGGCTGATCGAAATTGGCGTCGACCGCTTCGGCGATGACCGCAAGTTCGTCCGGCGACAGCGGTCCGGCGTTGCCGCGCGCCAGCTGCGCGACCAGTGTGCGCAGGAAAGCGCGCGTGCCGCCTCTGTCGGCGAGCTGCAGCGGATTGAAGCCCGTCGGGCTGCCATGCCGCAGCACTTCATAAACCCCGCCGATCGCGCGCAGGAAAATCTCCGCGCCGCGGTCCTTGTCGAAAAAGATTGTCCGCGGGGAAAGCTTCTGCGCTTGCGCGGTAAGGAAGTTGAGAACGACGGTCTTGCCGGAGCCTGACGGTCCAATGACAAGAAAATTACCGAGATCGCCCTGGTGGAAATTGAAGAAATAGGGCGTCGCCGACGTCGTCTCAAAAACGGTGATCGCCTGCCCCCAGTGATTGCCCTCGGCTGATCCGATCGGAAACCCGTGCAACGAGCAAAGCCCTGCGGCGGCGCCCGACGAGATCAGGGCCCGGCGGGCGATATAGTCGGTATTGCCGGGAAATTGCGCCCAGAAGGCCGGCTCAAGATTGAGCTGTTCGCGTACGGCGATCGCGCCGATATCGGCTATCGCCGCTTGCACGCTTGCGCTCGCGGCGTCGAGCGCGGCGATCGTCTCGGCCCGCACCATGACGCTCATGTGGTGCTCGCCGAACGCGGCGCCGCCGCTTGCGGCGTCGTCCTTCGCGGTCATCAGGCCGCGTTTCAGGGAAATAGTGTCGTCGTCCGCCGCGCGCAGGCGCCGCAGGGAAAGGTCGATGCGTTCCTGCGCGATCTGCCGATCGACGAAGGAAAAGCTCTCGGTCACGACCATGTCGATTGGCAAGCGCAGAAGACCGTCGAGCATGCCGGGCGTCGCCGTCGACGGATATTCCTTCATCGACAGCATCGCGCCAAGCTCAGCGGCGCCGGCGCCCTTCATCTCAAGCGCTTCGACACCGAAGGAGAGGCGCTTGTAGGAAAGATGGTGCGCCGCCGGGCCATCGGGCTCGATCACGGGGTTCAACTCGCCATTCAGCAGGAGCGAGAGGAATTCAAGCGGTTCCGAACAACGCCCGCCAGGTCCGGCATATCGGCCGAGCGTTCTCGGGCCATAGGGCTTCAACGACGCCAGTAGGCTCTCGCGCACGCCGTCGAGCACGCGAATGTCGCGCTCGCGCCCCGCTTGCGCGTCGCGTCCGATCTTGCGGGCCCGGTCGCCGAGCCGGTCGAGAAAGCCTATCTTGCCGATCGAAGGCCGGTAAACGAGGGTCAGGAAAAGATCGTTGACGTAAAGGCGCTTCTCGCCGATCCGCCGCCGCCAGCGACCGTCGAGCCAGCGCGAGAACGGGTCATCAAACGAGGATTTGAGATCGACGCTCGCGCGCCGCCGGACGATATGATGGTAGAGCGAGATGCGGGCGTTTCCGACGCTCCGCAACATCGTCTCGCGAACCGCCTGGCGATAGTTTAGTTCGTCCGTATCCGCCGTTTCGAAGGGAAAGCCGTCGAGCAGGAGGACCTGCATCAGCATGCCGTCTTTGAGCGCAACGGTCGCGTCGTCCGCATGCGCAAGATAGGGGAGGTGATCGCCGACGCGACCCTCTTTCTTCGCCAGACTGCCGATCTTTTTTTGCGCCATCCCGGTCACCGGATCAGGGCGCATAGCTGTTGCAGCGCCACAGGGCGTAATTTGCGGCGCGTGGACATTTGCTGACGCGTTTCATCCACAGGTCGAAGATGCGCGGTTCTCGCAGAGAGGCGAGATAGCCGATCGCATGCAGCGCGACCGGCGCGAGAAGCGACAAGAACGAACGCGTGACAAGGAAAATCTCCGTCGAGACGACCAGATTGATCACGAAATAGCTGTAAGAGACGCCGGCGAATGTCTGCGGCTGGGTCAGCGCGCGAAAGACCGGCGTACGTGAAAGGTCCGCCATGGCGGGTTCACCCCGCCGCGCCGGCCGCCGACTGGATGCCGGAGACGATTGACGCCGCGCCGAACAGAATGAAGCAACCGACGATGACGGTGACGCCGTAGCGCCAGTTCATTCGCCCCGTCAGCATCATAAAGCCGACGAGCGCAACGGCGATCACCGCAACAGCGGTCGCGACATTGCCGAGCAGCGTTCCTTGCAGCCACTCCACCGCGGCGAGAATGGGGCCGGAACCTTGTGGATCGGCGCCGCGCGTTTGCGCGGCGGCGGACGTATGGAGGCCGATCGCCAAAGCGGCCGCGCCCGCCGGAAAGAAGTTCTTAACGAAGGTGAACAAGGAAACGCTCCGCCACGCTAAACGCCGGCATTCGCCAGCCGTAAACAGACCGTGCCCGAACAGGGAAAATGAAACCTTAATGCGGCGCGACGAAGTCCCGCTCCGGCCCCATTAAATCTCAAAGAGGCGCGCTTTTCCGCCGCCGCGGCCGGCCCTATCCAATCGCGCTGCGCTCAGTCGACGAGGGACCGCAGCGTAAAGCGGATGAGGAAGGCGTTGTCGGCTTCCAGGCCGACGTCCGTCGTGCGATCGCGGCGATAGGTGAGTTCGATCGACGAACACTCGTCCTGATAGCCGACGATGAAATCCTGGCGAATGAGGCGATCGGTGACGAGGTCCTGGCGCCAGCCGACGCCGGCGCTCCAGTTGTCGGTCAGCTTGGCGGTCAGGCGACCGTTCAATTCCTCGCGGCGCGTCAGTCCGGCGATCGACAGTTCCTCGCTGAGGCGGACATAGCTCAAATTCGTGCGAAGCCGCCAGACGTTGAGATAGGCCATGGACTCGGCGCGATCGAGCGAGGCGCCCTCGTCATCGATGCGGAAACGGTTCTCGACGCCGACAATGTTCTTGTAGCGAATATTGAGTGCGCCGACAAAATCCGAACGTTCCTCGCCGAGGCCGGTCGAAGGATCAAACGCCGCCGATTCCTGAAGACGGAACTGCTGGCCGATTTCGCCTTCGATTTTGAGGCCGTTGTCGAACGCGGCGGCGACTGCGACGCCGGCGTTCATGCGCTGGCCGTCCTCGAAAGCGTCGAAGCCCGTCGATTTGTTGTAGTCGAAGAGGCCCGCATAGTCGTACTCAATGCTCTGCGAGTCTTCATTGATTATGTCGGCGCCGTTGCGGCCCGCCGGGCTTGCAACAAGCTGGATGCGCGGTTCGACAAACAGGCGCCCGCCGGCGATTGTCTTGGTCAGCGGGTAGGACCATTCGACGCCGACGGTCGGCGCGAAACGTCCGTCGAGCCGGTTGTCATCGGCGACGCCGCTGCGATTTTCCGTCCCTTCGTCAAGGTCTTCATAGCGGAAGAGATCGCCGCGCAATTCGGCGAAGGCGTTGAGGCGATGGCCGCCCGGCGTTATGTGCTCGCGTTCCCAGAATGCGCTCGCTGTCAGGCGGCGCGTATCGACCCCGCCGGTGCGCTGGAGCGAAGCGAAGTTGACGTTGAGACGCGCTTCGCCGCCGATATATTCGGGGCGAAAGCGGTGCTGAAAATCGAGCACGGGAAGGGCATAGGGCGTCAGGCTGGCGATGCCGGGCGCAAGCTGCACCAGCGGGTCGCGCGCTATCAGCGACGAACAGTCTGTCGCATTTACGCTCAGGCGTTCACCCGTCGACAAATCGCAGACGGTGACGGTGCGCAGATCCTGGAATGTGTAACTGTCGGCGCGGAACTGGGTGTCCTGTCCTTGCCAGCGGACATAGGTATTTGTGCGCAACCGGTTCGTCAGCGACGTGTCGAGTTCTTTCCTGAGGTCGCCGCGCCGCTGCACGTCATAGCGGCGAAGATAGGTGTCGTCGGAGACGCGTTCGACATCGTATCCGGCCTGCCATTTCTCGCCAAAATTGCGATGGCCTTGCGCGAAGACGTGCCAGCGCGCGCCCGGCACGTCGACGTCATCGACATTCGGTTCGAAGTCGATGAAGCCGCCCTGGAGGACATGATAGCCGCTGTCGTCCCGGCGCCTGTATTCGCCCTGCCATAGGATGCCGTCTTTCGACGTGTATTTCGGCGAAAAAGTCGCGTCCTGATGATTCGAAATTGCGAGATAATAAGGAAGTTCGAGATTAAACCCGAGGCGCGAGGACGCGCCGATCAGCGGCGTGAGAAAACCCGACTGGCGTTCGACGGAGGGATCGGGCGCCTGAAGGAACGGCGCGTAGAGCACCGGTACGCCCTTCAGCTCCAGAAACGCGTGATTGAAGCGAACGACCTTGCGTTCTTCGTCGCGCGTGACCTTAAGTGCTTTGATGCGCCAGGTCGGCGTCTTGCCCTCGCCCTCGTCGTCGCAAACGTCGCAGGCGGTGTAGACCGCCTTCTTGAGCTGCGTGCGCGAGTCCTGTTCGCGTACGGCCGAAGCGGCGGCGAGCCGGGCGTTGTCTTCAAGAAGGGCGCTGAAATTTTCCGCGACCCCGTCGCGCAGATCGCCCGTCAATTCGACGCGGCCGGCGAAGACCGTCTGACGGTTTTCATCCGTTATTGAAACATTGCCCTCGGCGACGACAATGTCGGTCGCCTCGTCATAGGTGAGGCGGTCCGCCCTGAGATAGCGCTCGCCGAAATAGGCGCGCACATTTCCTTCCGCAACGATTGGGCTCGTCTCGGCCTCGCGGCTGACGCTGTCGGCTTCGAAGAGGATGCGCTCGGAAGCGGCCGGCGTTGCGGCGCGTTCGCCGACCGAGAGGGCGTCTGGCTGGGCGGACGCCGCAAAAGGGACGATGCCGCCCATGCCCGCAAAGGCCGACGTCGCCAAGAGACGCGCGATCAGTCGGGACGCCGGCAAGAAGCCCTCCACAGACGGCAGATCCGGTGCGTGTCGCCTTCGCCCGGCCAGATTTCGCGATGGTTAGCTGAGCCGCCCCGGCAGGTCCACCGGGGTCGCGGCCTTACGCCTCCTCGAGCCGCATCAGGAGGCTGACCGCGAAAATCGCGGCGACGAGGGCGGGCGTCCACGCGGCGAGCGCTTCGGGCGCCGCCCCTGATTCGCCCAGAGCCGTCGAGAGTTCTGAGAGGATATAAAGCGCAAACCCGGACCCGACGGCGGCGATCAGGAGACGGAAGGCGCCGCCAGACCGTATCGGCCCCAGCGAAAACAATGCGGCGACGAGGACCATCGCAGTCAGTTTCAACGGCGTCGAGCAAAGGTCGTGGAAACGGATGTTGTAGCGCGTCGTCGATAGGCCGACAGCCTCGGCCAGCACCATGAAGCGCGGCAGGTCCCAGATCGACATTGTTTCCGGGTTCGGCACGCTTTCGCGCAAGGCGCTCAAGGTCAGCGCCGTCGGCACGGAATAGAGCGGGGTTCGCTGCGTGATCTGGCCGCCCGCCGTTTTCATGCGCGCGTCCTTCAGTTCGATCGTGCGCCCGGAAAGCTGCGCGGCGGGCGCATCGATCCGTTCCTCGAAAGCGGCGTCTGCGGAAAGGCGCCAGATCGTGACGTTCTGGAGGACGCCGTTCGCGGCGTCGAAGCCCGCCGCGTTGATGAGCATCGTTTCCTGCGCGTCGCGCTGCCGCAGCCAGATGCCGTCGCCGAAAACCCGCACAACGGACGAGGTCTTGCCGCGGATCTCGTTTTTCATCGTTTCGCCATAGGCCATCATACGCGCTGACAGCGGATCGACGGCGACGATGACAATGAAGCCAGCAACCGCCGCGATGAAGGCGGCGGGTCCGACGAGGCGCCAGACCGAAAGGCCGGCCGAGCGCATCACGGCGAGCTCCGAGCGCCGGTTGAGCTGCGTAAACATCCAGATCGACGCGAAAAGGAAGATGAAAGGCAACAGCGTCTGCGCGATCGCCGGTGTCCGCAGCAGCGTCAATTGCAGCGCAAACCCGAAATCGCCGCCCGCCTTGCCGGCAAAGCGCAGATTTTCAACGAGATCGGCCAGAAGAACGACGGCCGACAGCGCGCCAAATAGACCGGCGAGCGCCATCATCATCCGGCCGGCGATGTAGCGAAAGAGCGTGATCGGCGGCATCAGGCTGCGCCCTCCGCCGGCACCGGCGCGATCCGCGCGCCTGGTCCAGCGGCGATCAGCAAGCCGAGCGCGACGGCGATCGCCAATAGCGGCGGCGCGTAGACGAGCCAATAATGCTGCACATCGCCTGCAACGCCCGCGAGAATGATACCGACGACCCGCACGGCGCCGGCGGCGGCGCAGGCTAGCGCGATCCGGACGAGATAGCCGCGCCGGTCATAAGGTCCTCCGATCAGCGCGAAGATCGCCAGCAGCGCGTAAGCGAACACATAAAGGGGCGAGGCGAGGCGATTGTGTCCCTCTGCGATCAGCCGGCTCGCGTTCTTGCGATCATACTCGCTCGTCAGGTCCGGATTGAAGAGCTCGCCGACATAGCGCTCGGTCATTTCAAGCTGCAGGTCGCGGGGCCGGCTGGTCATGGCGCCGAGATTGACCGCGGTGCGGTCGAAATTGACGATGTCGATCGCGCCGGTCTTGCGGTTGGTGCGCTGCACATTGCCGTTGACGAGATAGAGCACCGGCCCGATCTCCGTTTCCTTCAGCAGTGCGCGCTGCGCCATATAGGTTTCGGCATTTTCGCCGTTCCGGTAATCGTGGACAAGAAGACCGGACAGCGCGCCGCCGGGCTGCACATCGTCGACATAGACGGTGAAGCCTTCGCGCACGGTCATGAATTCGCCGCTGCGCAAAACCGCTGAGGCGACGTCGGCGCGAATGTCGGCGACCTCGCGCTTGAGGACGCGGTAGCTTCGCGGCATCAGATCGACGCTGATCCACAAGGTCGCCGCCGCGGCAAAAGCGGAAATAAGGAGAACAGGTCGCGCGACCTGAAGCAGGCTCACGCCGGCGGCGAACATCACGGCGATTTCGCTGTCGGAATGAAGACGGTGCAATGCGTAAAGCGCCGCGCCGAAGAGCGCGAATGGGATGACGACGGAGAGGAGGCTCGGGACGATCAGCATCGTCAGCCAGCCGAACAAAGCGAGCGAGGCTCCATGCTCGACCAGAATGTCGATGCGCTGCAGGCTTTGCGTCAGCCACACGATCGCCGTCACGACGAGCGTCGCGAACAGGAACGGCGTCCACATTTGGCGGAGAATGTAGCGCTCGAGGCTCTTCAAACCGGCTTTCCTGAACTGACGGGCGGCCGCGGCCGAACCCGATCACTACCGGCCTTTTCGTCTCCGGTCGATTGCGCTTTTTCGGGGACGTTGCCACCCGCCCGGGGAGGGCATAGGTAGGCCGGAAAACTGTTTCCTGCGGCGGTTCCTGCCGCCGTTCGAGAGGCCCTTCATGAAGATCACATTCTCCAAGGCGGCTCCCCCCGCTGGCGCCGCGCTTATCGTTCCAGTCTTCGAAGACGGCGAGCCGTCGACTGCGCAAAAATCGCTCGATGCGGTGACCTCCGGCGCGCTTGCCAAGGCGATCAGGGCCGCCGCGTTCGGCGGCAAGAAGGGCCAGACGCTCGAACTGATCGGACTTGCGGGCGCCGATGATGTGCGCATCGTCGTCGCGGGCGCCGGCAAGCGCAGCGAGTTCGCCGTGCTTGACGCCGAAGCGCTCGGCGGCGCCGGCGCGGCGCCCGTCCTGAAGACGCAGGAGAAGGCTGCCGTTTTTCTTCTCGACGGTTTTTCAACTGACGCGGTTCCGGCGGGCGAGGCAGCGGCGCGGATTGCACTCGGCGCGCTGCTTCGCAGCTATCGCTTCGACAAATACCGGACGCGACTTGAAAAGGATCAAAAGCCCGGGCTCGAAAAACTTGTTGTCAACACGCCGGCCGCCGACGCGAAAACGAAATTCGCCGATCTTGAAAAGGTGGGCGAGGGCGTCTTCCTGACGCGCGATCTCGTCTCCGAGCCGCCAAATATTCTCTACCCGGAGAGTTTCGCCGCGCGATGCAAGGAGCTTGAAGCGCTTGGCCTGAAAGTGACGGTGCTCGGCGCGCGCGAGATGGCGAAGCTCGGCATGCACATGCTCCTCGGCGTCGGGCAGGGCTCGGCGCGCGAGTCAAAACTCGTCGCCATGGAGTGGATGGGCGGCAAAAAGGGGCAAGCCCCCGTCGCCTTCGTCGGCAAGGGCGTCTGCTTCGATACCGGCGGCATTTCCTTGAAGCCCGGCCCCGGCATGGAGGACATGAAATGGGACATGGGCGGCGCCGGCGCCGTCACCGGCGCGATGGCCGCGCTTGCGGGGCGCAAGGCGAAAGCGAATGTCGTCGGCGTCATCGGCCTTGTCGAGAACATGCCGGACGGCGCCGCGCAACGCCCGAGCGATATTGTCACCTCCATGTCGGGACAAACGGTTGAAATTCTCAACACCGACGCCGAAGGGCGCCTCGTTCTCGGCGACGCGATCTGGTGGACGCAGGAAAAATACAAGCCCAAGGCCGTCATCGATCTCGCGACGCTGACGGGCGCGATCCTGATCGCCCTCGGCCATGAATTCGCGGGGCTCTTCGCCAATGACGAAAAATTGGCCGACGCGATCCTCGCGGCGGCGAAGGCGAGCGGCGATCCCGTCTGGCGCATGCCGCTGACGAAGGCCCATTATGACAACATCAAATCCGACGTCGCCGACATGAAAAACATCGGCCCGCGCGAAGGCGGATCGTCAACGGCGGCGGCGTTTATCGGCCGCTATATCAAGGACGGCCAAGCCTGGGCCCATCTCGACATCGCCGGCATGGCGTGGGCCGCCAAGGACAAGCCGACCTGTCCGAAGGGCGGATCTGGGTATGGCGTCAGGCTGCTAGATGAATTGGTGCGGGCGCATTACGAATAGGCGAGGCCTTGACCGAAGCGCTCTTCTACCACCTTGAACGTGCGACGCTGGACAGCGTGCTCCCGGGCCTTCTCGAAAAGTCGCTGGAGCGCGGCTGGAAAGCGGTCGTGCGCTGCGGCTCGCGCGCCATTGTCGTGCGCCTCGATGAGACGCTGTGGACCTATAGCGAGGAATCCTTTCTTCCGCATACGGCCGATCAGGAGCGTGCGGAAGCGCAGCCTGTTTGGCTGACGGACAGCGCGGAAGTCCCTAACGGCGCCAATGTGCTGTTTCTGGTCGATAACGCCCCGGCCGACGCGAGCGCGCTCGCCGCCTTCACGCGCTGCGTGACGATCTTCGACGGCCGCGACGAAACCGCTCTCGCCGCTGCGCGCGCGTTCTGGAAGGACGTAAAGGCGGCGGGGCATGACGCGACCTACTGGAAACAGTCGCCGCAAGGGCGGTGGGAGAAGCAGGGCTGATCCCGCGTTCCCCTCCGCTCCACCGGCGAAGCGGGGGAGCTGTCACGCCGAAGGCGTGACTGAGGGGGCACGCTGCTTCAACATGAGCTTGTGCGCGTCGATAGAGTGCGCCCCCTCAGGCCCTTCAGGCCAGCTCCCCCGCTTCGCGGGTGGAGCGGAGGGCGCGGATCGCTCCGTTATCGGACAAACCACAAAGGCGATTGCCCCGACAGCGCGATCGCGAATGCGGCGATCGACAATACGCCGAACAGCGCTGTCGTGCTGAACGCCATGAAGGAGCCCCCGCGCGGCGAAATTCGATCGCCGAGCCACCCCGCAAGCGGTGCGGCCTGCATCATGTGCAGCGCGAAGAAATGCGCGGGGCGCAGATCGGGATCGGTCGTCGACCAGCCGAACAGGAAAACGCCGTTCTGGTCGCTGGCGAGCGGCGCGTTCACAAAATGGCTGCCGTTCTGCGACATGTAGCCGGCGACAATAAGCGTGAGTACTGGTCCAAAGATGAGCCCCAGGATCGCGCCGTCGCGAAGACCTGACGCTGGCTGGTCTCGCGTTCCGGCGATCCGCATTCCGAGAATGAAAGCGGCGATGATGAGGAGAAGCGCGCCGACGCCCATCAGCGCATAGAGGCCGCCTTCAAGCGGCGTCTCGTAATTATAGTGCGAGGCGCGCCCGCGCATCGCCTGCAAGGCAATGTAGATAATCTCGAGAACGCCGGAAAGGATCGACGTCCAGACGGCGAATCCGATCGCCATGCCGCCGCGTCTTTCCGCCGGGAGCAGCTGCAATAGAGCGGCGAGCGTCAGGAAGTGGATCGAAAGCGAGAGCGAAAACTTGACCGGCTTGTCCCAGATCGGCGCGCCGTTGAAGAGCCGCGCGTCGAGAAAATGCGCAGGCGTGAACACAGCGACGAGCGCCGCCATGAAAGCCGCGGCGGCGAGCCAGGCTAGGCCTGCCCGGCTCAGTTCTTCCCGCGAAAAGCGGATCGGCGTCATGCCGCTTTCGGCCGCACGAAGGCGGCGAGGCCCGCTCGCGTCAGGAAGAACAAGACAAGGCCCATCGGCCCGAACATGAAAGTGGCGGCAAGGATCGGCGCCTGGATAAGGCGGTGAACGCCCGCTTCATCCGCGCGCCGGGCAATCCATGCGCCGATGAAGAGATCGAATGCGAGATAATGGAGCCATCCGGCGAGAAGGAGACTGTCCGAGGCGAACAGCGCGCGCACTTCCGAAATCGACCCGAAGCCGCCGTCAGTAGTTCCGAAATTGGCGAGGATGAAGCCTGAATAGCCGAGCGCGAGAACGCCCGGGATCCAGAACTGTGGAACCCAAAAGAGGGCCGGCCATCGCCGCGGCAGGAAGATGAGGATGACCCACCCGGCCATCGCCAGCAGGTTCGCGTATTTGAAGATGACTTCCGGCGCCATGTTCCCCTCCGCCGCCTGATGGGAAGCTTAGGCGAACTTTTGAATGACGTCTAATTTTGCGCTGCGGCAGAGATCGCCAGCCGCCGTCCGAGCGCGGCGATCAATGCGCCGAGCACGCCGAATAGCGCGACCAGAATCGCGAGATTGATCAGAACGCGCGGATAGCCAAGCGCAGTCACGTCGAGAAAAGGATAGGGGTAAAAGCCATTCGCGGCGCCGAGGGCCATCGCCCACAGCGCGAATCCCAGCGGAAAAAGAAGGGCGCGCGGGACATAGGCTATCGACAAGTCGCGCTTCGGCGTCAGGAACAGCCAATCGATCAAGATCGCCAAGGGCGTCACAGTATGCAGCACGATATCGACTGCAAGTTGCAAGCCCTTGGGATCCCAGAGACTGGCAAGGATCGCGTGATAAACAACGCCGACGACGACGAGATAGAGCGTCACGGCCGTCCGGACAGGAGGCTTCAAGAAGAAGCGCGCTGGCGCAGTATGCGGCGCAATCGCTGGAAACAGAAAGGCCGCAGCGCCCAACAGATTGCTGAGTATCGTAAAGTAAGTGAGAAACCGAAGCAATGCGGCGCCGGCATCGCCGTTGAACAGCTTCACCAGCAGTAAGAATTGTACAGCGAGCGCTGAGACGCCGATTAGTCCAGCCGCCCCGCGATAAAGACGTGCTCGCGGCATTTTTCCCCCCAGCACTGTGGCTTCTCAGAAGTTAGCCGATAACACTGCTTCACCAAAAAAGGAAAGCCGGCGGGCGAACCCGCCGGCTTTCCCGTTCATTTGCGTCGACTTTACGGACGGTTGACGACGACTGAGCGTGGCGTCCCGGGGGCGCCGGCGACGCCATTAAGGCCGGTCACCGTAAAGGTGACGCTGGCGACCGTTGCGCGGCGCAGGTTCGACAGCGAGGCCGAACATGTGCCGGATGTGCCGGTGGTGCACGATCCTGCCGCGCCAGTGCTCGTCGTGATGTTGACGACGACGCCCGACTGCGGCGTGCCGGCGCCGTTGTCGACGGTCGCGGTCATCGTCGCGCGCCAGCGTGAAGACGACGTATTGACGCCGACGCCGGTGAGGTTCGTCAAGCGTGGGCCCGCCGGCGGCGCGCCGCCGCAGATCGTCGGCAGGGCGAAGGATTCGGTGATCGACGACCCTGTGGAGTTCATCGAGCCGCCGAAGCCCATGCCGCGCGCCGCGAAGGCTTCCCAAATCAGGCAGTCCCGGTCAGCCGGGGCCTGCGCCAGAAAGCCGTCGCGCATCTGGAAGTAAGTCGGCGCCGCCGGAATGAAATTCATCCCGCTGACGATGTCGGACATTATATCGTCGCGCGTCTTGCCGTCGGCCTGATAGATCTCCCACATGTCCCAGATCGTCGCCGCGATGATCTCACCGTTGCGGTGGACGCCGCGCGTCGAATTGAAATCGCCGATCGTGTCCTGGTGCAAGGAATATCGCGAGGAGCGGATGCCGTTTGCGCTGTTGGTTGAGTATTCGCCGACGCGATCTTCATCATTCTGGATGATGGCGAGCACGTCGCCCATACCTTCGCCGATGGCGCCGGGGACGTTGCCTGACATCGATCCGATCGACCTCCAGGTGAGGCCGTGACCGTATTCGTGCCAGACGATGTCGCTGTCGAGATCGCCGTCGCGATCGGGGGTCGGCGCTGTCCACAGATACATCTGCATGCGTGGATTGGAGCCGTCCGTCGGCGTTGCAAAATTGGCGTTATTGGTGCCGCCGCCATCCTGCGCCTCCGCATCGACGCTATCGGAGCCGAGCCCGCCGAGTCCAAAGTTATTCTCCTGGAAGTTGCCGACAGCTTCGGTGAACCCATGACGGCGAAGCTCGTCATGGATGATGTTGTTCAGCCAGAAGAGGTTCTGAACCGCGACCGCTTGGTTCTGCACCGTCGTCGGCGCATCGGCGAGGTTTGCGGCCGTGAGGAAGTTTCCGTCCGTCACGGTGACGCCGCCGGTGTCGGGCGCGTTGTTGTTATTGCGGTCGAGATAGGCGCGGACGTTGTTCCCCTGAATGAGGATCGTCGACTGCGTTCCTGAGAGCCAGCCGTTCGGCGACTGCGCGCTGCCCGCGCCAGGTCCCGAAACGATCGTCTGCGGCGTCACGCCAGGGTGATCGGCGAAGACGTTGTAGCTGTCGTCATTGGTGCGCAGCTCGTTCGACACGATGTCGCCGCGGCCGCTGACCAGCGTGTGGTAGAGCTTGTTGTCGCTCGCGCTCCAGGTCTCGACGAGGAAGCCCTCTGCAAGGCCGGCGTCAGCCACGACAACGCGCTCGACCGTCGGCGCGCGATAAAAGAAGGGCGTCCTGGCGAACTCCGTTACTGCCCCGTTCACGCGTCCAGCGAACGGAACGAGCTGATTGCCGAAATTGGCGTTAACGGCGATTCGCAGCGCCGAAGCCGCGTCGATCGACGCCGCGCCGACCGGAAGGGAAGCGTCAGCCGTGCGTTCGATGAGGTGGACCAACTCGCCATTCTTGCCGAATGCCGCCTTCACATAGGCCCCGTAAACGCGGAGGCCGCCCGCGCGCTGCTCGAAACGGGCGAAACTGACATCGTCAGCGCCTCTGAAGCTGGCCGTTTCGACCAAAGCATCGGTTGCGCCGCGCGCTTTGCTTTTGGAACTCAGGAACTCAACTACGCTCGCCCGCGCATCGGAGCGCTTGGCGCGTGACAGATCCGCCTGATCGGCGAAGACCGCCGACGCCTCGGTATTGAGCGGCGCGCCCGCCGCCGTCGCGCCCGCAACCAAAGCCATCGCCGCGACGGACAAGCCGCACAGAGTTTTCACTGTTCCAGTGTTCATGGATCGCCTTCCTGGTGAGAACCGCCGGAGGAATATCCGGACGGGGTTGCCCGGTGAGCCCCGAGCGGACGGGATCGGATTGTGTTTCCTGACGGCGCACAACTCAAATCTTGGACAGCGAAAAAGAAAGCTTATAAGTTGCGCGCGTGCGCAACTTTATCGCGCAGGCCGATCCGGCGCGGGCTTGCGTATGCTGATTATTTTGCGTTGCGGTGGCTACACCGGATAGTGTCGCCCGCTTAGACTAGAAAAGAAAGCCGACGCCGCTGTGACGACTGCCCCGATCACGCTCCGCCTCAACCCGGCGCTTGACCTAGCGCGCTACGCCGATGCTTACGCCCAACGCGGGATCGTTCAGATTGCGAACGTCTTTGAGGCGCCGGTCGCCGATGGTCTGGAAAAATTGCTTGCAGGGCCGCTCCCGTGGCGGCTTCTCATGACCGATTCGAGCGACCGGCCGGTTCATTTCTCCGCCGCCGAGGCGCAAGCGGCAGGCCGGGAGAGAATGGACGCGCTCATCAGGGACGCGCTGGCGCGCGCCCGGCAGAACCGCGGCTATCTTTATAACACTTACCCGATGATCGAGGGGTATCTGCGCAGTTGGGACCCCGGCCACCCCATCCATTTGGTGACTGAATTCATCAATAGCCCGGAATTTCTGGATCTTGGACGCCGCGTCACGGGCGTCCCCGGCATCACCAAGGCCGACGCGCACGCGACCGCCTATCATCCCGGCCACTATCTGACGCGCCATGTCGATCATGGCGAAGATCGTGAGCGCCGCGCCGCTTATGTGCTCGGCTTTTCGCGGAACTGGCAGCCGGATTGGGGCGGCCTTTTGCTGTTCCTCAGCGACCGCCAGGATATTACCGAGGGCTATCTGCCGCGTTTCAACGTCCTGACGATCTTCGACATCAAATATCTCCACACAGTGACACAGGTCTCGTCTTTCGCCGGCGGCGTAAGGCGTTCGATCACCGGCTGGTTTCGTGACGATCCGGCGGCGCGGTCACCCTGAAACGCGCGGCTTCAATCCGTGTTTCCGGATCAGTCCGCGCATCTGGTCGTAGGTGAGCTTCAGCGCTTTCGCAGTCTCGCGCTGGTTCCAGCTATTGCCGATTAGCGCCAATTCCGCCCAGCGTTTTTCAACCGTATCGAGTTCGCGGCGGAAATCGTAACGCGGCGCGGGTGGGGCCTCCTGCGCGGGCGCGGGTTTTGCGGCCAACGCCGCCAGCGCCCGGTGATCGCCGCCGAACGGATCCAGCACAATCTCCGCAACCGGGCCGCTGTTACCGGCGGAAAGCCAACGATAGAAGGATCGCTCCGCCGTGTTCTTCAGCTCTCGGACGTTTCCCGGCCAGTCATGGGCGAGAAGCTGGCCGAGAGCTTCTGGCGCGAAGCCTCCGAATGTCGCATTCATTTCGCGCGCAAGACCTGACGCGAAATGCGCGGCCAGCATAGGAATGTCCTCGCGTCGCGCTCGCAAGGGCGGCGTCTGCACGACATCGAAGGCGAGCCGGTCGAGAAGATCTGCGCGGAATTTTCCTTCCTCGGCGAGGCGCGGCAGATCGACATTCGCCGCCGCGACAATGCGCACGTCCGCATAGCGCGTCTCGGCGCCGCCGACGCGTTCATATTCCCCATATTCAATGACGCGCAGTAGCTTTTCCTGAATGCGAAGGCTCGCCGAGGCGATTTCATCGAGAAAGAGCGTGCCTTTTTCCGCTCGTTCGAAGCGACCGGCATGCCGACGCGTTGCGCCGGTGAATGCGCCGGCTTCATGCCCAAAAAGCTCGCTATCGAGGAGTTCCTCGGCCAGCGCCGCGCAATTCAGCTTCACGAACGGTCCTTCCCAGCGCGGCGACAGGAAGTGCACACGCGCGGCGATCAGTTCCTTGCCGGAACCCCGTTCGCCGCAAATTAGGATCGGCCGGTCGAGTGCAGCGGCGGCGGATGCGTGGGCGAGGGCGTCCGTAAAAGCGCGCGACTGGCCAATCAGGTCTGGCGGCTGGCGGGGATGTTCCATCGGGAAATTTTACTAGCGCGCAATGGTATAAAAAGCCACTAACTGGCGCTGAATACCTTTCGACGCAACGCGAAGGCGGCGAAGCAGAGCGAAAACTATAATAAAATCAATAGCATAAGGAAACAACGCCAAGTTGGCACGGCTTTCGCAAAGAGAGGGTTAATCAGAGGCCAAAACGCGCCCGCCAACGGGCCAACTTCGGAGAGTTTGGAATGAGCTACAGCCGTTATGACGACCGCGATCTCGACTGGGAAACGCGCTTCCGCCGGGCCTGCCGCGGCCGTGAGGGATTCGCCTGGGGCGCCTTCCTCATTGGTTTGGTCGTCGGCGCGATTATCTGGTGAGGGAGGGCAAAACCATGGGCGTGTTCACAAGACTGACCGACATCGTCAATTCGAACATCAATGCGATGCTCGACAAGGCGGAGGATCCCGAAAAGATCGTCCGGCTCATCATCCAGGAAATGGAAGACACCCTCGTCGAGGTCAGAAGCCGCGCCGCGCGGGCGATCGCCGACAAGAAGGAAGTGGAGCGCCGCAGGACCGAGTTCGAACTCCGCTCGCGCGAGTGGGAGACGAAAGCCGAACTTGCGATCGCCAAAGGGCGCGACGATCTCGCGCGCGGCGCGATCGCGGCCAAGCGCAAGGCGCTCGAAATGGCTGATCTGTTCGCGAAGGAACATGATGCGATCGACAAGAGCCTCCTGCGCGCCAATGACGATCTCGAAAAACTTCAAGCGAAACTGAAAGAAGCCAAAGCCAAACAGCGCAGCCTCGAAATCCGCCGCGCCGCCGCGGAGGGCAGCGTCATGATCAATCGCGCCGTCTATGATGGGCGCATCGACGAGGCGATGGCGCGCTATGAGCGTTATGAGCGCAAGATCGACGAGCTTGAAGCGGAAGCGGAAAGCTATGTGATGGGCCGTCCGAAATCGCTGGAGCAGGAGTTCCGCGAACTCGAGACCGAGGACGAGGTCAACGCCGAATTCGACGCGCTGAAGCGCCGCGTCGCCGAACGCGCCGCCCCGAAACTCTAGGCGCCGCGAACAGGAGAGGGTGAATTCATGGACGGACCTTGGCCTTATGTCGTCGCCATCGTCGCGATCGTCGTCATCGGCTTGCCGTCGATGGTGATGCACTACGTCACGGAAATGAAGAAAATGAAGACCGTGACGCCGGATGACGAACGCCTTGTCGAGGATCTCTGGCGCTCGGCGCAGCGTCTCGAACGCCGCGTCGAGGCGCTGGAGACGATCCTCGACAAGGAGGCGCCGAAATGGCGCGACGATTACCGGGAGCGTCCGCATGCGTAGTCGCCGCCGCCGCCAACGTGACGAGCGCTACGGCGACGATTGGTCGCGAGACGGCGTTCATCCCGAGGTTGAACGCTTCATCGGCCACATGAACGATTATTTCGACAGCTGGCGCGAGCAAAACCGCTACGCCCATCATGTCGGCGATCCAGGGCCGGGCCCGAACCGCCACCGCATTTACCGCAATACGCGCGCCGGCAAGATCGCGGGCGTTTGCGCCGGCGTTTCCGACTATTTCGGCTGGAACGTTAAGTGGGCGCGCATTGGCGCGATCATTCTCACTATTTTCATGTTCCCGGTGCCGATTTTTCTCTACGCGGCCGCGGCTTTCTTCCTGCCCGCGGGGGAGCCGATCGCTGCACGCTACGACCACCCTGACGAAGAGCGCTTCTGGCGGACATATTCGCAGAAACCGAAAATGACGTATTCGGAGCTTCGTCACCGGTTCCGCGCGCTTGACGCGCGTGTCGCCGACATGGAGCGCGCCGTGACGTCGAGCGATTACGCCTTGCGGAAAGAATTCCGCGATCTTGAAGGCGGCGCGCCCGGCCACTGAGGGCGAACCGTGGCGGACGGCTCCACGGGAGATATCGGAGCCGGCGAGGGAGAAGAGACGATGTCTACCGCTGGATTTTTTGCGCGCGTAGTCGCGCTCGCCGCCGCCTTCCTCGCCGTCGCCGCAATTGCGGCCTATGCGCGCGACAGCGGCAAGGCAGCGCGGGGCGCGGCGCCCGCCTGCTGCATCTACATGATTTTCTAGGGATTTCGCTGATTTTCAGCGGCTTGCTCTCAGCTTGGTGGAGGGGATAGAGTTTCCTCGGAATGAGGGCCGGTCAATCGGTCCCGCTGCGAGGACGCAACAATGACGAAAAGGCGCCGGCGCCGGCGCCGGACGTCGGCCCCCGCCGGGGACAAGGCGGGTGTGGCTGGCGGCGGGGAGGCGGCAAATCCTGTAATTGCGGAAACAGCGCCGCTGGCGGCGGAACCGGCACGCCCGCCGCGCCGAACGGAATTCGCACCGGAAACGCAAGACAAATTCGCCGCTCTCGATCTCGGCACCAACAATTGCCGGCTTCTTATCGCCAGCCCGCGCGGGCGCGGCTTTCGCATCTTCGACGCCTTCTCGCGCATCGTCCGCCTAGGTGAAGGCGTGGCGGCGGCGGGCGCGCTTTCGGAGGACGCGATGGCGAGGACGCTCGACGCGATCAGGATCTGCGCCGAGAAGATCGAACGGCGCGGTGTCGTCCGCGTACGGTGCATCGCGACGCAGGCTTGTCGCTCTGCTTCCAATGGCGTCGATTTTCTGAATCGGGTCGAGGCAGAAACAGGCCTTAAATTCGAGATTATCACGCCGGCGGAAGAGGCGCGCCTCGCTGTCACCGGATGCGGGGAGCTGCTCGACATGCAGGCGCCCGCCGGCCTTATCTTCGACATCGGCGGCGGCTCGACGGAGATTTCCTGGGTGCGTCCGCGCGCCGATAGCGGGCGCTCGCGATCACCCGAAATTCTCGCCTGGACTTCACTGCCGCTTGGCGTCGTCAATCTGTCGGAACGCTATGGCGGGCGCGAGATGACGCGGAAAGCTTATGCGGCGCTGATCGACGCCTTGCGCGCCGATATTGCGGCGGTCGGCGATCCAGCCGGCGTCGCCCCTCTCTTCGCCGATGGTCGCGGGCATTTCCTCGGCACATCGGGGACAGTGACGTCGATCGCCGGGGTCCATCTTCGCCTGCCGCGCTACCGGCGTGACCGGGTCGACGGCCTGTGGCTTACGGCAGACGAGGTGCGCGACGTCTCTGAGCGGTTGCGCGCCATGAGCTACGACGAACGCGCGAGCGAGCCCTGCATCGGCGTCGAGCGCGCCGACCTCGTCGTGTGCGGTTGCGCGATTCTTGAGGCGCTTTTGCTCGAATGGCCGACGACCCGCATTCGCGTCGCCGACCGGGGTCTAAGAGAAGGGATCCTTGTCGGTCTCGCGCAGGAGAAAAACCGGGAGCGCGGCCGCAATCGACGCCGTCGGCGCAAGCCGCGCCCGTCGCCGGCGACGGTCACCGCCGCTCTCGACGGCCACTAGAGCTTCGGGCGGATGATCCGAATCAAAATTGTTTGCGGTGACGACGA
>CAZHUI010000007.1:0-74650 GCA_964535605.1 uncultured Caulobacterales bacterium
TGAGCGCGCCGCCGGTGATCGCGACATTGCTGACGAGATTGACGCTGACCCCGCCGGTCCGATCTGAATAATCCGCGGTGTCGGTATTGGCCCCGCCATTCAGCGTGTCGAGGCCGGTGCCGCCATTCAGCGTGTCGTTCCCGTTCTCGCCGAAGAGCTGGTCCGTTGATTTGGCGGTAGAAATGAAATCGTCGCCTTCGCCTCCGAACAGCGTGTCGTTGCCGGAGAAGGTGAAGAGAAAATCATTGCCCGAAAAGCCGAAGATTGAGGCGCTTGTCGAGCCTGCAATCAGCCGGTCGGCGAAACCCGTGCCAAGGATGTTCTCAAAATTCGAGATCGTGTCTTCCTGCACGCCGCCCTGATAGAAACCGGCCGAATTGATGAACCCGCCCGTCAGCGCCACCCCGTTGATGACATTGACGTTCACGCCGCCCGTCTTCTCCGAATAATCAAGCGTGTCGAAGGCCGTCCCGCCGTCGAGGACGTCGTTCCCAAGCCCGCCGGAAATCGTGTCGGCGTTGCCGCCGCCGTTGATCGTATCGTTGCCGGCGTCGCCGGAAATTTCGTCGGCGCCGAAGCCCGTTGCGATGAAATCGCCGCCGCCGCCTGCAAATATTCGCGCATTGCCGCTGGCGACGAAGCGGTCCCCGAAAGCCGAGCCGATGACGCGCTCGATGCTAATGAGCGTGTCTTCAAGGGCGCCGCCGACATAATTGCCTGCGCCGTCCAGCGCGCCGCCGGAAGTAACCTGCCCGGTTGAGAGGTTGACGAAAACGCCGCCCGCTGACGGCGAATAGCTCGCCGTGTCATTGCCGGCGCCGCCGTTCAGCGTGTCAGCGCCAAGGTCGCCCGTGAGAAGATCGTCGCCGTCGGCGCCCGACAGCGAGTCGGCGCCGGCCCCGCCCTCGAAATCTTCATTCGCTGCAAGACCCGAAATGGTGTCGTTTCCGCCGCCGCCGACAATTCTCTCGATGCTGATTAAGGTTGCGCCTGCTGCGGCGCCAATTGAGCCGGTCCCGCCGATGATGCGGATGGCGGCGGTCTCCGTCGCATAGCTGACAGCGTCGAATCCTTCACCGCCGTCAAAAATGTCGCCGCCCGCGTTAATGAAGGTGTCGCCGCCTTCGTCGCCGAAAAGGCTATCCAATCCGGCGCCGCCGCTCAGGTTGTCATTGTCAGCGCCGCCACGCAGCGTGTCGTTGCCGCTGCCGCCGATGATCGTGTCATCGCCCGCGCCGCCTTCGACCGAGTCCGTGCCGCTAAGCGCGTTGTACCAGTCATTGCCGCCCAGCAGCGCGATATTGTCATTACCGCCGACAAGGACGCCGCCGTCGACAAAGCGTTCAAAGCCAAAGAGCGAGTCGTTTCCGGATGTCGGTTCAAGGATCGGCAATCCGGCGTCCGCGAGGATTGCGATGTCGAGGGCTGAAACGAAATTTCGTTCTCCATTGGCGATCGATGGGAACAGGAGATCGAAAACATCAAGATGGCTGCCGTCGCCGTCCTGCAGGGGAACATTTCCGCCGAAAACGGAGACGGCGCGCGGTCCGACGAAGAAATCCCCGCTCTTGAACAGGTCGTATTCCGCGCGGTCGTCGGTGGCGTTGGCCGGATCGAAGGAGATGAAGCCGAGACCGTGTCCGATCTCGTGCGCGAGAACGGTGAAAAGATCGAACTGGCTGAACGGCACGTTCGGATTGGCGAGGCCGCCTAGGAAATACTCTCCGCCGGTAATTGAATCGAGATTGATGTCGATCTCGATTTCATGGGTCGATCCGTTCTGGTCGATCTGCGTCTGCAATTCGAGAATCGGGATCGCCTGAAATACGTCGGCGCCGCCGACCGTCCGTGTGAAGGGAAAGGATGTCGGGCCCGCCTGCGCCAACACGTTCGGGTCAAGGCTGATGAGATTGACCTGGATGTCGAGCGTGGCGGCGCCGAAGTCGATATAGCGGCCCCAGTAATTGGCGGCGTCAAACGTCACCTGCTGGATGCTGTTGAGCGTCGTCGACGACTGGCCGCCCGTCGCTCCAAAAGTCACCGTCCACATTCTAACCGATCTCCCGCCAATGGCGCTCGAAACGCCTCGTTCCGGCGGACCCTAACCTCCCCCGCCTGATGAGCAAACTAAAAGCGCCGTGTGACCAAAATTTGATCGAACTAGGCGCAGTCCTTTGTCCGGTGCAGGGACGGCAACGTCCCGGCCCCGGAAAAGGCAAGGCCGATCCGCACCTTGTGCCTCGACCGGGGCGTCCGATAGAGAGAGAGCGCTTTCGCTTCCCGAATCCCCTAGGGAAAAAACGCTGCCGCGAACCGCTCAGACGAGAGCCGCTTAAAAGGAGAACGGGCCTGTCCGCTGGAACCTCCATGCTGAACGGAGCCGCCGGAGGGCGGGTTTGCGTCCTCGTGCTCGGCATGCACCGGTCAGGAACAAGCGCGCTGGCGCGCACGCTCAATCTTCTCGGCTGCGATCTTCCGAAGACGCTCGTACCGGAGGCGCCGGGCAACGAGGCGGGTCACTGGGAATCGGCGCCGGTCTGCAAGCTCAACGACGCACTGCTCGACTCGGCCGGCACCAACTGGCGAGACTTCGAAGCCGTCAATCCCGACTGGTTTCGCTCGCCGAAAGCCGCCGAGTTTCGGGCGCGGGCGATCGCAACCTTGCGCGATGAATTCGGCGAGTCGTTCCTCTTTGTGCTGAAGGACCCGCGCATCAGCCGCATCGCCGGCTGGTGGGCGGAAACGATTGAAGCGACCGGCGCGTCGCCGGCGATCATCTGCATCGTCCGCCATCCGCATGAAGTCGCGGAATCGCTGAAGAAGCGGGATAATTTCGACATCGCGCTCGGCGTGCTGCTCTGGTTGCGCAATACGCTCGACGCCGAGGTGCAAACGCGCGGCCGCGCGCGCGCCTTTGTTTCCTATGATGGTCTGCTCAGTGATTGGACTAGATCGATGACGCGCGCTCAGGCCGCGCTGTCGCTCGCGTTCCCGAAACGTCAGAGCTTCGTAACGCCAGCGATCGATCAGTTCCTCTCCGACAAACATCGCCACCATCGCCGCGCGCAAACGATCGGCGGCGAGGGCGTCAACGCCTGGGCGTCTGAAGCCTTCGCGATTCTCGACCGTTGGGCGACGGAGGGCGAGCGCGCCGCCGATTACGCCGCGCTCGACGCTATTCGCGTGCGCCTCAATGACGCGGGACACGCCTTCGCCCGCCTCGTCGCGCTGCAATGGTATCATCAGGGCCAGACCGTCAAGCTTGAGAAGGGGCTCGCAGAAGCCGAGAAAAGGGCGGCTGAAACGGACGGCAAACTCGCCGAGGCGCAAAAACGCCTGCAGATGAGCGCGGCGGAAATCGGCGACGTCAAATCGCGGCTGTCGCAGACCGAGAGCGCCCTTCGACAGCGATCGCTTGAAGCCGAAGAGTCGGCGCGCCATGTGTCGTCGCTGAAATCCAGCCTCGCTAAGGCGCTAGAGCGTGTCGCGGCAGAAGAAGCTGCATTGAAGCAGCGGCTGGCGGAAGTGGAAGCAGCCCGGAGACAAGAGACACAGGCCGCGCGCGCCGAAATTGAGCGGCTTACGGCGTCCTTGACCGAATCGAACGCCGTTATCGCCGCGCGGTTCGACGAGATCGCCGCTCTATCGCGCCTTCTCAAAGGGAAGGACGAGGAAAGCGACGGATTGCGTCAATCGCTCGCCGAGACGAGGAGCGCCGAGATCGCGCGCACTGAAGAGACTTTGAAGGCCTTCGCTTCGGCGCCGCTCTTCCCGGCGATGCGCGGGCGCCAGTTGCGTCGCCGGGCGGCGCTCCTGAAGGCGACGGGCCTCTTCGACGCCGACTGGTATTCGGCGCGCTATGCCGATATCGCGGCGACCGGCATCGATCCGGCCGTTCATTTTCTCACCTTCGGCGTGCGGGAAGGCCGCCATCCGAACGCCGACGTCGCGCGCGCGCGGGGCGAGCGCTGAATGCCGGTCGCGCGCGAGGACATCGAGCGCGTCGCAAAGTCTGCTCGCTTTGACGCAGCGTGGTATCGTTCGAACTACCCTGACGTCGACGCGCTCGGCATGGATCCGGCGGAGCATTATCTCTGGATCGGCGCCAGTCTCGGCCGCAATCCGTCGGCCTTGTTCGACGCGGCGGCCTATCTCGCCGCGAATCCGGATGTCGCCGCCGCCGGCCTCAATCCGCTTCTTCATGCGGATGAAAGCTGCCCTTTGCCCGTCGTGGAGGCGGCGAGACCGCCCGCAGGCCTATTCCCGGATCTTTTCGCCTTGCGCGCCAGCGCCCCGAATTCATCGCGGATGCTGATCGTGTTGCCGGGCGCCGGCGCCGATCACGTAGCCGCCATGCTCGACCCCGTGCGCAGCGACGGCGACGTCGTGATCGTTTTGCAGGACAGCGCGCTGGTTGAGGCGGCGGAGCAGGCGACCGTGCAGCTTGGACGCGGCGCCGTGCTGCTCTATCCGCCCGGCGCCAATAACGCCGAGATCGTCGCGCATCTCATCAATCAGGGGCCGCTCGCCAAATATGAGAGCGTCTGCGCGCTTTCGCCTGATGCGTTGGCGGAGCCGACTCTGATCGCGAACCTCGATGTGGCGTGGCGGCGTTTTGCGCCGTCAGGCGGGCTTGCCGCCGCGCAGCTTGGCCCGCTCGATCCGCAATCGGCGCCCGCGCTCAAGACGTGGTTCGCGCGTCTTGGCCGCGCCGTGTCCGTTCCGGACAAAGCGCCAACTGACGCTGCGATGCTGGTCTCCGGCGTCCTTATTCACCAGTTTCGCGCGCACCAGATTTCGCACCAGGAATTCGCGGAAGAGCGCGAGCCGCTCTTGCGCGTCATGTTTGCCGCCATCGCCGCCGAGGGCGGCTTCGCGCTTGAGACTTTCGAGGATTTGGCGCGCAACGCCGTACCGGCGACTGCGCGAAAAGTGCGGGCGATCGCGTTCTACCTGCCGCAATTCCATCCGGTCCCTGAGAACGACCAATGGTGGGGCGAAGGCTTTACCGAATGGTCGAATGTCGTGAGGGCGAGACCGCTCTTCCGCGGTCACGATCAGCCGAAACTGCCCGCCGACCTCGGTTACTATGATCTGCGCGCGCCGGAGACGCAGGAGGCGCAGGCCGCGCTCGCGCGGCGCTTCGGCGTCCATGGGTTCTGCTATTACTATTACTGGTTTGACGGCAGGAAGATGCTCAATCGCCCGATCGAGCAGATGCTCGAAACCGGCAAGCCGGATTTTCCATTCTGCGTCTGCTGGGCGAATGAAAACTGGTCGCGCAACTGGGACGGCCAGAACCGGCATGTGCTCCTCGCGCAGTCCTATTCGATGGAGTCGAACCGCGCGCTCATCCGCGAGTTCATCCGCCTGATGAAGGACCCGCGCTATATCCGCCATGACGGCAAGCCGGTTCTGATCGTCTACCGCATTCGTATCATTCCGAACTGGCTGGAGACGGCGGCGATGTGGCGCGAGGAGTGCCGCGCGGCGGGACTTGGCGAGATCCATCTTTGTGCGGTGCGCTTCGGACTGGAGCCGCTTGACGGACCGCCGGCGGAGTTCGGTCTTGACGCCTATGTGTTGTTCCCGCCGCATGAAACGGTGCGCATCGACAAGCGGGGCGAGGTCGCCGATCTCGCGAAGGACTTTAACGGCGAAATCTTCGGCTATGACGAGGTCGTCGACGGCGATTTGAAGCGCTTCGAGGAGGGCTATCCCTGGCCCGTCCACCGGGCGGCGATGCTCGGCTGGGACAATACGGCGCGGCGCCCCAAGGACTCGCGCATCTTCATCGGCGCCAGCCCCGCGCGCTTCCGGCAATGGGTTGCCGGCATCGTCGAGCAGGAGGATCAGCATAACGCCGATCCGAATTCGCTGTTGTTCATCAACGCCTGGAACGAATGGGCGGAAGGAACGACGCTCGAACCCTCGCAGCGCTTTGGGCGCGGCTATCTCGCGGCGGTCAAAAGCGCGCTCGGGCCCGCCGCCGCGCCGCCTCTTTTCGCGCTCGCCGCGCCGAAACGGCGATGGTTTCCGGGGTTCAAGGCGCGGCGCGCGGATGTTCCAACGGTCCTTCTCGCCGCGCATTGCGTCAGCCATCAGCTGTTCGGCGGCGAGCGCAGCTTTCTCGACATGCTCGAAGCGCTCGAAACGCTCGACGTCAATGTCGTCGTGGCGCTCCCCAGCGCGGCGCATGCATTTTACACCGAGCATTGCGCGAAGCGATCGATGGGCGTCGCTATTATCCCTTACGCGCAATGGAGAGACAACCGCGCGCCTGACGAGGCGATAGTCGCTCTCTTTGAAGAGCTGATGGGCGAGCGCGGCGTCGATCTCGTCTACGCCAACACGGTCACACATCTTGAGGCGCTGGTGGCGGCGCGCCGCCAGGGGATCAGGACGGCCGTTCATGCGCGCGAACTCATTGATCGGGACGAGGGCCTTGTCGCCCAGATCGGCCTGGCGCCGCCTGAGATAATCGCGCGCGTTTTCGATCTCGCGGATCATGTTGTCGCGAATTCGGCGGAAACGGCGCGCCTGTTCGACAGACCGGGCCGCACGCATCTGGCGCCGAACGTCGTCGACCTTGACGCGCTCGATATGGCGAACGAGCCGGGCGCAACCGTCACCGTCGCGCTCGTCAGCAGCAATCTGCCGAAGAAGGGCGTCGCCGATTTCATCGAGATCGCACGGCGGTGCGAGACACTGGCGCCGAAGGCGCGCTTTGCCGTCATCGGGCCTGACAACGACTTTGTCGCGGGATTAAAGGCGATCGCGCCGTCCAATGTCGCGTTTCCGGGCTATGCGGCGAACCCGCGCCATGCGATGGCGCGGGCCAATGTCGTGATGAACCTTTCGCATTTCGCCGAGTCCTTTGGCCGAACGGTCGCCGAAGCGCACGCCGCGCGCAGGCCCGTCATCGCTTACGCCTGGGGCGCCGTTCCGGAACTGATCGAGGACGGCGTCAGCGGCTATCTCGTCCCCTTCGGCGATCTTGACGCCGCGGCCGCGCGCATCAGCGATCTGTGCGAGGACGCGGCGCTGATAAGGCGCATGGGAGAGGCGGGGCGCGCGCGTGTCGCCCGCGAAAATGCGCCGGCGCGCCTCGCGCAGAATCTTCGCGCCGCGCTGTCGGAAGCCGCCGGCGCTGCGACCGGCAGGCGCGCGCCCGCCCGCCGCGTCACGGTGATCGTTCCGGTCTTTAACGCGCCGGACGAGACGGCGGCCTGTCTTAAGTCGCTGCGCAAGTCGCTCGATCCCCGCTTCGCGCGCGTCCTCATTATCAATGACGGCAGCACGGACGCGCGTATCGCGCCGCTCTTGCAGTCCTATGCGAACGCGGAAGGCTTCGAGGTTCAAACGAACGACCGCAATCTCGGCTACACGAAGACGATCAATATCGGCGTCCGAGCGGCCGGCGATGACGACGTCGTGCTCCTCAACAGCGACACCCTCGTCACGCCGGGCTGGCTCGACGGCCTCATGGAGGCGGCGCGGCGCGGCGACACGGTCGGCACCGCGACGGCGATGGGCGACAATGCGGGCGCCTTTTCGTTTCCCGAGAAGGACAGACCGAACCCGAAGCCGGAAGGCGTCAGCCACGCTGACCATGTCGATCGGATTCTGCGGCGCACGGCCGCGCTGGCGCCGGTCGACGTTCCAACAGGGTCGGGCTTTTGCCTGTATATCCGCCGCGATGTCTTCGACCGCATCGGTCTCTTCGACGAGGAGGCTTTTCCGCGCGGCTATGGCGAGGAGAACGATTTCTGCATGCGCGCGCTGAAGGCGGGCTTCCGCCATGTCATCAGCCCTTATGCCTATGTCTTCCATACGCGCAGCGCGAGCTTCGGCGCGGAGAAGGAAAAGCTCATCAAGGGCGCCGTCGAAACCGTGATGCGCCGTCACCCGGACTATGTGCCGCTGGTGAAGGCCGCGTTCGCCGCGCCGGAGATGCTGGCGCTTCGGGCAGCGGCGGCGGGGGCGGCATGAGCGAGCAGCCCTTTTATCTCGAGATCAATGGCTGGTGCCCGATCTGCGAAAAGACCGCGATCTTCATCTCCAAACGCCGCTGGCTGCGCGGCGGCCTCTTCTGCCGGTCCTGCGAAAACGGATCGAGCCCTCGCGAGCGCGCGTTCGCCGTCGTGCTCGACCGCACGCGGCCGAACTGGCGCGATCTTGTCATCCATGAATCCTCGCCGATGAAGCGCGGCATCGCGATGAAAATCCGGCGCGAATGCAAAGGTTACATCGCGTCGCATTATTTCCCGGACAAGCCGTTCGGGACGATAGTCGACGGCTTCCGGAACGAGTCGCTGGAAGCGCTCACCTTTCCCGACAATGCGCACGACATCGTCATCACGCTCGACGTCTTCGAGCATGTCTTTCATCCTGACCGCATGATGAAGGAGATTTACCGCACGCTGAAGCCGGGCGGGGTCTATATCTGCACCTTTCCGGTGCTGAAGGCGCAGGTCGAGCCGTTGAAGCCGCGGGCGCGGCTCGAAGCGGACGGGTCCGTGACGCATCTTGAGCCGGCGCAATATCACGGCAATCCGATCTCAGGCGACGGCGCGCTCGTCACCTATGACTACGGCTACGACATTCATCAAAAGATCGCCGAATGGGCGCCGTTCGACGTTGAAATCTCGCGCTTCAATTCGCGCCGGATGGGGATATTGGGGGAGTTTCTGGAAGTCATCGTGTGCGGGAAGCCGGCATGACGCCCTCCTGCAATCTCTGCGGTTCGCCCGATTTCAACGAGCTTAACGGCCGTCCGAACGCGATCTGCGCCAAATGCGGCGCCTATGAGCGCACGCGGATCATGAAGCTCTCGCTCGACCGCATGATGATCGGGCCGGAGACCGCGATCCTGCATCTTGCCCCGGAGCGCGGGCTCTATTCCTGGCTCAGCGCGCGGTCGAAGGCCTATGTTGCGGGCGATATCGACCTTGAGCGCTATTCGCATATTCCCTCGATCCGCAAGATCGATCTTTGCGACGCGAGGACGTTTGAAGGGCTCGGGCCTTTCGACCTCATCATCCACAGCCACGTCATCGAACATGTGCCGTGCAACTGGACGGTCGTGATGCTGCGCCTGCATCGGTTGTTGAAACCGGGCGGGCGCCATGTCTTTTCGCTGCCGATCTATGGTCAGGCCTATGAGGAGGACCTGTCGGCGCTGAGCGAGGAAGCGAAGACGAAGCGCTTCGGCCAGTTCGATCATTGTCGCCGGTTCTCGCCCAAAGATCTTCACGCGACGCTCGGCGCGGTGTTCAGAATTCCGGAAGCCTACGATCTCGTCCGCGATTTCGGCGAGGATGCGCTGCGCGCGGCGAACATTCCCGAGACCGCGTGGCGAGGGTTTTCCGGGCATAGCGTGTTCTTCATCGGCGAGGACGAAGCGCTGGTTTAGCGGCGGCGTTGTCGCCGTCATCCCGGGGCCGGCGAAGCCGGAGCCCGGGATCCATCTCGCGCGCTCGCCAATGTGCGCGTCGAAAGTTTTGGAGTTGGACCCCGGATCGGCTGCGCCGTCCGGGTTGACGTCGGACTTTCTCCTGCTCTGTATACGGACATTACCCCAATCCGCCGTCCTGCCGCCTTCCCGATTCCCCATTCGCGGGAAAACGCCCGTTAACCATTTAAGTCGTTGATCTCTATACGAAACAAAAATCCGTCCTACACCCTTGCGGCGGCCTTATGATGCCTTTCAGCGGAATTGTCGCGTTTGAAAGGAAACCCCGCATGCAGACTTCGCCCCGCCTCGGCCTCGCCTATATCCAGCCCCAGCAGGCGCAAAAACACGTCACGGCGAATGAGAGCTTTCGCCGCCTCGACGCGCTTGTGCAGCTATCGGTGAAATCGGCTTCCGTCAGCGCGCAGCCGGGCGCGCCTGAGGAGGGCGACGCCTATATCCTGCCGGCGAGCCCGTCGGGGAGCGACTGGAGCGCCTTCGATCCGGCGTCGGTCGCCGCGTTTCAGGACGGGGCGTGGACGGAAATCGCGCCCGGCAAGGGCTGGCGCGCCTATGCGCATGACACCGGGCAGTTCTCCGTCTTCGACGGCGCGGGCTGGACGGACGAAGCCGCGCTCGGCGCCGAAGCGACCTTCAGCAAGCTGACGGTTCGCCGGTCGAGCGTTCTGCAGAACGCTTTCATCGCCGACGGGTCCTACCAGACCTTCGCGCTCGACAATTATTCGGCGACGACCTGGCACTCGCCCTTCTTGCAGGCGCGCCGCGCCCGCGGAACGGAGATGGCGCCGTTGGCTGTCGTCAATGGCGACGCGATCTTCAATTTCGACATGTACGGCCATGACGGGGCGCAGTTCGTGCGGCTCGGGACGTTCGGCTATGCGGTCGGCGGCGCCGTCTCGACGGGGATCGTCCCCGGATCGGCGAATTTCAAGCTGACCGACGGAGCCGGCGTGCTCCGCCAGATTCTGACCCTTTCGGCGACCAAGCTCACAGTCGATGGCGCAGTCCGGGTTAAAAGCCACGCCAAGGCGAGCCTGCCGGCAGCCTCGGGCGAGGGGGCGGGGGCGATCCTTTACGTCTCGGACGAGGCGGGCGGGGCGGTCCTCGCCTTCTCGGACGGGACCAGCTGGCGCCGGGTCACTGACCGGGCGGTGGTGAGTTAGGGGATTTCTTCCCCCCTCTCCCGCCCTTCGCGGGAGAGGGGCCGGGGATGAGGGCTCGTGAGGCGCGCGATGACATCTGTGCTTGTTGACTTCCCCTCACCCCTAACCCCTCTCCCGCAGGCGGGAGAGGGGAACTGAGATAGCCCTGCTCAGATTGTATTAGTATTGAGTTGGTAACCAATCGGGGCACGGGAAGGGCCAAAGAGTTGAACGCCAAGGCGAAGACCACATTGCCGGAGGAGGCGCGGGCGGCCGTCGAGGCGGCGCGGCCCCCGCTCGTGCGGGCTGCGTGGTTTTCGCTCGCCGTGAACCTCCTCGTGCTCACCGGCCCGATCTACATGCTCCAGCTTTACGACCGGGTGCTGGCGAGCCGCAGCGTTTCAACGCTTGTCGTCCTGACGCTGCTCGTCGTCGGCCTGTTCGCCGCGTACGGCGTTCTTGAGTTCGCGCGCACCGCGCTTGTGGCGCGCGCCGCGGCGCGGTTTGACGCCGCGCTTTCGCCGCGCGCCTTTTCCGCCGCCGTTGACGCGGCGCGCCTCTCGACGACGCAGGCGGGCGAAACGCCGCTGAAGGATCTCAAAACGCTGCGGCAGACGATGGGCAGCCAGGCGCTGCTCGCCTTCTTCGACGCGCCGTTCACGCCGGTCTTCCTCATCCTCGTTTTCCTGATGCACTGGGCGCTCGGGCTTGTGGCTGTCCTCGGCGCCGCGGTGCTGATCGTTCTTGCGATCCTTAACGAGCGCCAGTCGCGCAAAGCTCTCGCCGCCGCGCTCGAAGCGCAGTCGGCGAGCGAGGCGGCGATGACCGGCATTCTTCGCAACGCCTCAGCCGCCGATGCGATGGGGATGCGCGGCGCGTTGCAGCGCATCTGGGCGGGTCATGCGCTGAGGTCTTCCGACGCCGGCGCGCAAGCGGGCGACCGCATCAACGCCTATTCGGCGGCGACGAAGGCGACGCGCATGCTATTGCAGTCGCTGATCCTCTGTGTCGGGGCCTTGCTCGCCGTCTTCGGGCAGGTGACGCCGGGCGCGATGATCGCCTCGTCGATCATCGCCGGGCGCGCGCTCGCGCCGGTCGAAAGCGCGATCGGCCAATGGCGCCTCTTCGGCACCACGATCGCCGCCTGGAAGCGGTTGCGCTCGTTCCTTGAAACCGCGCCCAAAGAAACGTCGAAAATTTCGCTCCCGGCGCCGACGGGCCATGTCAAACTCGACCGCGTCTATTGCCAGCCGGCGGGCGCCAAGAAGCCAGTCCTGAAAAGCGTCACCGTCGAAGCCCTGCCGGGCGAGGCGCTCGGCATTATCGGCCCTTCGGGCGCCGGCAAATCGACGCTCGCCCGCGCCATGGTCGGGGTCGAGCGCGTCGTTTCCGGCGAAGTGCGTCTTGACGGCGCCGATCTTCTCACCTGGGGCCGCGAGGAAGTCGGCCGGCATATCGGCTATCTGCCGCAGGAATCGGAACTCTTCGAAGGCACGATCGCCGACAATATCGCGCGCTTCCGGTCGGATCGCACGGACGACGCCGTCATCAAGGCGGCGACGGCGGCGGGCGCCATGCAGATGATCCTGGCGCTTCCGGACGGCTTTGAAACCGAAATGGGCGAACGCGGCGCGCGCCTCTCGGTCGGCCAGCGCCAGCGCATCGGTCTTGCGCGCGCGCTCTATGGCGACCCGTCGCTCGTCGTGCTGGACGAGCCGAATTCCAATCTCGACGCCGAGGGGGAAGCAGCGCTTTCGAACGCCATCCTCGCCCTCAAAGAGCGCAAGGCGACCGTCGTCGTCGTCGCGCACCGGCCAAGCGCCATCACCCATGTCGACAAGCTATTGATGCTCGTCGACGGCGAGACGCGCGCCTTCGGGCCGCGCGATGAAGTCCTCAACAAGATCGCGCCCGGACGCGTCGCCGCCATCGGCGGCGCGCGCAAGGCGCCCGAAGCGGAACAGAATGCTCAAACAGCTCGAAACTGAAGTCCGGCCGGCGGATGACGCAAGCCGGTTCAGCCGGATCGGGATCATCACCGTGGCCGCCGTTTTCGGCGGCCTCCTGCTGTGGTCTATTTTCGCCCCGATCAACAGCGCGGTGATCGCGCCGGGCCGCATCAGCGTCGAGACGAACAGGAAGGCGATCCAGCACCTTGAGGGCGGGGTCATTTCTGAAATCCTCGTCAAGGAAGGCGAGGAAGTCGACGCGGGACAGGTCCTGATCCGCCTCGACTCGATCGTGCCGAACGCCAACGCCGCCCTCCTGACCGAGCAGCTCGCCGAACGCATCGCCCGGCAGTCGCGCCTTCTCGCCGAACGCGACGGCCTTAAAGAAATCCCCGAGGACAGCCGCGCTTTCGTGCTCGCCCCCGGCGATCTCGACTATCGGACGCAGCTTGAGGGGCAAAAACGCCTCCTCGCGGCGCGGGAGGAAACCAAGGCGACGGTCATCTCGCTGCTCGACGAACGCATCGTGCAGTCGAAGACGCGGATCGACGGCGCCAACACGCAGATTCGCTCGCTGAGGGCGCAAGCCAAGCTGATCGCGGAAGAACTTGAAGGCGTCAAACGGCTTCATGCCGAGGGCTTCGCGCCGATGACGCGCGTGCGCGAGCTTGAACGCGAGAAAGAAGCGATCTCCGGCCGGCAGGGCGCGCTCGTCGCATCGGTCGCCGAGTCGGAAAGCGTCATTTCCGAAGCCAAGCTTGAGAAAGAGCGCCTGAAACAGAAGTCGCGCGAAGATGCGATCAAGGAGGCGGAGGAAGTCGAAGTCGAAATCGCCGGCTTGATCGAACGGCGCATCGCCGCGCTTGATGCGCTGCGCCGCACGGAGATCCGCGCACCGGAAGCGGGCGTTGTGCTGGGCCTCTCCGTTCACACCAAGGGCGGCGTCATTGCGCCCGGCGCGCCGGTGATGGAGATCGTGCCGAAGAGCAGCGACGGACTGTTGATCGCGGCGCAGATCGCGCCGCGCGATGTCGACAAGGTGCAGGCGGGACAGGAGGCGGTGTTGCGTTTCACCGCGTTTAACGCGCGCACGACGCCCGAAGCGACCGGCGTCGTCCGGCAGGTGTCCGCCGACAACATCATCGACAAGACGACGGGGCAGCCTTACTTCCTTGTGCTGATCGACTTGCCGCCGGAAGCGGAATTGACGCGCGTTCTGAAGAACCAGACGCTTGTTCCCGGCATGCCGGTCGAAAGCTTCATCAAGACCGGCGCGCAGCCGGCGATCAGCTACCTCCTGAAGCCGTTGACAGACGCCCTGTCGCGCTCCATGCGCGAGGAATGACGGCGGCGATGCAGATCCTTTTCGTGCACGACAATTTCCCGGCGCAGTTCGGGCCGATCGGGGAATATCTCGCGGCGAAGGGCTGGGAAGCGGTCTTTGGCACGGCGCGCAAGGACGTCAGGCACCCGACCATCAAGACGTTCAACTATGCGCCCCACCGCGAGATCACCAAGGGCGTCCATCCTTACGCCGGAACCTATGAGAAAGCCGTCATCAACGGCCAGGCGGTCGCGCGCGCCTGTTTCGACCTGAAGCGCAAGGGCTACAATCCCGATGTGATGGTCGCCCATTCGGGCTGGGGCCCCGGCATGTTTCTCAAGGACGTCTGGCCCGAGGCGCGCTATGTCGGCTATTTCGAATGGTATTATCAGGCGAACGGCGCCGACGTCGCTTTCCTGAACGATGCGCCGCAGTCGGACGATGAGCTTTGCCGGACGCGATCGCGCAATGCGCCGATCCTCACCGACCTCGCCGCCTGCGATATCGGCATCGTACCGACGCAGTGGCAGAGGTCGCAGTTTCCGGAATTTTTCCAGCAACGCCTCGTCGCGATGCATGACGGCATCCTGACGGACACTTATGCGCCGCTGCCGGGATCGAAACTGAAGCTTGAAGGGCTCGACCTCTCCGGCGCAGAGGAAATCGTCACCTATGTCGCGCGCGGCATGGAGCCTTATCGAGGCTTTCCGGAATTCATGGCGGCGATCGACATCGTCATGAAGCGCCGCCCCCGCGCGCATGTCGTCGTCGTCGGCGAGGATCGCGTCGCCTATGGGAAGAAGCTTGGGGAGGGCGACAGCTTCAAGAAGCGCGCGCTCGACAGCGGCAATTACGACATGAAGCGCCTGCATTTCACGGGGCTGCTGCCGCGGCCCGCCTATTTGAAAGTGCTGCAGGCGTCCTCCGTGCACGTCTATTTGACGGTGCCCTTCGTGCTATCGTGGTCGATGATGGAAGCGATGAGCGCAGGGTGTCTCGTCGTCGGATCGGATACCGAGCCCGTGCGCGAGTTGATCGAAGACGGCGTCAACGGACGGCTTGCGCCGTTTCGCGATCCAGCGGCGATCGCGGACGTCGTCTGCGAAGTTCTTGAACGGCGGGGCGCGCATGCGCCGATGCGGATAGCGGCGCGAGAAACCATTCTGAAAACCTACGCCGCGCGCGACATCTACCCCAAGAAAGAGGCGTTGTTCCGCGGATGAGGGTGGGTAAACAAGCGTTCACCGAATGCGCAGGGCCGTCGCCGTTGGCGCGCGTCCCCCTCGCCCGCTCTTGCGGGAGAGGGGATAGGGGTGAGGGGCCGTCAACGCGAACTGCCGTCGGTTCTCGGGACACGAGCCCTCACCCCCGGCCCCTCTCCCGTAAAGGACGGGAGAGGGGGGAAGGGCGCCCATGACCCTCGCGCATTTCACGATCTGCTCGCGCAATTATCTCGCTTATGCGCTGACATTGCGGGAGTCGCTGCTCAAGGCTGATCCGTCGGCGGATTTTTTCATCTATCTCGCCGACGACGCGGACGATCTCGACCTTCCGCCAGACGTTAATGTCGTTCCCGTCGCCGAAATCGCCATGCCTGCGCTGTGGGACATGGCGCTGCGCTATTCGGTGATGGAGTTCAACACCGCGATCAAGCCGTTCTGTATTCTCGATCTGTGGGACAAACGCGGTTTCGATGCGGCGGTCTACCTCGACCCGGATCTCTACTTCCTGCGTCCCCTTATCGCGGTCAAAGAGGCGTTCGCGCGCGGCCATGACTGCGTGCTGACGCCGCATCTGCTTGAGCCGCTGAACGACGAATTTCACCCGGACGACATTCAGATTCTGCGCACGGGCGTTTACAATCTCGGCTTCGGCGCCTTCGCCAACCGCCCCGGCGCGCGGCGGTTCGTCGAATGGTGGGGACGCGAGTGCGAGACGAAATGCGTCGTCGACCTTGAGGCCGGGCTGTTTGTCGATCAGCGTCTCGCCGATTATGCGCCGGCCTTTTGCGATAACGCCCTGATCCTGCGCGATCCGGGCCATAACGCCGCCTACTGGAACTACAAGCACCGGCGTCTCGATAGGACGGCGGACGGCTGGATCGCCGGCGGCGCCCCGCTCACCTTCTTCCATTTCAGCGGCGTCGTGCCGGGCGATGCGAGCGTCTTTTCCAAGCATCAGAACCGGTTGTCGGTAGACGACCTCGGCCCCGGCAAGGCTCTGTTGACGGACTACCTCGCCTCGCTTGAGCGGCATGGCCATGAGCGGCGCAAGAAACAGCCTTATGCCTTTGATATGTTCAGCGACGGTCAGCGCATCACGCCGGAAATGCGCAAGGTCTACGCGAAATCCAACCATGCGCGCATCAAGCAGCGCGAACGTGCGTTCCGGCCGCGCTATGAATTGTTCAACGCGCTGGCGCCAATCGCCCACGACGGCGCGAAAGATTTTCCCGTCACGCGGCTGATGCATGAAATCTATCAGGGCCGCAAAGACCTGCACGATATTTTTCCGCTGGTGACAGAGGAAGGCCGGCGCGGATTCGCGCACTGGTTCCTGTCGTCCGCGCCGAAGGAGCATGGCGTGCCGGAGGCGTGCCTTGCGCCGACGCGAAGAGCGATCGTGCGCGCCGCGGAAAAGCATGCTCCGTCAGCTTTGACCGAAGCCCCGGCGATTCCGCAGCCGCAGCGATCGAGCCTTCGATTGAAACTGCGCCCAGTCGCGCAGGGGCTCTATTTCGGCGTGCCGGGACTTGCGGCGGCATGGCGACGCCTGCCCGCGAGCGTCCGGATGAACACGCGCAAGCTCATACTCAATCTTGACGCCGAGGCTGACGCCGCCGAAGCGCGCGCCGTACCGACAATCGCGGCGGCGGATGGCGGCTTCGACACCGCGCGCCATCTGGGTGTCGATCTCTACGGCTATTTTCGCGCCGAATCTGGCGTTGGCGAAGGCGCCCGCCGCGCAACGTCGGCGCTGCTTGACGCCAGCGTTCCCGTTAGCAGTTTTGCTGTTGGGACACAGGGCATCTTCAAGGAGGCGATTGACTGGCAGGACGACGACCCTGCATCGCCGCCGCGCCGCATCGCGCTGATGCATGTGAACGCCGACCAGCTGCCGATGCTCGGCAGATTCATCGATCCGTCGCGTCTCGACGGGTCTTATCAGATCGGTTATTGGGCGTGGGAATTGCCGGTTTTTCCCGAAGTCTGGGCGCCGGCGTTTGACCTCGTCGATGAAATCTGGGCGCCGAGCCGCTTTACGGCCGAAGCGATCTCCAAGCGAACGACGAAACCCGTACACGTAATTCCACATCCGGCTTCAAACGGCGGCGTAGCGGCGCCCGACCGTGCGCGGTTTGGCGTGCCTGAGGGCCGCGTCGCTGTCTTCGCCAATCTCGATCTCAATTCCTACGTCGCCCGCAAGAATCCGGAAGCCGCTGTCGCCGCGTTTCGTGAAGCGTTTGGCGACGACGCGGGCGGGCCGGTGCTGATCCTCAAGACGCATGGCGGAAAACACGTCGAGGCGGCGCGGCGCAAAATTCGTGAGATCGCCGGCGGCGCGCAGAATATCGTCGTCGTCGATCAGGTGCTGTCCGGCGCCGATCTCGCCGCCTTGCAGTCGAGCGCCGATATTTATCTTTCGCTCCATCGCGCCGAAGGATTCGGGCTCGGCATCGCTGAATTCATGGCGCTCGGGAAACCGGTCGTCGTCACCGGCTGGTCGGGGAATATGGACTTCACGGATGAGCGCTGCGCGGCGCTTGTCGGCTATGATCTCGTTCCGGTAAAGGCGGGCGATTATCCGTATGCGGACGGTTCGGAATGGGCGGAGCCGCGCCTCGCCGACGCCGTGCGCCACTTGCGCGACCTGGCGCTGTCGGCCGAAAAGCGGGCATCGCTCGGGCGCGCGGGTCAGGCGCGCGTCCGGGAGAAATTATCAGTTGAAGCGGTAGGCGCGCTGATGCGCGCGCGCCTTGAGGAAATCGACGCCGATCTCAAGGCGCCCGCTGCAATTTCCAGGCTGGCCGGATGAAGTGGCAGGTGTAGCCGTCAGGATATTTGACGAGATAATCCTGATGATACTCCTCGGCCGTCCACCACGCGCCGGCGGGCTCGACCTGTGTCGCGACCTTGCCCGGCCATTTGCCTGAAGCGTTGACGGAGGCGATCACCGCTTCGGCGTCGGCCTTTTGTTCGTCGTCGAGATAAAATATCGCCGACCGGTATTGCGAGCCGACATCGTTCCCCTGCCGGTCGACGGTCGTCGGGTCGTGGATCTGGAAGAAGAACTCGAGAAGCGCCTTGTAACTGGTCGCGGCAGGGTCATAGGCGATGCGAATAGCTTCGGCGTGTCCTGTCGAGCCGGTCTTTACGTCCTTATACGTCGCATTCTTCGTACGGCCGCCGGTGTAGCCGACTTCTGTCTTCATTACGCCCGGCAATTTGCGGAACAAATCTTCAACGCCCCAGAAGCAGCCGCCGGCGAGGATCGCTGTTTTGGTTTCAGTCATCGTCGCTCCTAATGTCCCGCGCCGAATTCCCGGCCCGCAAGGAAGCGTTCGGCTTCCAGCGCGGCCATGCAGCCCATGCCGGCGGCGGTGACCGCCTGGCGGTAGATGTCGTCGGTGACGTCGCCGGCGGCGTAGACGCCGGGAATTGTCGTCGCGACCGAACCCGGTTCTACGATCAGATAGCCGTTATCTTTCATCGGCAGTTTGCCGGCGAACAGCTCCGTCGCCGGCTTGTGGCCGATGGCGATGAAAACGCCGTCGGTCTTCAATTCGCGCGCCGCTCCAGTCTTCGTGTTCTTGAGGCGCACGGCGTTGACGCCGGGAGGATTGTCCGTTCCGAGAATTTCATCGACCTGATGGTCCCAGACGATTTCGACATTCGGCTTGGCGAACAGGCGGTCCTGCAGGATTTTCTCGGCGCGGAAGTGGTCGCGCCGGTGCACGATCGTCACCGATTTCGCGAGGCCGGAAAGATAAAGCGCTTCCTCAACCGCGGTGTTGCCGCCGCCGACGACGACGACGTCCTTGCCGCGATAGAAAAACCCGTCGCAGGTCGCGCAGGCCGACACGCCGAAGCCTTGAAATTTTCTCTCGGAAGGAAGGCCCAGCCATTTCGCCTGCGCGCCGGTTGAAATGACAAGCGCGTCGGTTTCGTAGACTTCGCCGCTGTCGCCCTTGAGCGCGATCGGCTTCGATGTCAGATCGACGTCGATAATCAGGTCGGCGACGAACTCCGCGCCGACATGCTCGGCTTGGCGTTGCATCTGCTCCATCAGCCAGGGCCCCTGGATGACGTCGCGAAAGCCCGGATAATTCTCGACATCGGTGGTGATCGTCATCTGTCCGCCGGGCTGGAGCCCGTGGACGACGACCGGCTTCAGCCCCGCGCGCGCCGCGTAGATGGCGGCGGTAAGACCGGCGGGGCCGGACCCGAGGATCAGGAGCTTTGTTCGCATCAGAAAACCTTTCGCGGAACGCGATATGGCGGGCGGGCGGGGGAGGGGCAAGCCCGGCTGCCGGTCACAGGTCGGGGAGCGGCTATCCGCTTTTGTCGCCGGAGCGGCTCTGCAGCCAGTCGGCGATTGAAAAGACGATCGCCGAAAACACGAGCGCGAGATGGATGCCGACCAGCCAGGCAAGGTCGCGGTCGGAGAGCTTCTCCAGCGACATGAAGGCTTTCAAGAGCTGCACGCCGGAGATGAGGACGATCGAAGCGAGAAGCTTCTGTTTCAACTGTGAGAAATCGACCTTCGTCATCCAGTCCGGCCAGTCCTCGTGTTCGCCAGTGCGGATGCGCGAAACGAAATTCTCATAACCTGAATAGACAACGATCAGGATGAGGCTGCCCATCAGCGTAATGTCGATCAGCGACAAGGCGCCGAGGATCGCTTCCTCCTCGCCAAAGGCCGCCCCGCCGCCAAGCGAGGAGACCGCTTTGCCGATGTAATCGGCGAGGATTGCGAAAAACTCGAAGAAGAGAATGCAAAGCGCGACGATGAGCCCCAGATAAAATGGCGCCATCAGCCAGCGTGCGGAAAACAGAATACGCTCGACGAACCGCTCGACCATCACCACCCTCGTCTATCGCCGCCGACTGTCGCCGCGAGTCGCGGCCAATAGGGAAGGCGTTGCGGGAAGGGCCGGTAATTGGTAACATCTGTTACTAATTGCAGGAGCCCCCATGAAACGCTGGATCACCGCCTCAAGGGTTGAAGGCGAGGCCTCAAGGCAAGCCCATGCCGACCTGCCGACCGGCACCTATGAGCGAGAGATTTCCAAGGAAGGGTTCTTCGGGCCCGCCGCGTTCATGCACCACCGCCGCCCGCCAACCGGCTGGTCGAATTTCGAAGGGCCGCTTCGCCCGCGCGCCTTCAATCTCGCGGCGAAGAACGGCACTGAGGTCTCGCCTTGGTCAGCGCCGCGCGTGCTGCACAACCGCGCGACGGAAATCCGGTTCTGGAAACTCGGATCGGCGATGAAGGCGCTCGCGCGGAACGCCGACGGCGATCAAATTCTCTTTATCCATGAGGGCGCCGGCGCGCTTTTTTGCGATTACGGCCACCTTGCGTTCGAGGCGGGCGATTACTTGGTGCTGCCGCGCGGGACGATGTGGCGCCTCGCGCCGTCAATGCCTGTCAGCATCCTGATGATCGAGGCGACCGGCTCGCATTTCATGCTGCCGGACAAGGGCCTAGTGGGCGGCCATGCGATCTTCGACCCGGCGCTGTTTGACACGCCCAAACTTGATGACGTCTTTCGCGCGCATCAGGCGGATGACCGCGAAACGCGCGTTGAAATCAAGAAGCGAGGGGCAGTGTCGGTCGCGACTTACCCCTACAATCCGCTCGATGTCGTCGGCTGGCATGGGGAACTCGCGCCCGTGCGCATCAATGTGCGGCACATCCGCCCGCTGATGAGCCACCGCTATCATGTGCCGCCCTCGGCGCACACGACCTTCGTCGCCGACCGGTTCGTCGTCTGCACCTTCGCGCCGCGTCCGTTTGAGACCGATCCCGGCGCACTGAAAGTGCCGTTCTTCCATAACAATGACGATTATGATGAAGTGCTTTTCTATCACGCGGGCGACTTCTTTAGCCGCGACAATATCGACGCCGGGATGATGACGTTCCATCCGTCGGGATTCACGCACGGGCCGCATCCGAAGGCGCTGAAAAACATGCTGACGCCGAAAAAGCCCGCGACCGACGAATATGCCGTGATGATCGATACGCGGGACCCGCTCGACGTTGGAGAGAACGCGTCAAGCGTCGAATTCGCCGGCTATGTCGATAGCTGGAAGCCGAAAGACGCCGAACGTTGAGCGTCCGCACCCAGCACCCGGCTCCGGAATCGCTCTGCTGCGAGTCCATGCAAGCTGCGTTGCAGATGACTTGCGAGGCGCATGAGGACCCGTTCGACTGTCCGGACAGCCTCATCGCCTATCATCAGGGATTGAACCAGTTCGCCCTCATCGTTCATGATGGAGACCGGAGCGTCGTTATCATCCGCCACTGTCCGTGGTGCGGCGCTTCGCTTCAGGAGGCTTAATGGCGAGAATTAGGGAATTCGTTAAGTCACATCGCGAGCGCTATTCCGTCCATGACGGCATAGAGGCTAAGTATTATTTGTTCGAGCGCGATGGCCATCATTTTTTTCAAATTGATACGCACGGTCGTTCAATTCGCGAAATTCCGGGCAAGACAAGCCAGTCGATTCAACTTGATGAAGCGGCCGCCAGAAAACTAGTAGAAATTCTCAAGAAGGCATTCAAGTTATGAAACTCGCCTCGCTCAAACATGGCCGCGACGGCCGCCTCGTCATCGTCTCGGAAGACCTGACGCGCTTCACCGACGCGACACGCATTGCGCCGACGCTGCAGGCGGCGCTCGACGATTGGGACCACGCCGAGCCGCATCTGCGCGAACTCGCGCACAGCCTTGAGGTCGGCGCCGCGCCGGTCGAACGCTTTCATGAACGTGACTGCGCCTCGCCGCTCCCCCGCGCTTATCAGTGGGCAGACGGCTCCGCTTACGTCAATCACGTCGAGCTTGTCAGAAAGGCGCGCGGTGCGGAAATGCCGGCGAGCTTTTGGACCGATCCGTTGATGTATCAGGGCGGCTCGGACTCCTTTCTAGGGCCGCGCGACGACATTGCTTTCGCGGAAGACGAAAAATGGGGCGTCGACTTTGAAGCCGAAGTCGCCGTTGTCACGGGCGACGTGCCGATGGGCGTTGGCGCAGATGAAGCGCTCGATCACGTTCGGCTCATCATGCTTGTCAACGACGTCTCTTTGCGCGGTCTCATTCCGGATGAACTCGCCAAGGGCTTCGGTTTCTTTCAATCCAAGCCCTCGTCAGCGTTCAGCCCTTGCGCGGTGACGCCGGACGCGCTCGGCGAGGCGTGGAAGGGCGGCAAGCTTTATCTGCCGCTCATCGTGACGTTTAACGGGAAACCTTTCGGGCGCGCGAACGCCGGCGCCGACATGACATTCGGCTTCGGTCAGCTCATCGCCCATGCGGCGAAGACCCGCCCGCTCGCCGCAGGTTCAATCATTGGCTCCGGAACGGTGTCGAACAAGCTCGACGGCGGACTCGGCAAGCCGGTCGCGGAAGGCGGCGTCGGCTATTCCTGCATCGCGGAGCAGCGCATGATTGAAACGATTGAAACCGGCAAGCCTGTGACGCCCTTCATGAAATTCGGCGACTGCGTCGAGATTGAAATGCGGGATGCGCGCAGCCATTCAGTTTTCGGGCGCATCGAGCAGACGCTTAAGAAGCACGTACGCTAATCAAGCGCGCAGCTAGGTCCCGACCTTCGACGCCGCGACATAGCCGACCGCCGCCGACGCACTCGTCAGGAATGTGCCCCAGGCGATATCGACCATTGCGAGCGTCGGCGGATACCGCCTCAGCGTCGCCAGATTCGTCAGATCGTAGGTCATGTAAGCGAAGAAGCCGCAAAGCGCGCCGTTTAACAGCGCGCGCCCGACGCCGCCGCCCGCCAACGCAGGCATCACGGCGAAATAAACGACGCCGCCAAGATAGAGGAGATAGAACACCGCGGCGACCGCAAGGTCCGGCTTCTCCCTCAGGAGGCCCGCGAGCTGGGTGAAGTAAAAGTTTTTCGCAACAATCCCGAGCCAAACAGCGTCGAGAACAACGAAGGCGACGGCGGCGCCCAGATAGGCGATGAGAAGCTGCATTGGCGTTTCTGGGCTGTGACGGTGGAGATACGCCCCGGCGCCGGATCTGGTTCAACGGACTCGCCGTCTCCGCCGGCTCCCGGTAAAACCTTTCGCCAAGGAGACCCGGCCGATGACTAGCCTCAGAGCGCAGCTTGCCAATCGTTATCTGCGCCTCACCTTGAAGCCGAAGGCTTTGCACCTCATCCCGGCGCCGGAACTCCGGGCGCTATTTGAAGCGCGCCGCATCCCGATTTATCCAAAGGACGTCAAGATTGAAGCGGTCGATGAACCAAGGGTCAAAGGCGAGTGGCAGCGTCCGGCAGCGGGTGGCGACGGCGCCGTGGTCCTCTATCTCCACGGCGGCGCTTATATATTCGGATCGACCGGCCTTTACCGCTCGCTGACGATGCCCATGGCGAAGGCGGCAAACGCCGATCTGTTCTCGCTCGACTATCGCCTTGCACCCGAACATTCCTGTCCTGCGGCGATCGAGGACGCCATTGCCGCTTATGATTGGCTGCTGAAACAGGGAATCGAACCGGGGCGCATCGTCATTGGCGGCGATTCGGCGGGCGGCGGACTGACGCTTTCCGCTCTACAAGCTTTGCGCGACGGGGGCCGGCCGGCGCCCGCGGGCGCCTTCGTCTATTCGCCTTGGACTGACCTTGCCGCGACAGGCCGCACCGTCGCCGATAATTGGTCGAGCGACTGCATGTTTCAGGAAGCGACTATTCGCGAAAGCGGTAAGCAATACGCCGGATCGCTCGACCTCAAGGACCCGCGCGTCTCCCCGCTCTACGGCGATTTCCTAGGCTTGCCCCCCCTCCTCGTGCTCGCAAGCGAAGATGAAATGCTGTTCGACGATGCGCGGCGAATGGTCGAGAAAGCGAAGTCGGCCGGCGGTGACGTGCGGTTCGAGCCGCGGGGCGGGCTAAGTCACGTCTGGCCGCTGTTCTATCCGCTCTATCCAGAGACGAAGGAAGCTTTGGCGTTGACCGTTGCGTTTATCCGGGACCGGACAATCCTCTCAAAAAGGGCCGCTGCATGAGGTCCGATATCGCCAAGCTGGTGATCTGCGTCGCGATTGACGTGATCGACTTCACCGTCATTTCATGGCTGCCGGGCGTCGGGCTCGCCGTCGATGCGATCAACACGGTCGTCGCGGTTCTCTTGTTCGGCCCCATTGGACTTGTCGCCTTGTGGGAGGCCGCAAATCTCGCCGAACCGATTGACGCATTCGTGCCGACGATGACGCTGCTCGCGCTCAGTCAGTTGGGCAAGGGGAAACGGAAGGCGGGGACGCCCGAGCTCCCGCGCCAATAGAAAACCCGCGCCGTTTCCGGCGCGGGTCATCGAACGCAACTAGTCCCCCAATGATCGGATCAGCAACGGCCGCGATAGCCCTTCGGTCCGGAGCGGCGGAACGAGCCGTCATCCCAATAGGTGTCGCCGTAGCAGGGATCGTCATAGTAATAGCGATCCGAATAGCGGTCGTAATTGCGCCGGCCATGATCGCGCGCGCGGCCAAAACATGTTCCTTGGCGCGAGCAGCCTTCATAGGCCCCAAGCGCCGCCCCGATCAGCGCGCCATAAGCGGCGCCCCGGCCCGGCGAGCCCGCAAAGATTTCTCCAGCAACCGCGCCGCCAGCAGCGCCAAGCGCCGCGCCGTAAAGCGCGCCTTCGCCGGTCGACTGGCATCCGGTTGCGGCGAGCCCGAGCGCGCCAAGTCCAACAAGCATCATCTTCATGGTGATCCCTCCTCTAGTGCGACCGCCGCTTTCAGGGAACGCAACCGCCGGCTCCGCAATTCCTTTCGTGGAGACGATATTGAGGGCGCTCCGGGCGTTTTTGGGGCGGAAATCCCCTCAATTGCGGCGTTGCTGCGGCAGGGCGTTGAATGAGCGCCCCCGACAGGTCAAAACGGCGCGAGCAAGCCCCGGAGGCCTCCATGCCCGCATCCTCGAAAGCGATTTTCCTCAAGGCCTATCCCCAAGGCCTTCCGCGTCCTGATGATTTCGCCGTGAAAACCCTCGATGTCGGTCCGATCAAGGACGGCGAGGTTCTCCTTCGCACCGTGTGGATGTCGGTTGATCCCTATATGCGCGGCCGCATGCGGGCGGACGTCAAAAGCTACATTCCGCCGTTCTCGCTGACAGAGCCGCTCGACGGCGGCGCCGTCAGCGAAGTCGTCGAAAGCCGCAACGCTGGCTTTCAAAAGGGCGACTATGTCGTCGCCTTTCAGGGCGGCTGGAAAGAATACTCCGTATCGAGCGGGGCAGGGCTCCAGAAAGTCGATCCGCGCCTCGCGCCTCTCTCTGCCTATCTCGGTGTTCTCGGCATGCCGGGCCTCACCGCCTGGGCGGGCCTGACGCAGATCATGAAACCCAATCCTGGCGAGACCGTCTTCGTCTCCGGCGCCGCCGGCGCTGTCGGCTCGCTCGTCTGCCAGCTTGCCAAGCACAAGGGCGCGCGCGTCATCGGCTCGGCTGGATCGAAAGAAAAATGCGATTGGCTTTTGACGGACGGCGGTTGCGATGTCGCGCTCAATTACCGCGACTACAAGGATGCAAGCGCCTTGACGAAAGCGCTGTCGGCGGCGGCGCCTGACGGCGTTCACTCTTATTTCGAAAACGTCGGCGGGATGCATCTGGAAGCGGCGCTCAACTGCATTGCAATGGGCGCGCGCATCGCGCTTTGCGGGATGATCTCGATGTACAATAACGCGGATCCTGAACCCGGTCCGCCGAACCTTATCAATCTCATCGGGCGCAGCGCGCTTGCGCAGGGCTTTATCGTATCGGTCTATCTGCACCTTGCGCCGCAATTTGCGGCCGAAGTCGCGCCGCTCTTCGCCGCCGGGAAAATCAAATTCCGCGAATCCGTCTATGAGGGCCTCGAAGAAGCGCCAAGCGCCTTCATCGGCCTCTTCCATGGCGAAAATTTCGGCAAGGCGGTAATCCGCGTCGGCTCTGACAGATTGTAGTTGCAAGCTGGATTGGATCGCGGTGCGCGGCGCAGTTTGCTAAATAACGCCCGTCGCCGCCGCCGCGATCTAGTGGCCGTCAGAAACCGCTGCCCGCAGGCCGAACGGCGCGCCACCCGATAACGTCGACTTCAAAGGTGTTTTCCTGGCCGTCCGCAAATGAAAGGCGAGCCTCAACCTTGTAAAGCTGAGCAACAAATCGGCTTTCCCCGCCGCTTTGATCCCTGACGGGCCGTGTTTCCCCGACGGGCTCCGCAGTCCAGTAAAGCGTCGCCTCGCCGACCTGTTCGCTGCCGGTCGGTTTCTGGGCAGGGTTCGTGACACGCAATAAGGCAAGGGCGCTTTTGCGCGCCGTGACGACGCGCTCTGCGCGTTCAATCGAAAGCGCTGTTCGCGCGAGTTGGCTCTGAAGCGCCAGGAGCGGAAGAAAGGCGACGGCGATCAGTGCGATGGCCGCGATCGCCTCGAGCACGGAGAATCCGCGTTCGCTCTGCCGCTTGGTGCTGCGGATCGATGCCAAGCCCGGCTGATCCCTCTCAAAAGTGACGCGGCCGAAGAGTGACGAGGTTATCTTCGCCGAGCGTGCGATCAATGTCTCTCGTGAAGCGATCGACAAAGGCGTCCCGGTCCGCCTGACTGCGGAGCACATAAGCGGTGATCAGGATAACGAGTTCGGTTCTGTCGACGCTCACGCTGTCTGACGAAAACAGGTTTCCTACTATAGGAACATCCTTCAGCAGAGGTACGCCGTTCTCATTCCGGTTCACGGTGTCCTGAATAAGGCCGCCGATCACGGCAGTCGCGCCATCCTGCAGAGACAGAAGCGTCGAAACGCTCGTGTTATTGATTGTCGGCGAAGGAATGGCGCCGGCGGCCGGGGCCGACGTTGATGAAACTTCCTGGGAAATTGTCAAATCGATTCGGTTGTCGGAAAAAACGACGGGCTCGATATTCAAGATAATGCCGGTCGATCGATATTCGATCGTCTGGAGCGTGTCGAGGAGATCGCCTGCGCCGGTCTGGTTTGGTGCAGCGCGCTGCGAGGTGATGATGGGCACGTCCGTGCCGACTTGGACCGTGGCGGCTGCGCCAGAGCGCGCGACGAGACGCGGGGTCGACAGAATATTGACCTGACTGTTCTCGGCAAAAGCGTCGATGCTCACATCGACGTCGGGAGAGAAGATGCCGAAGGCGACGCCGGCGGGCCCGAATCCGCCGCGTGAAACAATGCCGCTAAGGCCGCTGCCAGCGTCCGTCAGCGCCGATGAGGCGCCGCCGACAAGATTGTTGTCGCTAAGGTTCCTGATCGTCCAGTCAACGCCGAATTGCGTGGAATCAGTGAGCGTCACCTGCGCGATCATGACTTCAATGAGAACCTCCGCCGGCGGAACGTCGAGCTGCTTCAGCATCGGCAAAACTCGTTCGTATTCGCTGCTGGTCCCTGAAAAGATCAGCCGGTTGCCAAGGGGGTCAACAACGAAGTCGCCTATGGCTCCGGTCCCGTTTCCATTCGGTCCGGCGGCGGCGCCTGCCGAAGGTTGCCCGCCGCGGGCGGCGCGCGCCTGCGCCTCGATGATGCTCGCGGGGTCGCGGAGCAACCCGCCGACAAGGACCTGATTCGCCGTCTGAGCGAGGACCTCTGCGTTGAGGTTCTTGACGTTGTAGACGAACAACTGGGGACCGTCGGCCTTCTGTATCGGGCGATCGAGCTCCGAGAGCCAATAATTGACCCGGGCGCGCGCTTCAGGCGTCCGGGAGAAAACGAGAAGATCATTCGAGTACGCGACGGGAAGCAACAGGATCGGGCGCGGCGACGTTTCCTGCGAGCTGGTCTGCCAGCCCTCCGCCGTCAGGATTCGCTCGACCTCCCTCGCAAGTTCGCCGGCGTTCCAATGGCCCGGGGAGTACCGTTGCACCTGCGTTCCGGCATAACGCAGCTCATCCATTTCGTAGATAATGGAAAGCGCCGCGTTGACATCGTCCGGCAGGCCCGTCAGCACGATATAATTGCTTTCGGGGTCGGGTTCGAACTTCAGGTTCTCGCCTTGCGCGCCGAACGCTTGCTGGAGGATCGATGTCATGTCGCGCGCGCTTACGGCGTTCAGTTCGACAAACTGAACGATGGGCCGCAGCGTCACCGGCGTGTCAGGCCTTGCGCGGGATCTGATGAAACGGGGACGGCGGGTCTGCAGCGCTGAATCCTCGACGATCTGGTAAACGCCGTCTTCGAGCGATATGCGCACCCCGAAATCGGAAAGGGCGACCTTGACAAGGTTCAGAAAAGTCCGGGCAGGCATCATTCCAGAAGAGCGAAGCTGAACAATTTCTGTCCGGCCTGCGACACCCGCTCCCGTCGCATAGGGAACCTTGAGCATTTCGCCGAAGGCAAGATCGATGAACGCCGGCAGAGCGAGCGGAGGAACGACTGCATCGATCTCGCTAACCGGGAAGGGCGGTTCGGCGCCCGCGGGCGTCTCTTCGGCTTCACCGGAGCCGGTGGCGATCGTCGGAATGCGGGCGATCGTCGATCGCGGTCCTGACGCGGCGGCGGCGCCGTCGCGCGGCGCTCCGGGAAGGCCAGCCTCGTCAGCGGGAGCGGGCGTTTCCGGCCGCTCGACATCAGTCGACTGATAAGTACGGGTTGCGTAAGGGCGTTCGTTGCGCACGGTGGAGCAGCCGGCAATCAGCGCGAGCGCCGAGGCGGCGCCGATGCGCGCGGCGCTTTCCAAGGCGCAACCTTGGGTCAATTTTCTGAGCTTCATTTTTGGCGCTCTCTCGAATTAATCAAAAGTGACGATACCGCGTTTTCTGTTAGGCATTCGTTGACGACGGCGCTTAGCGAGCATTGAATTTCGAATGATCTTAAAAGGATTAATTAACCATCGGCTTTGGCTTCCGGATAGACAGGCAGGACCGCGGTCTCGCCGCTGCGCGAAAGGACAACCTTCGTTAAAGTGGCGGACTCCACTTTCCACGCCCCTTCGATTTCGTCTCCGACTTTGACGGTGCGGATCGCGCCATTTGTCGATCGAAGGCTGACAGCAATTTCGCCGTCAAGATTTGCGGTCGCGATGACCTCCGGCAGTTCCGGCTCCTGCGCCGCGAGATTTCCGGCATCAGCAGAGGCTACGGGCTCCGGCTTCGCCGGCCCCACAAAATGACCCGTATCGAGGAGAGTTTGAGCCAGGTCCTCGGAATTTGGGGCGATGCGAGGCGCCGCTGGGGACCACGCATCCGCGCTCTTCTCGACGACTTTCAGCGTGCGGCTTGAGTCCATCCACCCTGCAAGCGCGCCGGCGATCCCGGCAACCATCAAGAAATTTCGAACGATCGGTTTCATGGAGACCCGCCGCCCGGCGCTGTCGCTACGTCCAGGATAATCGGCGCCAGTCCTGAGACGGTTATCCGGCCGGCGCTGTCGGCGCTTATTTCGAGAGAGGCCTCATCGAGCATCAGCCGGCGCGTGTTGCCGGCCACCGCGGCGAGAAACTCCGGCGCTGACGTTCGATAAAGCGCTGCGCCCGAAAATCGGAACCGCAATACGCTGACCGCGCCGATTTCAAGCGGCGAGGGGTCAACTTCTATCACCATGCTCGTGACGCCAGCAGCGGTCCCGATCTCCATGAGCCGGGCCTGAATTTCCGCCGACAGCACGCCGAAACTGGCGCCTTGCCAGCTCGCCGCCTTCCACAACGAAGACAATTCTGCCGCTTCCGCCGCTCGCGCGCTCCAGAGCTCTTCATCGACGCCATCGCCGCTTGCGGCGACTTGCTCGCTAAGCGCTTGAAGACGTAATCGTGCGGCGTTGGAAATCTCGTTCAGTCGCCACATTCCTGCGAATAAGACGACGGCGATCAAAGCGACCAATATATACTGCTCGCGCCGAGTGGCTTTCTCCCAGCGTTCTGAAATTGCATTCAACATGGTCAACTGCCGCCAGCGGAGGCTGTAGGGACCGGCGGGGAGCTTGTGCCGATCCGAATTCTCATCAGCCTGTCAATGTCGGCGTTCTCGACATAGGCTTCGATAATCGCTTCTTCTTTTTCCAGCCGAGCGACGAGCGCAGGACCATCCACCGGACCGCGAACCAGCGCCTCGATTTCAAGCTCGTCGATGGCGAAAGTCGCCCGGCGCAGTTGCAATTGTTCTTTGGGCAGCGCGGTAATTGCCGCGCCGAGGGTGTCGATGACGCGGCGTTCGTCTCCTATATTCGATAGCCCCGCCGCTTCCGCATTGCGGGCTTGCGCGGAACGCCGAAGCGCGGCGAGGCGCGCGTTCGCCTCTCCCCCTTTTTCGATCCGCGCTTCAAGGGCGGATGCGTGCAGCGAGACGACGCCAAGGCGCGCGACCTCAAAGGCGCCGAACGCAAGGGCAATGATCGCGATGCCGGCGGCCAGTCTCAATGGTGAGGCGCTCGTGGCGATAGCCTCAGGATCCGCTTGAATCGGTGGAAATCCGTCGAGCCAAACAGGCTCTTCAACTGGCGGCGGTCCGACTACGAGATCGTTGGAATCAACGGCGGCGCCCCGCGCGCTTCTGACGAACAGCGCCCACTCCTGGGCTGACGGCGATTCAGGCCACCATCGTGAAGCGATCATGACGCCGTTCGTCCACACCTCGCCTTCCACGCCTTCAAGGCAACGCACCAATCGCCGCCCGCGATCTATTCCGGCCCGGGCGATTGTCTCGGGTAAGGACGCCACCCCGCTTCGAAGCGCGCGCTCCTCCCTTGATCGCGTGTCGCCGGCTGAGGTGTCCCAAGTCCAGACGCCCGCATGATTGGAACCGTCCCGGTCGGGCGATACGAATGTGCGCGGGGCGGAAAATTGCAGTTCCTGTTGGACCTTGAGCGCAGCGGCCTTGCGCGCCGCGCTCGTGCGCCCGCTCAAGGGAACGCGGCGGAACACGCAGGCACGGCGCGAAATCAGCGTTAACGTCGGCAGGAACCGCGCGCCCTGGCGCAGCAACCGGACCGATCCGTCATTGAGGAGCCCGGTCAGGGTCGGCGAAGAGGATTGGAGCAATGTCAACATCGCCGTTCGCGGTACTCTTGGTAAACTCGGTCGTTTCGTAAGCAATATATCGCTGGAACGGCGACTGCGAAACCGAAGGCGATCGACGGATATCGACCGCGCGCGTCCGTGTCCGCCGCTCTCCGGTAACCTTCAGCAAAAATCGCGCCCGGGGAGACGGAAGCCGCGCTTGCGCCGAAATGGCGTCGAGATCGCCCTCTGAGGCACTGGTCGTAGCAGCAAGCGGCGACAGCCGGGGCGGGGCGGCGTACTCAAGCATCGTCCCTTGTTCGGCGGTGGCGTAGGCGACGACGTCGCTCCAGAAATTTGGGGGAGCGGCCTCGAAAAATCCAAGCACGCGTCCAAGTTCCTCCGGCGTGCGTAATGGCGAATTGGACGGCGGTTTCCGGCTGAACAAGCGATAGTCGGTCCGTTCGGCGCCTCGGAACCGGCGGACATTATCAGGATCTTCGTAGTCGGCGACCCGCGCCGCCATTTCGACGGCTGCGTCCCGAGAGAACCCGAACATTTCAAGAAAGCGGCCCGCTTTCGTTTCATCCGCTGAAGAAAACGGGAAGAGACCGGCCGCATCCCGATATTCGACGATTACGCGCCCTGACGATGTTTCGACGCCGCGCGCCGCGCCATTGCCCTGCCAATACATAGGCGAGGCGTTCAGGGCGGGATTGTTCGATAAGGGGGAGGCTGCTTCAGTTCCCGCGAAACCGTCCAATGAACTGCCGTCAGCGGTTGCCGCCGATCCCAGCCAAATTCCCTCAGAAACAGGCGCGGCGGTCAGGAATGCATAGGTCGCTTGCGCTTCCGCAGTCGCCAAAGCGATATCTTCGGCGGCGCTTTCGTCGAGGGCCCGGATAGTTTCGGCGGAATTCGAAACGGCGGAGAATGCGGCGGCCGCAACAAGCGCAAGGCTTGCGATCACTACCAGCGCAAAGGGAAGAATAAATCCCGATTCAGCTCGTTTCGATGCGAGCAGCGCCGTCGCTGAATATCGTTCAGAGGCCAGCGCCATCGTCCAAGCCTATAATATCCTGCGTTCGACCAGCGGGCGTCGGGTCGTCGCCGACATCTGCAATCCAAGCGTAGGCCGATTGGCCGTCATTCGTTAACTTAATCGCAAGCGGCAATTGCGGCGCTTTGAATAGCGCCGGGTCGTCGACCGAGCTCGCCATTGGCGGAGCGTCCGGTGGCCAAGCCGCACGCCAGACACCGTCCGCGCCGAGATAAGAAAAAAAGAGCGAGCCGCCCGGTTCTGCTTCGGCGATGGTCCAGACTGTATTTGGAGCCGAATAGGTGAGCAGGCTACGACCTTCCTTTTGTTCAATTTGGAGCGTGATGCGTTCGAGCCCCGGATCTGCGAAGTGAAGCGGGCTGCGGGTCAGCCCTGTAAAGCCGAACTGATCCCCAACGAAAATCTCGTCACTTTGTTCGGGCCAAGCATAAGTCAGCCCTCGGACCAGCGTCTGAAACCGTTCAAGGTCGACGCTGCTGGCGATCGCCGATCCTGAAGCGTCTTGCGCTGTTGCCGACAACCGTAGCCAAAACCCGATTGACTGAAAAAGCGCGAGGGATGCGACGGCGATGATCGCCAGCGCCGCGATCATCTCCACCAGGCTGAAGCCCCTTTCGTACGAGCGCTGCTGTTCTGGAGGGAAGTGAGCGCCTGCCCGAATCAAATTTTTGAAACGCTGCGTCGAGCGTTTCGCATTTGAGATAAGTCTTGATTGGTAAGCGGTCATTTTGGGGTGCGAATCATTCGGGCGCGTCAAGTGTTGAATAAGGTTGAGAAAAATCAATGAATCAGTGGTGCGGGATTCCCCTCCACCCCTTTGTGTTGCAGTGCAGCGTTAACTATCGCGCCGCGAGCAGCCAATTATTTTTCGCATGGAATTTGAGATGAGTTCAAAAAATCCAGAATTATCAAATGCATGGGCGACTTTGTTCAAAAGGTGATCGCCGCCAAAAGTGGTTTCACGATCTTGCGACCTACGAAATTCTTAACTAAACGTAACTCTGGGGTATGGGAGCCGGGAGACTCTTCAGATCATCGCTCTATCGCTGTTCATCAGATCGTGGCCGCTAGCGCGACCGTCGGTCCATTGGCGCACTGTGACCGACTAGGGTCATCCGGTTCCAAGAAATACCCTGAGAGCAACGTGCCTTTACTGATCAGTGAAACCTTAAAAGGGGGACTATCCCAATGCTTAAGAAGGTACTTCTGACGGCTGCCTCAGCGGCGGCCGTGACCATGGGCGCCGCGAATGCCGGCGAACTCCTGGCCGAACTCCGAAACGTCAACACAGGCGCCGGCGACCACACCGACAGCAACGCTGGGTTCCTGAGCTTCTGCGGCGCGCAAAGCGCTCTTGGCCTGACAATCTGCTCGCGCGAGCCGTCGGTTGAAAAGCCGTTCCCGGGCGTGCCCTATGCCGTGATCGCGATTGAGCGCTTCGTCGGCCTCGACCATCCGATGGACGCGCATGTCGAAGTTAATCTTCGCGATGACACCAATGCTCCCACCATCGAGAACCCCTCGACGGTGACGATCACGCTTCGCGGCGCGACCTGGAAGCAAAACTTCTCGATCCCGCAGATCGTTCGCCCCGGCAGCGACGGCATCTTCTCCGCGGTCGCCACGCCTGTCATTAACGGCGTCGCCGGCGGCACGCAGGCCCGGTTTGTCCTGACGCCGAGAACTGAAAACAACGTGCTCGTGGAAGAAGCGATCGGCTTCACGCTGCCGATCCAGATGACCTCGTGCAACGACGTGTTCGTCGATTTCTCAGTCGTCAGCAACGTCCCGGGCTTCCCGGCCGTTGAACGCACGGCGTCGACGCAGATCCTCGCTTGCGACGGCTCTGTTGCCCCGATCGTCCAGAACGGCGGCGGCAAGATCGACTATCAACAAGACTTCAAAGGCTTCTCCGAAGAAAACAGCGACGGCGCCCACGTTGCGGTCGATTACGTTACGATCGGCGGCCTCGGCCTCCGGGCAATCGCCAATCTCTTCGATCTCAAGGCCGATCCGAATTCTCAGGAATCGCGCGTTGACGTTGAGACCGACGTCGAAGCCATCGAATTCGACCTGATGTTCGAAGACCTGATCGGCATCAAGGAGATCTCGCTTGGCGACGGCGCGCGTCGCCGTCTGACCGATGCCGAATATCGCTCCGGCATGGTGTCGTTCCGCCTCAATCGCAGCATGATTGCGACGCTACTCGACGGCTTGATCGGCGACGACCTGCCCTCGAAGGGCGAAACGCGCTCTGACGCCTTCGCCATTCGCCTTCACGCATTCCCGGCTGGCGAACGGAACGGCCCGAAGTCGATCAATATCTTCGACGCTAAGGGCGATCTCATTCGCACCGAACTGACGGGCGTCGGCGCGATCAAGCACCAGGATGTCGCCGTTGCGCGCCTCCTCGTGGATTTCGATCCGGAGAAAGTCCCCGGCGCGCCGGCGGTCAAATTCGTCAAGTTTGACGGAACCCGCGGCACTCTCATCGATTCGAAAGTGCTTCTTGGCAATCTCCGATCGACCGGCATCAACTTCGGTCCGTTTGACTGGGTCAGCGACGGCACGGACGGCACCACGCACGTCTTCCGCGCGACCCATGTTCCGACGCACGACGCGCACGGCAACCGTATCGATCCGGTCAAGTACCAGATCGAAATCAAGGGCCCGACGAACGGCGGCGCATATGCCGGACCGTTCAAGTGCTCCGCTCCGCAACGCGACAACAAAGAAATTGTTCTCTCGAGCGCGAGCTTGACTGCGTGTATCCGTGGAAACATCGGCGGCACCGGCAATTTCGGCCGGGGCGACGTGTCGTTCACCTTCTTCGTGAACGAGCCCAAGATGGACGTTGACCGACTGATGATCCGTAACGGCATCGCGACGGACTTCGGCGACAACGGCAACGACGCAAGCTCGCTCAAGGCGCAGTCGTGCGACGACGGCCGCTTTGGCCCGCATGTCGACAACAAGCTGTTGAATGACGCTCAGCGGCTCTTGGTCGATCTCTGCTCGACCAACGCGCAAGTGGACCGGTAATTTCGGCGTTCGCTTGTGACGAATTGGGAGGGGGCGGCGTCACAGCGCCGCCCCCTTTCATATTTGGCGGTCAGGATCGTTAACAAGGCTGGATTCTGAGGCCGCCGGCGGGGAGGATATTCGAGGCCGCGATCGCCCCGATTAATGGCCGATCGACAAGGCCCGTTTTTCGCTTCTTGACCAGTAGGCTATACGGAACCCTCGCCATTCGGGCGTCTCCGTTATTCGATTGGCTAGGTCGTTATCCATGATTGGCTCGCCTATCGGCGCAATTTTGACGGAACGCGGGCTCGTTTCCGAGCGCGACGTCGCACAGGCACTGGCGCTTCAAGATGAGACAGGCGGCCTTCTAGGGCAGGCGCTTCTGCGCCTGGGAGCGGTCACGGAAGAGCAGCTCCTGAGCGTATTGTCGGACCAGCTGGATCTGCCGATCGCCGAGCCGCAACAGCTTCCTGACGATCCTGAAGCCTTCTTGTGGACCGCAAGCCGGCTGGGTTTGGCCGCGCGATGGTTCGCTTCGCGCCGCTGCGCCACCTGGCTTGCGGGCGGCGAAGATCAACCGGGCCCCTTATTGTTGCATGTGGTTGCGGGCGATCCGCTCAATGCGGAGATGCGCGAAACGCTCGAGGCCGCGGCGCAACGCACATTCTCCGACGTCGGGGTCAAGTATCACCTGGCCTCGAGTTCGACGCTCGAAATGTGCGTCGCAAGGCTCGAAAGGTCCTCCGAAACTTTCGATAGCGAAATGTTCGCTGACGCCGCGCGTCTTCGGGAAATGGCCGAAGAGGCGCCGGTCATCGATTTTGTAAACGCCGTCTTCGCGGGCGCTTTGAAGGAGAAGGCGTCCGACATCCATGTCGAAGCGTTCGAGCATTCCTTTGTCGTCCGATACCGGATCGATGGCGTGCTGCACACGCGCCGCAATGAAGCGCGCGGCCGCTTCGACGCCGTCGCCAGCCGGATAAAACTCATCGCCGGCATGGACATCGCTGAGCGGCGCCTGCCGCAGGACGGCCGTCACACGATCCGCTTCGCCGGCCATGAAATAGACCTCAGAGTGTCAGCGGTGCCGAGCAGCTGGGGCGAGAGCCTAGTGATCCGGTTGCTCCGCAAACAGACAGAGCTTCCTGATTTAGAAGGACTTGGACTGACCGGGCGAACGGGCGCCGCATTGTCGGAGCTCCTGGCGAACCCCAACGGCATCATCCTCGTGACGGGACCAACGGGTTCCGGCAAGTCCACGACACTTTATCGCAGCCTCGAAAAGATCAATGACGGCTTCAGAAAAATCATCACAATCGAGGACCCCGTCGAATACGATATCGCCGGCGTCATGCAGATTCAGGTCAAGGCGGATATCGGCTACACTTTCGCGAGCGGCCTCAGGGCGGTCCTGCGCCAAGACCCTGATGTCATCATGGTTGGCGAAATTCGCGATGGCGAAACGGCGACGATCGCCGCCCAAGCCGCGCTGACCGGCCACCTCGTGCTGTCGACGCTGCACACCAATTCCGCCCTTGCTGCGGTGACCCGCCTTGAAGACATTGGGCTTGAGCGGTTTTTAATCAGCGCTTCGGTGCGCGGACTTATCGCGCAGCGGCTCGTCCGGAAAGTTTGCCCGCACTGCGCCGTTGCCGATGACGGCGTTGAAGGGGAGGGGCTATTCGCCGAGGCGCAGGCCGGCGGCGCAGATTTCGCCGCGACGACGGCTCAAACGCCGCGGTGGCTAAGAGCCGTTGGGTGTCCGTCGTGCGACGGCACCGGCTACAAGGGGCGCATCGCCGTCTTTGAAGTCGCCCGTATGGACGAGCCGTTGCGCGAGGGCGTGGGCGCCGGCGCTAGCTTGCGCGATCTCTTTCGAATCGCTCGCCGGCAAGGATTTCTGACACTTTTTGAAGACGGCTTGCTGAAGGCGCGCGAGGGAAAAACCACCCTTGCGGAGATCTTCCGCGTCTGCGGGGGCGATCCTGTTTGATGCGACGTGACGGAGCTGCCACCTTCGACGACGAATTTGTTTTCGCTGGACCAGATCAATGGCGACGGTGATCTTCGCCTATAAGGCGCTGGACAAATCCGGCGTTCGTGTTTCGGGGACTGTGCCCGCAACCGATCGCCAATCGGCGTTTGACGCGCTTCTCGCGCGAGGCCTGTCGCCGTTCGAACTCGCCCCCCGAAAATCACAATCCTTCGGCGCGCGTCGCCGCCGAACCATCACGCGGCGAGATCTCGTGCGCTATCTCCGGCAATTGGCGACGCTTCAGTCTGCGAATGTCGGCGTCCTTGAGACGCTGGCGACGCTCGAACAGTCAAACGCGCATCCGATGCTCAGCGAACGAACCGCAGCGCTAAAACGCGAATTGCGGGCGGGCCGGCGTTTTTCCGCTGCGCTCGAGAGCCACTTGCCGGAGTTGCCGCCCTATGTCGCGCGTCTCGCCGAACTCGGCGAGGCGACGGGCGCTTTGGCGAAAGCGCTGACGGACGCAGCAGAGCGAATGGAACATGAAGAAACGATGCGATCGGAAGTCAGATCGGCTCTGACATATCCAACCTTCCTCGCGACTGTCGGCGGCGCGATCGTGCTGTTGATGTTTTTCTTTGTTGTGCCCCGTTTCGCCGACCTACTTGGAGAAAACATTTCAAAGGCGCCGTGGTACTCCCGAATTGTCCTTGAGACTGGGGCCTGGTTTCGCGCCAACGCGGCGGCCGCCATCTTAACCGGCGCTTTTGCGGCCGGGTTCGTCGTTCTATCGGCTCGCAGCAAGGCGACGCGAGAGGCCGCGCGCGTCCAGCTTGAGCGTCTTCCGTTGGTCGGACCGTTCTTGCGGCAGGCAGAAGTCGGATCCTGGGCCCGGACGGTTGGCGTCGCACTGTCAAACAAGGCGCCAATGATCGACGCCTTGCGTCTCGGCGAGGCCGGCGCGCGATCTCAGTCGTTCCGGCGGAGCCTTGAGCTAGTGCGGCGCGATGTCAGGGCGGGGCGTCCGCTCGATGAGGCCCTGTTTGAGGCCTGTGACACCATCGATCCGGTCGTTATCGATTTGATCCGAACGGGGAGGAGCGCCGGCGCCTTGGGTCCGATGCTGTTGTTCGCCGCGAACCTGTTTGAGAAGGATGCGCGCGAAAGAGCAAAGCGGTTGACGGCTCTTACGGAGCCGATCGCAATCCTAACGATTTCTCTCATCGTCGGCGGCATTGTCGTGGCCATTGTTACAGCCATGACAAGTCTTTATCAGTTTGACCTCTAGTGGGCGGAGGAACTGTGATGGGGCCTATGACTTCCGTGAGGGCAAGCAGGCCAAAAACTTCCAAGGGCTTTTCGCTACTCGAAATGCTGGCGGTGCTCGCAATCATGGGCATTTTGGCGACATTGGTCGCGCCGCGCCTGTTCAATCAGGTTGATCGGTCGAAAATTACGGCGGCGCAGGCCCAGGCAAGATCGCTCAAGACTTCGGTGGACGCTCTCAGACTGGATATCGGCCGCTACCCGTCCGCCGAAGAGGGGCTTTCGCTGCTTGTCGCGCCGCCGACGGAGCCGGCCGCACGCGCCGCCTGGCTCGGACCCTACATAGAAGGAGCGTTGCCGAACGATCCGTGGGGCAATCCCTATCGCTACGAACCGCCCGGAACAGACGCCGCGGGCTTCGCATTAAAGCCAAAGATTTACACGTACGGCGCGGATAACGAACCTGGCGGCGCCGGCATGAACGCCGACATCGAGATTTGATCCGCCCGTCCGAAAACAGGATTGGGGCCGTCAATCGGCATTCTCGTCGCGGCTTCACGCTGCTGGAGATGTTGGCCGCTTTGGCGATCATGGGACTGGTGGTCGCCGTGGCGGCGCCGTCCTTGTCCCGCACTATTGAGTCCGCCGCATTCGCGTCGAAGGCCGATCTCCTTGCGCGCGAAATCGAAGGCTTGCGCGCAAAGGCGCTTCTTGAAAGACGGCGCTTCGTCTTCCCGAATACGGGGAGCGCGCCGTTCGAAGAGTTGTCCGCATCTATTCCCGAAGGGTGGACGATAGATGGCGGCCCCGTTGTTTTTCTCGAGGCGGGGGTCTGCCTTGGGGGTGTGCTGACGATATCTGACGGAAAGGGCCGGCGCCGGGAATTAAACCTGATTGCGCCCGATTGCAGAATTAACGAGCGCCGCTGAAGGCGCGGCGTCGCAAATAGCCGTTCGGATTGTAGGTCGCATTGATCCCAAACATGTCGGCGTATTCGGTGGCGATCTCAAAAACATCCGGCTGCCCACGAAAGAAATTCTCGATCGCCCGGTTGGGGCCGCCATCATACCGGTCGCTCATCCCGAGTTCGGTCAGAATGCCGTCTTCCATCACCAGAAGTTCTCCTTCCAGCAAATTCTCGGCGAAGAAGGTTAGCGCGGCCGCGCAGCCGTCCTTTGTATGCGCGGAGTCTTCGATAACGGTCCACGGCCGCGGCAGTTCGAATAGCGAATGCGCTGAGAAGGCTTCGCCGAGACGCATGACATCGCCCTGCAGGAACCGGATTCGGTCATCTGCAACGGTGTCGGGCGGAGACAAATCAATCGAAACGATATTTGTTTCAAGTTCGAAAATGCGCGCCATATCCGCAAAGAAAAGCGCGCTGCCGCCGTGCTTTGAACCGATTTCGATCAGGGTTCTGGGCCGCTCGCGCCAAAGCATGCTCATGTAGATCGCCAGATCGATCGGACTCTTGAGGCAAGGAACGTCCCGATAGCGATATTTCAACGTGCCGGCTTGATAGGCCGGCAGGAAGTCCGCGCAGAAAGCCGATTTGAATGATCTCACTGCGGCGCCCGCTTACGCCAGTAAACGCCGCTCCAATCTATCTGCTCAACAGCCGGCATCGCCTCGTCGCGGCGCTCAAAAAATTCGCGCACGGCCCGCGCGCAGGATGGCAGCACGCCATAATCGTCGACGACGATAAAGCCGCCGGGCGACACTCTGTCGTAGAGATTCTCAAGAATATCTGTCGTCGACGTGTAGAGATCGCCGTCGGCCCGGAGCAAGGCGATGCTTTCAATGTCGCAAGTCGGGAGCGTGTCGCTGAACCATCCCCTCAGGGTCACGACATTCTCGTCCCAGAGGTCATAGGCTATGAAATTATCGATTACCGTTTCCAGCTTGACCGCAAGTTCCGGAAATGAATCGGGTGTAAGGCTTGGATCATCGGGCTCGCCCGATGAGGGGAGGCCCTCAAATGAATCGGCGAGGATCACCCGGCGGCCAGCTATCCCGTGCGCCTTTAGGAAACCCTGCATAAAAATCGCAGCGCCGCCGCGCCAGACGCCGCATTCAATCAGGTCGCCGGCGATATTTTCTGAGCAGACGGCTTCAAGGCACCGGTGAAGGCTGTCCAGCCTGATCCGGCCGATCATGGAATGCTGGAAACCGGAATTGCCGATCTTGCGATACGGGAACTGCCCAATCTCGCGGGAGCGCAGGAATTCCCTGTGGGTCTCCGGGCGGGCCGCAGCGATGTCATGCAGAACCCTGTAATCGAAGATGTCCGCTTTCTCGAGGCAGCGACGAAGGTAATAGAGACGCTCTTCATCCTGCAGGTAGATTTCGTTGAGAATGATCTTCTTCAGCAAGGAAAGATAGCGGTCGGCGCCTGCCGCGGCTTCGCGGCCGCTTTCGATCGGCCCTCGCGTTAGTGCCGAATCGGGCATACCTCCACGCTTTTCCATTTGATCCCTTGACATCGCCGCCCAATCTTGGGCGCTGTTTTTACATAGAATTTCGAAACAGCCATGTCGAGTTTTCAAACCGCACAACCTCCATCGGCCGGGGACGGCGAAAGCTGGCCAGCCGCGCGGCGCCTATGCCGCGAGGCGAAGGCTGCCCTGTACAAAGCGTCGCGGCTTTGGCGGCGCCCGCGCCTTTCTGTCATCGTCATCGCCTACAATATGGCCCGCGAGCTGCCGAGAACGGTCAAGTCGTTGTCGCCGTCGATGCAACGGGGCGTTTCCGCGCGCGACTATGAGATCATCCTTGTCGATAACGGGTCCAGCCGCGCTTTTGACAGACAAGGCATCTTGTCGATTGCGCCCAATATAATCATTGCGAGCCAGAAAAATCCGACATCGTCGCCTGTTCCGGCGATCAATACCGGACTCAAAATGGCGCGCGGCGATCTTGTCGGCGTTTTCATCGACGGCGCACGAATGGCCTCGCCCGGGTTGCTCGCAGCCGCGCTTGAGGCTGCAAAGACTACCGCCATGAATCCAGTTGTCGGGTCCCTTGCGTTTCACCTCGGCCCAGAGGTCCAGATGCAGAGTTGTCGAAAAGGCTACAATCAGGAGATCGAAGACCGCCTTCTGCAGTCACTCGACTGGGAGGCTGACGGCTACCGGCTCTTCGACGGGTCGGTCTTCGCCGGTTCGTCTCACGGCGGCTGGCGTGATCTGCCAGCAGAGACAAATGCCTTATTTCTTAGGCGGGATTACTGGCGCCGCCTCGGCGGATATGATCCGCAGTTCTGTTCGAAGGGCGGCGGGCTCGCCAATCTCGATATTTGGCGCCGGGTCTGCGATGACCCGGCAAACGACGTTATCATGATCCTTGGCGAAGGAACTTTTCATCAGGTTCATGGCGGCATCGCGACGAACTTGCCCGGCCCCCAAAAGCTGGAGTTTCAGGAAGAATATCGGCGGATCCGCGGAGGTTCATTTGAAAAGTCCGCGCGCCGGCCGCGCTTTTTCGGCGAACCCCGACCAGTTACGCCGGCCAAAATCGTTCTTTAGGCTCATGGGCGCTGCATCTGTCGCCAATCGGACTGCGGTATAACGGACACTTGGCCTTCGGGACTGGCCTTCAGTGCCCCGGCGCAGGAAGCGCTGAAATCAACCCGGAAAAAGCGGGATGATCGTCTGGCCCTGGAAGCCAGCTTAAAATCGGCCGGTTGGGCGTCAAAGTCGACGGAAGGGGCCGCTTGACGGCTGAGCGCCGGCGCGATACCCGACGCTTCCTTTGCCGCTAGGCAAATGCGGGTGTAGCTCAGTTGGTTAGAGCGCCGGCCTGTCACGCCGGAGGCCGCGGGTTCAAGTCCCGTCACTCGCGCCATTTTCCCGAAATTCAATGTCCATCCGCCGCTAGCCCTATCGCCGGGACGCGGGCGCCGAACATGCCTAGGGTGCGCTTTGACCGAGGCGGGGCTCCATGATCGTTATCGCTATCCAAACGCTGCTTGCCGCTGCCGCGCTCGCGCTTTCGGCGCGCTGGTTCGCCTATCTGCGTCGGACAGAAGCGCGCGCAACAGCGTCGGCGCCAGCCCTCGCGATCGGCGCTATCGCGAATTTTTTTGACACGCTCGGCATCGGCTCCTTCGCGCCGACGACTGCGGCGATCAAATTTTTCAAGCTGACAAAAGACGAACTCATCCCTGGCACGCTCAATGTCGGGCATGCGATCCCGACGATCGTGCAGGCGCTGATATTTATCGCCATCGTCAAGGTTAGCGTCGCCCTCCTTGTCGCATGTATTTTGGCTGCGGTCGTTGGCGCGTTGATCGGCGCCCGCATTGTCTCGCGCTTGCCAGTGCGCGCGATCCGCGTCGGGATGGGGCTCGCGCTGCTCGCCGCCGCGGCACTCTACATCGCGCGCAATCTCGGCCTTATGCCCGGCGGCGGCGAGGCGCTCGCGCTTACGGGCTCGGCGTTCGGCGCGGCGGTAGCGCTTCATTTTCTGTTCGGTGCGCTGATGACGCTCGGCGTCGGGCTCTACGCGCCCTCGCTCATCTTTCTCAGCCTCCTCGGCATGGACCCGCGCGCGGCGTTTCCGATCATGATGGGGGCTTGCGCTTTCCTGATGCCGGCGTCGGGCTTGCAGTTTATCGCGGCGGAACGGTTCGATCCGCGCCTCGCCCTAGGCTTCGCGATCGGCGGCATTCCGGCCGTGTTGCTCGCGGCATTCGTCGTAAAAGAGATGCCGCTCGACGTGCTGCGCTGGGTCGTCGCTGGCGTCGTCGTTCTGGCGGCACTAATGATGCTGGCGAGCGCGCGTGAGGGCGCGCCGACAGGCAAGGCGTAGGGCGATGTTGAGATCCGTTCTGGCGGTATTGTTCGGAGTGCTCGGCGGCGCCGCGATCGTGTTTGTCGTCGAGGCCGTCTCGCACGGGATTTATCCAATCCCGGAAGGGTTCGATCCGACGAAAGCGGCGGACATTGCGGCGCTCCCTTTCGGCGCGAAATTCGCGGTCGTGCTCGCCTGGTTCGCAGGCGCCTTTGGCGGCGGCGTCATCGCCTCGCTCATTTCAAAGCGCTGGGCGCCGGCGGCGTGGGTCGTGGCGGCGACGATCCTCCTGTTCGCCGGCACGAATTTCAGCGCATTTCCGCATCCGCTCTGGATGATGGTCGCGTCGTTGCCGGCGACAGCGCTCGGCGGCTGGCTCGCCGTCCTGCTGACGCGCGCAAAGTACGGGCGCCCGGCCGCGCCGCCGCCAGAAAAGAAGAGGCTCATCTGACAGCCATGTCCGACGCGCCTATCCCCGCCGCCACCGTCATTCTCCTGCGCGATCAGCCGCAATTTGAGGCGCTTATGATCGCCCGCGCCGAGCGCGCTTCATTCGCCGGCGGCGCGCTTGTCTTTCCGGGCGGGCGCGTCGATCCGGGCGATGGCGATCCTCAGTGGGCGGCGCATGCGACGGGATTGAGTGCGGACCCGCGCCTCGCGAGCGCGCAGGTGGCCGCCATCCGCGAGGCCTTTGAGGAGGCCGGCGTCCTCCTCGCGCGTGGGCCCGCCGGCGCGTTTCTTACTGCGGATGAGGTGAAGGCGCTCTCGCCCTGGCGTGCAAATGTGGAGCGCGACGACACGCTATTTTTGACGCTTGTTCGCCGTCATGAATTGAGCCTCGCCGCCGACCAGTTGACGTTGTTCGCCCATTGGATAGCGCCGCCGGGCCTTCACCGGCGATTTGACACGCTATTTTTCGCCGCCGCCTTTCCCGAGGGACAGGACGTGCTGGAAGACGGCGATGAGGCGACGGAAGCTGTCTGGATCTCGCCCAAGGCCGCGATCGAAGCGCGCGCGGCCGGAACGCGCAAGATTATTTTCCCGACGGCCCGCAATCTCGAACTTCTCGGCGTTTCAGAGTCGACGGCAGCGGTCATCGACTTCGCCCGGCGCCGACCCATCCGCCCCGTCGTGCCGGACACCGTCACGCGCGACGGCGCGATGTATCTGAAGCTCCCCGACGATCTCGGCTATCCGGTGACGGAAGAGGCGTTCGAGACGGCGATCCGGAACTGACTATTGTTCCTGCATCTGGAACACTTCGCCGTCGACGCCGACAACGTAGAGATTGCCGGCGTCGTCCTCGCCGAAGCTCGCAATGTTGTCCATCGTGCCGAGATCCGGCGCGAACGCGGTCGTCTGAATCGCGAAGGCGGACGAAGCGATCGTCGTCCCTTGCGCGACGGACGACGCAGGGATCGACCAAACGTTGTCGCTGACAAAGTCGCCGAACACATACTGGCCCTGCAACGCTTCGACGGGCCCGCGATAGACATAGCCGCCAGTGACGGAATTTCCCTGCCGCGGCCCCGTGCCGTGTCCGTATTCGGCGACCGGCGCTGTCATGCCGGCCGTCGAGCCCGCCATATTGACGCGCGTGCCTTCCAGGATCGGCCAGCCGAAATTGAGACCCGCGTCCCCAGGACGGATCAAGCTGATCTCCTCGATCGCGCCCTGGCCGACGTCACCGATAAAGAGATTGCCCGTCGCCTCGTCAAAGCTTGCGCGGAACGGGTTTCTGAGGCCGTAGGCGAGCGTTTCGGGCGCGCCGCCGCTGGCAGCAAACGGGTTCGACGCCGGGATCGCGTAATCGCGCAACGGGTCGGACGGGAATCCATCCGACGACGGATCGATGCGCAAGATTTTGGCGAGAAGCGAGTTGACGTTCTGGCCGTTGCCGAAGGGGTCGTTCGATCCGCCGCCGTCGCCAAGCGCGATGTAGAGGAGATTGTCCGGTCCGAAACCGATCCAGCCGCCCTTGTGATTGCTCGCGTTCGGCTGGGTCGCGGTGAAGATGACGTCGCCGGTCGAAAGGTCGGCGAGGTCGGAATTACCGGCTTGGGTCTGATACCGGCGGATTTCAGTGTCGCCGTTAAGATTGTTGAGGTGGAGGTAGAACGTTCGGCTTGTCGCGAAATCCGGCGCAAGCGCCATGCCCAGAAGACCTTGTTCACCGGCGGGATCGATCGAAGCCGTGAGGTCGATGAACGGGGTCGTGTTGAGAAGTCCGGTCGTCAGGTTGAGGATTTCAACCTGTCCCGCTTTTTCGACGATGAAAACGCGGTTCGACCCGTCGCCGCGGCCGAGCAGGAACAAGGGCTGGTTGAGGCCCGATGCGACGCGGCGAAGGCGAAAGGCCTCCGTCACGTCTGTGACCGAAACCCTTAGATTGAGCGAAGCAGTTGCGGTTCCGTCGCTCGCGAGAATTGTAATCTCGTAAATGTTGTCCCCGTTCGAATCCTGCGGGCTCTCGAAATCGGGCGGCGCCGAAAAGCTCAGCGCGCCCGCGCCAGTGATCGAGAAGCGCGCCTGATCGGCCCCGCCGGAGATTGAAAAGGTGACCACGTTTCCATCAGGGTCGATTGCGGCTGCGGTGTAGACGACGCCTGCGGAATTTTCTGCGGCGTTCGTTGTCGCCGCCGAGGAGAATACCGGCGCCCTGTTCGCCGGCGGCGGATTGGGACTGCCGCCGCCGCCGGAACAAGCGGACGCGGCGAACGCGACACTGGCGATGGCGGCGGCGCGAAGGCGCATCGGCAAACTCCCGGCGAGAGACGCCGACATTGGACAATCAAAGCTTACCGAAGTCTCCATAACGTCGATGACAGTTTATTAACGGCGGGACGTGTCTACCTGTCACCGGCCCCTTATTTCCGGCGTTTGGTCAGGCTGCCGAGCAGGCCGCGCGTCAGTTCGCGCATCAGGGTCGTCGAAAAGCTCCGGACGGCGGACTTCGCCGCCGCTTCGCCGACGGACTGGCGGTTTGACCGGCGTTTCGCGGGGCGTTCCCGAGACGAGTCCTTCGCTTCGCGCTGCTCCTGCTTCGCGCGCCGTTCGGCCTTCTCTTGCAGCATTTCAAAAGCCGACTCGCGGTCGACGGCTTTGTCGTAATGTTTGCCGAGCGCCGACTTTCCGATGATCTCGCGCCGCTCCTCGTCGGTCAGCGGCCCCATGCGCGAAGAGGGCGGGCGGATCAGCGTACGGTCGACCATCGACGGCGCGCCCTTGGCTTCGAGTGTCGAGACGAGCGCTTCGCCGACGCCCAAATTTGTGATCGCTTCCAGCGTCGAAAAGGCCGGGTTCGGACGAAACATCTCTGACGCAGTCTTAATGACTTTCTGCTCCTTCGGCGTGAACGCTCTGAGCGCGTGCTGGATGCGCGCGCCGAGCTGGCTCGACACGGCGTCCGGGACGTCCTGCGGATTTTGGGTTACGAAATAGACGCCGACTCCTTTCGAGCGGATAAGGCGCACGACCTGTTCGATCTTTTCGAGCAGCGCCTTCGGCGCGTCATTGAAGAGGAGATGGGCTTCATCGAAGAAGAAGACGAGCTTGGGTTTGTCCGGATCGCCGATCTCCGGCAGCTCCTCGAACAGCTCAGACAGCATCCAGAGTAGAAACGTCGCGTAGAGTTTCGGCGACTGCATCAACCGGTCGGCGGCGAGGATATTGACGACGCCGCGCCCGTCGCGATCGACATGGATGAAGTCGTCGAGATCGAGCGCCGGCTCGCCGAAGAAACTCTCGCCGCCCTGTTCCTCCAGCGTCAGCAGCCGCCGCTGTATGGCGCCGACGGTAGTTTTTGCGACGTTGCCGTATTTCAGCGTCAGCTCGTCGGCGCGCTCGCCAATATCGATCAGGAGCGCGCGCAAGTCCTTGAGATCGATCAGTGCAAGACCATCATCGTCGGCGACGCGGAAGGCGAGCGTCAGAACGCCTTCCTGCGTTTCATTGAGATCGAGAAGCCGCGCGAGGAGCAGGGGCCCCATCTCGGAGACCGTTGCGCGAATCGCGTGGCCCTTCTCGCCAAAGAGGTCCCAGAAGGCGACTGGCATGGCCTCCGGCGCATAGGGGGTAAGGCCGATCTTTTCCGCGCGTGCGACGAGAAAGTCTTTCATTTCCCCCGGAACGGCGATCCCGGACAGGTCACCTTTGACATCGGCCGCGAAGACCGGGACGCCGGCCCGCGAAAAGGCCTCGGCGAGAATCTGCAAGGAGACGGTCTTGCCGGTCCCGGTCGCCCCGGAAATGAGGCCGTGGCGATTGGCGTATTTAAGCGCGAGATGCTGCGGGCTCGCGCCCTTGCCGATAAAAAGGCCGTCATCCGCCATCGCAGATCGCTCCAAAGGTCACCCATGTTCTGGATAACGGCCGCCGCAGCGGCGGGGCAAGCGATGTTAAGGGCTTTTAACCCCCCGGCGTTGCTAGGGCGGCGTCGTTTCCGATATGAGGGGCGGGTACGGGCGCCCGCCGGGCGGCAGTCCAGTCGAGGGGACTTATGCTGAGAATTCTTCTGATCATTCTGGTCGCTTTGGCGGTCATCATCGGCCTTATGCGCCTCACGGGCGCCAAACCCGGCGACGCAGCACCTGCCGCCGCCGTCGTGGAAGAGTCGGATGTTGAAGCGGTTGAACCGGCTGTCGACAGCATCATCGATGAGCCTTCCGTCGACACGCTCGACACGCCGGCCACGGTCGAAGGCGATACGGCGTCCGAGATTGTCGATCCCGCGGTCGAAGCGGTCGAAGGCGCGGCGGAGGAGGTCGTTGAGACTCTTGAAGAGGTTCCTGCGGACGTCGTCGAACCGGCGCCAGACAATTCAGCGCCGACGACTGATCCGGCCCCCATTGTCGAAGAAGCGGCCCCTGCCGCCGATCCGAACGCGCCGGGCCGCTGAGCCTTAACGCTCGCTAAGACTTTGACGCCTAGGCTCCGCTGGTTTCAGCTGGAGCCTTCGAATGTCCGCGCCCATCGATATTGATCATCTCAACCGCTACGTGTTCGGCGACAAAGCGCTGCTCGACGAAATTCTCGCCATCTTCAAGGACCAGGCCGTAGCGCTCTCTGGCCGCATGCAGCCCTCGATGGATGACGAGGCCTGGCATCACGCCGCCCACACGCTGAAAGGGGCCGCCCGCGGCGTCGGCGCCTGGGCGCTCGGCGATGCCGCTGAGCGGGCGGAGAAAAGCTTCGGAGCTGAAGCGCGCGCGAAAATTCTCACAGAATTAGTCCGCGAAGCGCGCATTGCCGCAGAATGCGCGGACGTCCTGATGGCCGACGCCGCCTAGCGCCGCAACTCGGTCATCGCCGCGTCGAGCCCTTCGAGCGTCAACGGGTACATGCGATTCTCCATCAGGTCGCGGATCATCCGGATCGACCCTGAATAGTCCCATTGCTTTTTGGGCAGCGGGTTGAGCCAGACGGCGCTTGGATAAATGCGTGTCACGCGGTCCATCCAAACTGCGCCCGGCTCCTCATTGAAATATTCGACTGAACCGCCGGGAACGGTGATCTCATAGGGGCTCATCGACGCGTCGCCGACGAAAATGACTTTGTAGTCGTGCGGGTATTTGTGCAGCACGTCCCAGGTCGGCGTCTTGTCCGTCCAGCGCCGCTTGTTGTCCTTCCATACGAAATCGTAGAGGCAGTTATGGAAGTAGAAATACTCCATGTGCTTGAACTCCGTTCGTGCGGCTGAAAACAGCTCCTCACACAGACGAATGAACGGATCCATCGATCCGCCGGCGTCGAAGAACAGCAGGACTTTGATGGTGTTGCGCCTCTCCGGGCGCATCTGGATGTCGAGATAGCCGGCGCGCGCGGTGGCGTCGATCGTGCCGCCGAGATCGAATTCGTCGGGAACGCCCTTGCGCGCGAACCGGCGCAAGCGCCGAAGCGCTAGCTTAATGTTGCGGGTGCCAAGCTCCACGCCGTCGTCGAGATTGCGGTATTCGCGCTTTTCCCAGACCTTGACCGCGCGGCCTTGCCGCTGGCCTTCATTGCCGATCCTGACGCCTTCCGGATTGTAGCCGCCGGAGCCAAAGGGCGAGGTCCCTCCGGTGCCGATCCACTTACTGCCGCCCTCGTGGCGCTTTTTCTGCTCTTCAAGGCGTTGCTTCAGCGTCTCCATCAACTTGTCCCAGCCGCCGAGCGCCTCGATCTGCTTCTTCTCGTCCTCCGTCAGATATTTCTGCGTGAGGAGTTTCAGCCAGTCCGCGGGGATTTCCGCTGTCACGCCGTCGGCGAGCGTTTCGATTCCCTTGAAGACGTGGGCGAAAACGCGATCGAACTTGTCGAGATTGCGCTCGTCTTTGACGAGGCTCGCGCGTGAGAGATAGTAGAAATCTTCAACTCGCCGCTCAGCGAGATCGGCCTCCATCGCCTCCACGAGCGTCAGATACTCGCGCAGGCTGACCGGCACTCCGGCAGTTTTCAGTTCGTGGAAAAACTTGGTGAACATGCCCCGCAGGATGGCATGAAAGCGCAGGCCCCGCGAGGCCCGCGCTCAGCGCCGGCTAGCGCCACTTGAACTCGAATTGCCGCATCAGGTGGAAGCCGACCGTGTACTGATTGCGTTCGCCGAAATCGTCGATAATTGGCGTATCGGCGATGCCGTCAAATATGTAACGGTAGCCGACATAGGGGTTCAGCGACCAGCGCTTGCCGATATTGACGTAAGCGTTGAAGCTGCCGCCGACATCGCGAAGCCCTCGGCCGGCGTCGTATTCGGCGAGGCCGGAAGCAAGCGCCTGCGCGGGGGTCACAGAAAAATAGGTGTCGGCGTAGCGGTCGCCGATCCAGCTCGCCGAGCCTGAAATAGATGTTGAAACCCTGCCCACGCGAAAAAGGAGAGCGGTGCCGGTCGCATCGACGATCAGACCATTATGGCCCCCGACGACGCCCTTCCGCACCTTAGCGCGCACAAGGAACCGGTCGACGAACTTTGTCGCGGCGAACCCGCCGACCTCGAATGTATGATCAACGTCGCCGAGCCCGAGGAGCGCCGGATTATCGTCCTCGTCACGGTCGCCGACGAGGCGGATCGACGGGCCGAAGCTAAAGCCTGAAAACCCGAACAGCGCGAAGTCCGCGCCATCATTGTCGAGGAAGACGAAGTTCCGGAATTTGACGTAGACCTCGGGGTCGGGGCGAACCTCATAGTCATTCGAGCCGAAATAGTCGGGCCGGTATGCGGGGCCGATACCGACGCTTAGATCGGTCGTTTCCGGAGTCAGGAAGGTGAAAACCCCGATGAAATCCCGAAGCGGGCGCCAGCCTTTTTCATTGTCAAATTCGTCGTCATTGCGGATGCGCTCTCGTTCGGCTTCCCGTTCGGGAGTGCGCTCGCCAAAAATGGGGTCCAGACGCGGCTCGTCGATGTCGGATTGAGCAAAGGCCGGGTTGCTCACCAGTGCGGCAAGACCAAGGGCCGCCGCAATAATCTTCACAGATGCAGACAACGAACCCCTCCAACTCCGACCAACCGCAAATGGTCCCGAGGGGGGCTACGACATCCCGGACAAGCCCCCGCCGGGTTTCCCGTCTATAGCGCCGTATGGTTTCTGATCGCTAACGATGCGATCGCTTTTTGCCGAATTTTCATAAAAAAGTTCGGAGATGAGACGTCTACGCCGCACCCGGCCGGAGGCCGCCGTCAATCGCTGACCGCGTCGTCGATCGCTTCGCCGGTATTCTCGATATCCCGGCCCACGCCCTTGATCGTTTCGCAGGCTGCCGCGAATGCGCACAAGGCTAACAGTACGGCCAAACGCTTCATCGATCGATCTCCTGTCGGAACTGGGGTTCTTTGAACCCCGACGAAGAGCTTACGTCCATTCGCCGGCGCGCGATCATGCGGCCGGCTCGGGCGATCAAGCGGTGCTAAGCCCCGCCTTCGCGCTGCAGCTTTTTGCGGATCAGCTTACGGGCGCGGCGCACGGCCTCGGCCTTCTGGCGGGCCTTCTTTTCGGAGGGCTTCTCGTAAAACTTGCGGCGCTTCATTTCGCGGAAGGTGCCTTCGCGCTGCATCTTCTTTTTGAGAGCGCGCAGCGCCTGCTCGACATTGTTGTCGCGGACGACGATCTGAACCAGGGGAAGGCCCTCCTCATAAACGGTCAACGCCGCCTAACGCCCCCGTGAGCGTTTGGCCGCAACGAAGCTTCAGCTTGTCCGCAACGGCCAATGGGCCCCGCGGCGACGCGGCTCATATCAAAGCGCCCGGCGCCTGTCCATATTAGCGGCGCTGCAATCTAACGGCTCCCATGACCCAGCCTGACAGCCCCTTTGACGCAATTCGGGACGCAATCCTCGCCGAAGCCCTGAAAGCGGCGGCTTTTGAGGGGTTTACGCCTGTGGCGCTCAACCGGGCCGCCAAATCCTCGGGGAGGTCAAACGCCGACCTGGCGGCCGCGTTTCCGGCCGGCGTGATCGACCTCTTGCGCTGGTGGTCCGGGCGGGCGGACGCCGTCGCCGCGGCGGCGGCCGGCGAGGGCAGGGAGCCTCCGCTCAAGATTCGCGAAAAAGTGGCGGCGGGCGTGGAGGCGCGCCTCGCCTACCTCCGACCCAACAAGGAAGCCGCGCGCAGAGCAGCGGCTTATCTCGCCCTGCCGCATAATGCGCCGGAGGCCGTTCGCCTCGTGTGGTCGACGGCCGACGCGATCTGGCGATCGATGGGCGATTCCTCGACCGATTTTAATTTCTATTCCAAGCGCGCGATTCTTTCAGGCGTCTGGAGTTCGACCTTCGCGCGCTGGCTCGCCGACGCCAGCGAAAATGAATCCGCGACAAAAGCTTTTCTGGCTGCGCGCATCGATAACATTATGCAGTTCGAGAAATTCAAAGCGCGCGTGCGCGACAGTGGGTTCGATCCAGAAGGCATGTTCGGGTGGCTCGCAAAGGCCCGCTATCCTGATCGGCGCTAAGCGCATAGAATGCACTGTATACTGAACTAATGCGAATCGATATCAAAAACGCGCATCGTGCGTGTTGAAAAACTGACATCGCGCGATCAACGATCTGTCACGCAATCAGCATAGCTCCGTACGGGTAATCGCAACCTGCGGGAGTCTCCAATGTACGACGATCCCAAAACGTCCCCCTTCCAAGATCCAAACTTCGAGCCCGAGTGCAACGCCGCGGCCAACCGGCCGTTCCGCGACGTGATGGAGGCTCGCTACGGCCGTCGCGCCGTTTTGCAGGGCGGCGTCGCCGCCATGGCGTTGGGTTTCGTCGGCGCTGCACATGCGCGCGAAAGCGCCAACCCCGCGCGGCTCGGTTTCGCCGCCATCGCCCAATCGACGGCCGACACAATCGAAGTTCCGGCCGGCTACGCGCAAACGCCCTTCACACGTTGGGGCGAGCCTCTTATCGCGCCATATCCCGACTATCTCGACGGCGGCTTCAATACCGGCGCCGATCAGGAAAAGCAGATCGGAATGCACCATGACGGCATGCACTACTTCCCGATCAGCGCGAGGGAAGGGCGCGGACAACGCGGCCTTCTCGTGATGAATCACGAATATATCGACACGCTTTATATCCACCCGAACGGACTGACGACTGTGAACGGCGTGCGTACCGTCGAGGACGAAGTGCGCAAGGAAATCGCCGCGCACGGCGTATCAGTAATCGAGATTGAGAAGACGAACGGCGAATGGTCGATCGTGCGCGGGGAGTTCAACCGCCGCATCACGGCCGGCACAGAAATGGAGATCACCGGCCCGGTTCGCGGCAGCGATTTCGTGAAAACGAAATTCTCTCCGGACGGGACGCGCACGCGCGGAACTGTCAACAATTGCGCGCATGGCTATACCCCATGGAATACCTATCTGACCTGCGAAGAGAACTGGGCAGGTTATTTCTTCAATAGCGACACGGTGCGCCCGCGCGATCAGAGCCGTTACGGCGTGCCGTCAAACTTCGGTCGTTATGGCTGGGGGACGGTCGAAACGAACGAGGCCTATTCCCGTTTCAACGCCTCGACGCGCGGCGCCTCGCCGCTGGAAGACTTCCGCAATGAGCCGAACGGCTTTGGATGGGTCGTCGAAATTGATCCGTTCGACCCGACATCGACGCCCAAGAAACGCACTGCGCTCGGCCGTTTGGCGCATGAGGGCGCCTGGGTCGCGCCAGTCCGCAACAACCGTCCGGTCGTAGTCTACACCGGTGACGACAGCCGCAACGAATATGTCTACAAATTTGTGTCGAGCGGCGTCTGGGTCAAGGGCGGCGACAATCGCAATTTGCTTGAAGACGGCACGCTCTATGTCGCGCGTTTCAACGATGACGGCAGCGGCGAATGGATCGCTCTCGTTTTTGGTCAAAATGGACTGACGGCTGCAAACGGATTCACGAGCCAAGCGGATGTTCTCGTCAATACCCGTTCGGCGGCGGATTTTGTCGGGGCGACACCGATGGATCGTCCGGAATGGGGAACGGTCGAGCCGGAAACCCGCTATGTCTACATGACCTTTACCAACAACAGCGGGCGCACGACGCCAATCGCGTCTAATCCGCGTGCGCCCAATCCCTTCGGCCATATCGTTCGCTGGCGTGAGCGCAACTCGCGCTATGAATCGACCCGTTTCGACTGGGAGATTTTCATCCTGGCAGGAAACGCGGCCGATTCGCGGAACTTCGCCGCGCCCGGCGCGCCGCCGCTCGACGCCTCGAACGAATTTTCGAGCCCGGACGGCCTTTGGTACGACAAGGGAATCCTCTGGATCCAAACTGACGGCAATGCTTTCGGCAATGACCAGATGCTCGCTTGCACGACGGACAATGGCGACATCCGGCGCTTCTTCACCGGGCCGGTGAACGCTGAAGTGACGGGCGTCGTCGCGACACCGGACAGCAGAACGCTTTTTGTCAACATCCAGCACCCGGGCGAAGGCGCTGTCGGTTCTTCGAACTGGCCCGATCGCGGCGCGACGCGCCCGCGCTCCTCGACGGTGATTGTCGAGCGCTTTGACGGCGGCGTTATCGGCCGTTAGCGCTCCGCTGCCGACTGCCGTCAAGGAGAGATGGCGGCGGTCCTTCCCCGCGGCGGCGACGCCGCGGGGAATAGCTATCGACGATGAAGTCGCGTCACATGGCCCATTTTGCGGCCGGGTGCGGCGTCGCGTTTGCCATAGAGGTGGACGCAGGTTTGCGCTTCGCGCGCGAGCGGTTCCCAGCGCGCGGCCTCGTCGCCGATGAGGTTTTCCATAACCGCGTTCGAGTGTCGCGCTGTGGAGCCAAGCGGCCAGCCGGCGACAGCGCGGATGTGTTGTTCGAACTGCGACACCGCGCAGGCGTCCGTGGTCCAGTGTCCGGAATTATGAACGCGCGGCGCAAATTCGTTGACGGCGACTGCGCCGCCTTTCAGGACAAAGAATTCAACGCCAATGATCCCGACATAGTCGAGCGCTTCGAGAATCTTGCGCGTGATATCAGCGGCCGCCGCGATAGTTTTTTCGGAAGCGCCTGACGGCACGACCGAGCGCCGAAGAATTCCGTTCTGATGTTCGTTGCGCGGAGGATCATAGAGCGCGACTTCGCCTGAGGCGGAGCGCGCGCCGATCACGGAGAGTTCAAAGTCGAAGTCGACGAACCCTTCGAGGATCGACGGCCGCGCACCGATTTCAGCCCAGGCTTTCTCGGTCGCTTCGAGCCAGGTTGTTTCCGCATCGCCGCCTGCGGCGCGAATGAGCGTCTGCCCCTTGCCGTCATAGCCGAGGCGGCGCGTCTTGAGAATCGCCGGTGCGCCGAGGCGCTTCAGCGCCGCGGCAAGCTCGCCCGGGCTCTCGACCGCCTCAAAGGGCGCGGTCTGCGCGCCTAACGACTGCGCGAACTGTTTCTCGATGAGCCGGTCTTGCGCGACTGCAAGCGCCTTTGCTCCCGGCGCGACGCTGACGCCGGCGCGCGTCAGGATCTCTACGGTTTCGGCCGGAACGTTTTCGAACTCAAAAGTGACGGCATCGACCGAGCGTCCGAATTGCTCGAGATCTAATGCGTCCGTATAAGACCCAATCGACGTCCGGCTGGCGACAGCGCTCGCTGGCGATCCAGCGTCCGGGCAATAGATATGAGTATCAATCCCCAGACGCGCGCTCGCAAGCGACAGCATGCGCCCGAGCTGTCCGCCGCCGAGAATGCCGATGACGCCTCCCGGACCAATTATTGTCATCAGTCTGCGACGCTCAATGGGACGCCGGCCGTTTCTTTGGCGCGCCAGGCTACGAGGCGCTTGGCGAGGTCTGGGTCGGCAAGCGCCAAGATGGACGCCGCCATCAGCCCGGCATTCGCGGCGCCGGCTTCGCCGATCGCCATTGTGGCGACGGGGACGCCTGCCGGCATTTGAACAATAGAGAGCAGACTGTCGAGGCCGGAAAGCGACTTTGACTGAACCGGAACGCCGATAACGGGCAGTGCGGTCATTGACGCCGTCATGCCGGGCAGATGCGCCGCGCCGCCAGCCCCGGCGATAATGACCTTGACGCCGCGCGCCTGCGCATTGTGGGCAAAATCAAAAAGGCGCGTCGGCGTCCGATGAGCCGAGACGACGCGCGTCTCAAAGGGCACGCCGAGGCGGCCAAGAAGTTCCGCAGCACGTTGCATGGTCGGCCAATCCGACCGGGACCCCATGATGATGCTGACCTGCGGCGACGGCGGGGCCGCCTTCGTGGCTGCATTGCGCTTTGTTCCTGGCAATGAGCTTCTCCCTTAAAGCACGCCGGATAGCCCGATTACGGATTATAAGAAAGATCGCGCTCAGGCGATGATGTCAGGCGTCAGTTGATCCTTCAGCCTCTGGATCATGTCCTTCAGTTGGAGCTTTTTCTTTTTCAGCCGGGCCAGCGATATGCTGTCGTGAGCGACGGATTCGCTCAATGCCTTGATGGCGGCGTCGAGATCGCTGTGCTCCTCCATCAACAAGGCGAGCCGCACAGGCAATGCGTCTTCATTGGCGCTGTTAAACGCGCTCTCGCGCGCCTTGAAAAGGTGAGACGCATCGACGATTTTCGGCGGGGCCTCCGCGCCGGTGTCGCCGTCCGAGCCGTCCTTCGCCATGAAAAGTCGCCTGTTGTTGGGCAGCAAAGTCTTCTAGTTGAGTCGCAGGACGGTAAGACCGGCGAGCTTCTCCAGCAAGGAGACGGAAAAGCCTGACGTTTTCGCCGCGCCCGCAGCGCGTGCGTATGCCGCGAGCGTCCGTCGCGCACGGGAGCCAGCGTCTTCGTCGCTCGCCGGGGACAATTGTCGCCGGGCCATCGCTTCGAGCGCGGACTGGACTTCGCGCTCGGCCGAGAGTTCCGCCTCTTTGACTTGCAGGCGCAATGCTTCCGGGCCGCCGCAGGTCTTTAGTTTTCGGCGAACCTGACGCAGCGGCGCGACGATGTTTTCCTCCCATTCGCCTGAAATCTGCATGGCGCGCCGCAGGGCGGCCTCATCGGGCGTCGACAAATGCGCGGCGGTCCACACGCACCAAAGGAGAAGGTTGACGTTGAGGCCGTGGGCATCCTGCAAAGTAAGAAGCGCGTCTTCGACGCCTGGCGACCGATAGGCTTCCGCCGACCAATCCCAGAATGACGCCGGCGCGGCTATCGGCGCGCTCCCTTTTCCAGATCCTCTCCCCAACGGCGCGTGAGGGGAGAGTCAATGCCAACAAGATCAAGCACGCGCCCGACTGACTGATCGACGAGTTCGGAAACGCTCTTCGGCTCGATGTAGAAAGACGGCAAAGGCGGCGCGATGATCGCGCCCATCTCCGCCAGCGCCGTCATGGTGCGCAGATGGCCAAGATGAAAAGGCGTCTCACGGATCATCAGGACGAGGCGCCGGCGCTCTTTCAGCATTACGTCGGCGGCGCGACTGATAAGCGTCGATGTCACGCCCGTAGCGATCTCCGACATTGTTTTGATCGAGCAGGGCGCGACGATCATTGCATCGGCCCGAAAGGAGCCCGACGCGATCGCCGCCCCGATGTCTCCGGGTGCGTATCGCACAGCCGCGAGCGGCTCGAGGTCGGCGGCCTTGATGCCCAATTCGTAGGCGAGGGTCATTTCCGCCGCCTTGCTCACGATCAGGTGCGTCTCGGCGCCGGCATCCTTCAACGCCTCCAGACAGCGCCTTCCGTAGACGACGCCCGAAGCGCCGGTCAGGGCGACGACAATTCGCGGGGATGATTTCACGAGCGAACTCAATCGGTTGAGCCGTTCGTTTAACCCTTTCCATCGACGCGCGCAAAGGCGCCGCGTTAACGATTTCGGGTGCGCGGTTTTAATCGACAACCGGCGGTTTTGGTGTTGTAGTAGGGGGTCTGGAGCCTAACCAAGGAGGTTAGATATGGCGCTTAAGGCACACTTGCATTCCCTGAGTTCGCGGCACCAAGAACTTGAATCGCTTCTGTCCACCGAAATGAAGCATCCGCATCCGGACGATACGCGAGTGATCGAACTTAAGCGACTTAAGCTCCGAATTAAGGATCAGATTGAGCGGCTCCGACAGGGCCAGCAAGCGGCGGAATAGAAGACGCGACATCGAATTCACGCGGCGCCTTCCGAAAGGGAGGCGCCGTTTTCATGGAGGGCGGTCTTGAGCGGCAGATCAGTCATCATTGTTGGCGCAGCTTCCGCCATAGGCGAGGCCTGCGCGCGCCGCTTCGCCGCGGCGGGTGATCGGCTGGTGCTCGCTGATACGGACGAGGCCGCGGGGAAAGCGCTCGCCGCCGATCTCAACGAGAAATCGGGGGCGGTGTTTGTCGTCGCTTCAGTCGCCAATCGCCTTCATGTTCACAACATCATCGCCGAGGCGCTCGAGACCTACGGCCGGGTCGATGCGCTCATCAATGCGACGCTCCATGTCGCATCGGCGGAATTTCTGGAAATGCCGGAAGAGGCGTTCGACTCCGTGGTCGCAGCGAACCTCAAGGGCGCGTTCCTGCTTTCTCAGGCGGCGGCGCGTCAGTTCGTCAAGCAGATCGATCAATCCTCAGAGAGCGAAGGGGATTACGCGATCGTCAATCTTCTCTCGACCGAAGCGATCACAGCAGCGCCCGATCGTACGGCCTTCGCGGCGTCGCAAGGCGGCCTGCAGCAGTTGACGAAAGCCATCGCGCTTGCGCTGTCCTCCTATGGAATTCGCGTCAACGCCGTCGGGATCGGAGCGATCAATGCCGAATATATGGACGAGTTCGACTACAAATCAGCAAAGATGACGGTGCCGCTCAATCGCATCGGCGACCCGGCGGAAGTTGCCGAAGCGGTCTTTTTCCTGGCGTCGCCGGCGGCGTCTTACATCACCGGCCAGACGCTGTTCGTCGATGGCGGGCGTCTCGTGCGCTCCGCCGCCGCTGACTACCTTGAAAAGGGCGAGAAGGCCTAGCGGCGGCGCTTCTTGCGGCCGAACTCGTCTTCGTCCTCGTCTTCTTCCCAGTTCTGCGGCTTCGGCGCGCCGCTGAGATTGGCGAAAACCTTGTCGAGGTCGATCGGCTTTTCACGCTCTTCGCGGGGCTCTTCGATGCGCGCCGTGACGAGGGATTCAGCGGCAGGCTTCAGCGTCGGTCCGGCGTCAATTGGCGCTGGCGAAAGTTTCGCTTTCTTCGCGGCGGCTTTGCGCACCAGATTATCAAGATCTGTCTGCGTGCAGAGGCCAAGGCCGACGGGGTCCTGCGGCGTGATGTTCTGCGAATTCCAGTGCGAGCGGTCGCGCACCGACTGGATCGTCGATTTCGTCGTGCCGAGAAGCTTTGAAATCTGCGCGTCGGAAATCTCGGGGTGGTTGCGCACGATCCACAAAATGGCGTCGGGGCGGTTCTGACGCTTGGAGACAGGCGTATAGCGCCCGCCCTTGCGCGTCGTTTCCGCGACGAGCGTCTTGGCGCGCGCGAGCTTCATGCGGTATTCGGGGTCCGCCTGCGCCTTGTCGAGTTCTTCGCGCGCGAGTTGCCCGGTGGTGATCGGGTTGATGCCGCGCACTCCGATCGCCACGTCGCCGTCGGCGATGCCTTTGACTTGCAAGGGATGGAGAACGCAGAAATCGGCGATCTGGTCGAAGGACAGCGAGGTGTTCTCGATCAGCCAGACGGCCGTCGCGAGAGGCATCAGCGGTTTGTCGGACATCGAGGCGTCTCCGTAAAAAAGCTCAAAGACCCGGGCCGCCCTGGGGAGAGCGGCCCGCGCATACCCCCCGGATTTTTTAGGGAATAGCGCCGCGCCAACGGCGCGTTTCGGCGCGGCTTATAGGGCGGTCGGGGCCAAAGGTGAAGAGGCGAAAGGGGGAGCGCCGCCAAGGGGCCCCGGCGCAGGCGTTCTTCGGGCGATGGGGGCAGGAGCCTCGCCGAGCCTTGCCAAGGCCGCCGGTTCCTTGCGGCGCGGCGAACGCCCGCTATACCTCGCCGCCATGCATGACATCCGCTTCATCCGCGAAAACCCTGACGCCTTCGACGCCGGTCTTGCACGCCGGGGACTGGCGGCGCGCGCCGCTGAAATTCTGGGGCTGGACGAAAAGGCGAGGGGCGTCACGGCGCGCCTTCAGGACCTGCAGACGAAGCGCAACGCCGCCTCCAAAGCGATCGGCGCCGCCAAGGCGAAGAAGGACGAGGCGGAAGCCGCGCGGCTGATGGCCGAGGTTGAAGCGGTCAAAGCCGAGATGCCGCGTCTCGAAGCCGAAGAGGCGGCGGCGAAGAAAGCGCTCGAGGACATCCTCGCCGCGCTGCCGAATTTGCCAGCCGCTGACGTCCCCGATGGCAAGGACGAACACGGGAATGTTGAAATCCGCAAATGGGGCGAGCCGCGCCGGATCAACAATGCGAAGGAGCATTTCGACCTCGGCGAAGCCCTAGGAATGATGGATTTCGAGACCGCCGCGAAAATGTCCGGCGCGCGCTTCGTGCTGCTCTCCGGCGCGCTGGCGCGCATGGAACGGGCGATCGCCAATCTGATGCTCGACACGCATACGGCGGAGTTCGGGTATACGGAATGTTCGCCGCCGGTGCTGGTGCGCGACATGGCGCCGTTCGGCGTCGGGCAGTTGCCAAAGTTTGAAGAGGACTTGTTTCGTACGACAAACGGCTTCTGGCTCACATCGACAGCGGAAGTCACTTTGTCCAACATCGTCGCCGACACAATCATCGACGACGACACCCTCCCGCGCCGCTATACCGCCTGGACGCCGTGCTTCCGGTCCGAGGCGGGCGCGGCTGGCAAAGACACGCGCGGCATGATCCGTATGCACCAGTTCTCTAAGGTCGAACTCGTCTCGATCACGACGCCCGACAAATCGAACGAAGAACACGAGCGCATGACCGGCGCGGCGGAGACGATCCTTAAAAAACTGGAATTGCCGTTCCGCACCATGGCGCTGTGCACCGGCGACATGGGGTTTGCGTCGCGCAAGACCTATGACATCGAGGTCTGGCTGCCCGGCCAGAACCGTTATCGCGAGATTTCCTCCTGCTCTAACTGCGGCGACTTCCAGGCGCGGCGGATGAAGGCGCGCTGGCGGAAAAAGGGCGAGAAGGGCGCGGAGTTCGTGCACACCCTCAACGGCTCCGGCCTCGCGGTCGGCCGGACCTTGGTGGCGATTCTCGAAAATTATCAGCAGGCGGATGGATCGGTCGCGGTGCCGGCGGCGTTGCAGGGGTATATGGGCGGCATGACGGTGATCGGGCGATGAGCGGCGTAAAAAGAACCCTCCCTCCCTTGAAAAGGGAGGGCTTTCGCGCACGATTTCGTCCGTACGAAATCGTCCTTGCGCGAAAGGGAGGGGTCTGTTCGGGCGCCGCAACACGCACAACGAACCCTCCCGTTCGGCCAAGGCCAGCCGCAAGAGCGGCTGGGGCCTCACGCCCTCCCTTTTCAAGGGTGGGAGCGGTCGCCTGATGCGCATCCTCTGCACCAATGACGACGGCATTCACGCGCGGGGACTCGAAAGCCTCGTTGCGATCGCGCGCGAGCTTTCGGACGATGTCTGGGTCGTCGCGCCGCATGAGGAGCAGTCGGGCGCGGCGCGCGCGCTGACGCTCGCCAATCCGATCCGGCTGCGCGAATATGATCCGCGCCGGTTCTCCGTTTCCGGAACGCCGTCCGACGCGGTGATGATGGCAGTGCACAAGGTGATGGATGGCGCGCGGCCCGATCTCGTTCTGTCGGGCGTCAATAACGGGCAGAATCTCGCCGAAGACGTGACGGTTTCGGGAACCATCGCCGGCGCCTTTCAGGGGATGAGCCTCGGCATTCCATCGATCGCGCTGTCGCTAGCGCGGTTCCAGCGGGAGAAGGCGCGCTGGTCGACGCCGGAGGCGCATGGGGCCTCGATTATCCGCAACCTGCTCGCGGCGGGCTGGCCGTCCGATGTTGTCATCAATGTCAATTTTCCGGACCGCGAACCGGGCGACGTCGCCGGCGTCGAGGTGACGCGGCAGGGCCATCGCGATGACTTCAAGCTCTTCATCGAGGAGCGCAAGGACCTCCGCGGGTTCAGCTATTACTGGTACGGCTATGAGGGCGCGCTTTCGAACCCGCCGGAGGGCGTCGATCTGCGCGCCGTCTATGACGGGCGGATTTCGATTACGCCGCTCCATCTCGCGCTCACGCACGAATACAGCCGCAAGGCGCTTGCCGCGGCGCTGAAGCCGTAGCCTATCTCGAACCTTGCATGGCGAGCGCTGGAGGCTCATTAACCCCCTGTTAACCGATCCGCGCGACTTCTTACCGAAGCGTAAATTTGCGGCGAGGGACAGGCCATGACGAAGGCCGGATTAAAGCGTTTGACGATCATCCTGCTGGCGACGTCCGCGACGGCCGCTTGCGGTTCGTCAAATCGTGCGCCGGTCGTCTACGGCACGCAGCCGCACCAGCAGACGGCCCGCATCTATAACTCACCTACTCAGCCGGTAGCGCCGTCTTATGCGCGCTATTCGACTTCGGCGCCCGCGTACGGCGCCTCGACCTACTCACCGGCGCTCGACGGCATCGTTCTCGAACCGGCGGTCGCAACGGGCCCCGCGCCGCTGACGCCGGTCGCCGAAACATGGCGCGAGGAACGCGGCGGCCGAGGGGTTCAGCCGACATACATCGCGCAAAACGATATCGATCCTTTTGCGCCAGCCGCCGAATTGCCGGGGCAGGTGACGGTGCTGCCCGGCGACACCGTCTATGCGATCGCGCGCCGCACGGGCGCCACGCCGCAGTCGATTATCACGCTCAACCGGTTGTCGCCGCCTTACGGGCTCGAAGTCGGCGAAATTATCCGCGTGCCCGCCAATTCCGTGCCGCCCTCGCGAACGGCGGCGCCAACGCCAGCTGCTCCCCGTGACAGCGCGCATGTCGTCCGCGCGGGCGAGACTCTGTTCTCCATTTCGCGCGCGACCGGCGCCTCAGTCGATCGCATCGCGCAGGCGAATTCGCTCGGCGCTCCTTATTCCCTTCGGGTCGGCCAGTCGCTGCGCATTCCGGGCGCGTCCGCGGCGACGATCGCCCGCGCGCCGGAAGCCGATGTCGGCGATCTTGCACGCAATGTGTCTTACGGCGCCGCGCCGACCAAGCCCGGCAGCCTGTTCGACTGGCCGGTGCAAGGGCGGATGATCGGCTCTTATGGTCTCAGCAATGCCGGCAAGCGCAATGACGGTGTCAACATCGCCGCGCCTGTCGGCACGCCTGTGCGCGCGGCGGCGGACGGCGAAGTCGTCTATCGCGGCAGCGAGCTCGACGGCTACGGCAATTTGCTGCTCATCAAGCACGAGGACGGGTTCGTCACCGCTTACGCGCATAACGACGCGATGCTCGTGAAGAAAGGCGACCGGGTTCGCAAAGGCCAGGTGATCGCCAAGGTCGGCCAGACCGGCTCCGCTAGCGAGCCGCAGCTTCACTTTGAAATTCGCCAGAACCTCAAAGCCATCGATCCTGTTGCGCTGATGGGATCCCTGTAACGGGCGCAAGGGGCCGCCCGGCCGCGTCTGAAGAATAAAACTCCAGTTGCGTATTTTTGCACCGATCTGTTGCGTAGTCTGAGGGGCCCTCCGGGGCCCCTATTTTTTACGCTTTGGCGACCAGCCAGCCGAGATAGAGCAAGTACACGACCGCCATCAGAATGCCTTCGGCGCGCGACAGCCTGCTTTTCGTCGTTGCGAAGAGAAGTAGAAGCAATGTCGCGCCGAGCATCACCCAATTGTCAAATGCGACAATCTCAGCCGGCGCCGCCACAGGGTGAATGACGGCCGTTAGCCCCAGAATGCCGAAGATGTTGTAAATGTTCGAACCGACGACATTGCCCAGCGCCAGCCCTGACTTACCGCGAAAGGCTGCCATCACGGAGGTGACCAGTTCCGGCAGCGACGTGCCGATGGCGACAATCGTGAGGCCGATGATCGTTTCCGAGACCCCTAGCCGTCCGGCGATGTTGATCGACCCGGTCACAAGAAAATTCGCCCCGGCGACGAGCAGCGCAAGTCCCCCGATCGCCATGACGATATCGAGCCAGACCGCTTTCGGCCCCTGAAACTTGGCCGCGTCCGCCAAGTGCTGTTCAGTCAGCGGCGACTCCGGATGGCGGCGTTCGCTCAAAAACGCGAAGACGATGTAAAGCGTGATCGCCGCGAGAAAGGCGAAACCGGCGATACGGCCGAATTCTCCCGTCATGGACACGCCGATCGCGGCGAGCGTCGCGGCGAGGCACACGAAGCCGTCCCGCCGAAAAGCCTTCTGGTCGACGGCGAAAGGCGCGATTGCAGCCGACAATCCCAGAATGAAAAGAATGTTGGCGATGTTCGAGCCGACGACATTGCCGACGGCGACCCCTGGCGAGCCTGCCAGCGCGGCGCGCACGCTTGACACCAATTCGGGCGAGGAGGTGCCAAATCCGATCAAGGTCAGCCCGATCAGCAATTCCGATACGCCGAACTGCCGCGCAAGCGCGGTCGCTCCGCGAATGAGAATTTCAGCGCCGATGGTGAGCAGGACGAGCCCGCCGGCGATCGCATACCAATCGGTCAAGGAAGGGGCTCCGGCGGTTTGACTTAAGACGGCTGGCGCCAAACGGACGTTGGCAGGTTCAGGAAAGTTTCAAGCATGCCCGCGCCAGCGCGACAAGGCGCGTTCCGTCCGCCTGCCGTCCTTCGGCTTCCAGAAAGGCGAGGCGGCGTCCCTTCCTGATGACTTTCACCCGCGCCGTCATGTCCTCCGCCCGCGACGAGGACATGTAATCTATCGCTACATTGATCGTTTCGGCGGGCGCCGTGCCGGTCGCGGCCAGTTCGGCCTGCATGGCGAGTTCCAGAAAGGCCGCGATCACGCCGCCGTGGAGCGCGCGGATCGCCGGATTGCCGATATGCGTCTCGTTGAAGGTGAGGCGGTATAGGCGTCCGCCATTGTCCTCAGTGGTCGAAAAGCCGAGCCATTGAGCGATTGGGGAAGGCGTCATACGCGCATCCCCTTCATCGGCCCCTTGGTCCCGATCATGAACGCGCCGCTGGCCGTCGCGATCAGCGCGCCGCTTTCCTCAAGCGTAAGGCGCCCGGATACGAACGCGACGTCATGATCGATCGCGTCGCATGTGGAGGCGCAACGAACGCGGGCCCCTGCGTTCGCCCGGGCGACGTAGTCGGTGCGAAGATTGATTGTCGCAATCGGCTTCACTTCCTCCATCGCTGTGTAGACGGTGAGGCCGAAAATCGAGTCGAGCACTATTGTACAAAGGCCGCCATGGATCAGCCCGCTTTCGTCGGCGAACGTTTCCGGCAGCGTAACAGAGAAAGTCGCCTGACCGCGCCCGATCAGCACTGGCTGTAACCCCAGCGTCCTGAACAGCGAATGCTCATGCGCCAGGAAATCGCGCGCCGATCTCAGCATGGCGCCAATAGTCGGATTGATGTCGCGGGCTTCCGTATCCGACATGGCGTCAGGACTCCCGCAGCCGCTCTTCCTGGTACTGAACGCCCCAGCCGATAATCTGGCGCCAGAGCGCCTCGGCCATTTCCGGAGGCAGCCCTCTTTCCTCGGCGCGGGCGCGAACCTTCTCAATGACGGCGCGGTTTCGCCAGGGCACGTTCGCCTCGGTCGCCTGCGCGCGCTTGATCGCCCAGATGCGATCGACATAGCCCCAGCGCTCGGCGAGCGCGTCGACCAGATCGAGGTCGACGCGATCGATTTCGGCGCGGACGTCATCCATCGTCTTGCAGTCGGCGGGCGGTTTCATCGATTTATCCCTTTTGCCGGAGGATCGTGCCGCAAAGCGCGGGCCAAGACGAGTGTCGGCGGCGCCGTTAACGAACGCCGCGCGCTGCCTCGTAGGCGGCGAGGCGGTCGAGCCAAAGCGTCTCCGCATTTGAAATCGCCTCAAGCAGCGCGGCGCGCTCTTTCTGCAATTTCACGGCACGCGCCGGATTGCGGTCAAAAAGTCCCTTCTCGGCGAGGGCGGCGTCAATCTTCGGCAGGATTGCCGACAACTGGTCAAGGCGCGCCTCGGCCGCTTCCGCGTCCTTCTTCAGCGGCGCGGCTGCGTCGCGCGAGGCGGCCGAAGCCTGCCGCGCGGCCGTGCGCGCGTCCTCTTTTGCGCGCGCCTTGGCGCTCATCGTATTCGGCCGGGAGGCGTCGAGGACGAGCGCGCGGTAATCCTCCAGGTCGCCCTCAAACGGGTTCACGGCGCCGTCTTTCACCAGCCACAACCGGTCGGCGACGGCGGCGGCAAGATGCGCGTCATGGGTGATCATGATGACGGCGCCCTCGTAATCGTTGAGGGCCTCGGAAAGATTGGCGCGCGCGTCAATATCGAGGTGGTTTGTCGGCTCATCGAGAATGATGAGATGGGGTCCGTTGAACGTGATGAGGCCAAGGAGCAGCCGCGCCTTTTCTCCGCCGGAGAGCTTTTCGACTTTTGTCTCCGCCTTCTCCGCGCCGAAGCCCAATGCGGCGGTCGCGGCGCGCACCTTCGCTTCGGTCGCGTCCGGCAACAGGCGGCGAACATGGTCAAGCGGGGTCTCGCCGACGACGAGTTCATCGAGCTGATGCTGGGCGAAATAGGCGATATCAAGTTTCTTGTGCTTGAGGACAGAGCCGCCAAGGGGGGCAAGACGGCCGGCGATCGATTTGACAAGCGTCGATTTGCCTTCGCCATTGGGGCCGAGCACGGCGATGCGATCGTCCTGGTCGATGCGCAGGTTGACGTTGCGCAGAACCGGCGTTCCCTCGACATAGCCGAGGTCGGCTTCAGCGAGCCTGATAATCGGCGGCGCCATCGGCTTAGGGTTCTTGAAAGTGAAGGCGAGCGAGCGTTCCTCGACCGGCTCGGCGATAACCTGCATTTTTTCGAGGGCCTTGATGCGGCTTTGCGCCTGTTTGGCTTTCGACGCTTTGGCGCGGAAGCGGTCGATGAAAGCCTGCATGTGGCGGCGCTGGGCTTCCTGCCGCGCGCGGAAGGAAAGCGCGTTCGCGCGCGCTTCGCTGCGCTTGCGCTCATAGGTGTCGTAGTCGCCCGGCGAGACGGTCAGTTTGCGCCCTTCGAGCGCGAGGATATGCGTGACCGTCCGGTTGAGGAAGTCTCGGTCATGGCTGACGATCAGGGCCGTGTGCGGATAGCGCTTGATGAAACTCTCAAGCCAGATCGCGCCTTCAAGGTCGAGATAGTTGGTCGGCTCGTCGAGGAGAAGCAGATCGGGCGCCGAGAAGAGAACGCCTGCGAGCGCAACGCGCATCCGCCAGCCGCCGGAAAAATCGGACGCCGGCCGTTTCTGATCCGCCGCCGAAAACCCAAGCCCCGACAAAATTGCGCCGGCGCGGGCCTCCGCTGAATGCGCGTCGATGTCGGCGAGCCTTAAGTGAATCTCGGAAATGCGTGACGGATCCTCCGCCGTTTCGACTTCGGCGAGCAGCGCGGCGCGCTCGGTATCAAAGGCGAGGACGATGTCGATGAGCGAGGATGAGGACGCCGGCGCTTCCTGCGCGACGCCGCCAATGCGCCGACGCGCGATCAGCGATACGTCGCCATCGTCGGGGTGAATTTCTCCCCGGATCAGGCGCAGGAGCGTCGATTTGCCCGCGCCGTTCCGGCCGATAAAGCCGACTTTCCAGCCTTCGGCGATCGCCGCTGTCGCGTGCTCGAACAGCGGGCGGCCTTCAATCCGAAAGGTGAGGTCGTTGATATGAAGCATGGGGCCGGGGCCATATCCGGGCGCGGGCCGGCTTGGCAATCCGTCTTAGGCTATGCGCCTTCCCCGCTTGCCGGGGGCGCAGGCTGTTGATAGGGAACGCGCCAAACCAGCCAAACAGACCGTTAATGGAGCGACCCATGGCGCGCGAGCGCACTTTTTCGATCATCAAGCCCGACGCCACCCGCCGCAATCTGACGGGCAAGATCATCTCGAAAATTGAGGAGGGCGGACTTCGGGTCATCGCCTCGAAGCGAATCTGGATGACACGCGCCCAGGCGGAAGGGTTCTACGCCGTTCACAAGGACCGCCCGTTCTTCGGCGAGCTTGTCGATTTCATGATTTCGGGGCCGGTGGTCGTTCAAGTGCTCGAAGGCGAGAACGCTGTCGCGCGCAATCGGGAGATCATGGGCGCGACCGACCCGAAAAAAGCGGCGCCCGGCACGGTTCGCGCGGACTTCGCCGAGTCGATTGGAGAGAATTCCGTCCACGGATCGGACGCCCCGGAAACAGCGCGCGACGAAATCGCGTTCTTCTTCGCGGCGTCGGAAATTCCGGGCTGAGAAAGCTGGCGGGCTCCGTTGCCGAGCAGCCTCCTTCTGGAACTTGCACTATCGCTCGCAGGCGTTGGTCTGCTTGTGGCTGTGTCATGGATGCTCGGCGCATGGCGCGATGTGCGGGTGACCGAGGCCGCAGCCGCGGAAAAGCTCGCTTTTGACGAGCCTGACTTTCGCGCGGCGGCATGGTTTGTCGGCGCGGATGGAAAGTCGGCGGCCGCCGTTTCCGCCGACGGCGAGGAAGTCGCGCTGGTTTTCGTGGTCGGCGACAGCTACGCGACGAGACGTCTGGTCAGAAGCGCGGTTCGCGCGGAACAGGCAGAGGCGGTCTTGAGGTTCCGGTTGGGCGAGGCGTCCCGCCCAACAGTGCTGTTGCTGGCTCCAGACGCGGCAACGTCGCAGCATTGGCTTTCCCGCCTGACCCGCGGAGGCTAATGTTCCGCCCATGACCTTTCCAGACGTAGTCACGCTCGCGACGCCGCTGTTCATTCTCGCCGTTCTCGCCGAGTTTGCCGCGTGGAAGATCACCGGACGCGGCCGGATTGAGACGCGCGACTCAGCGGCAAGCCTGATCATGGGCCTCGGCAGTCAGATCGCGCCCCTGTTCGGCGCCAAGCTCGCGCTCGCGGCCTTATGGACGTGGGCCTACCAATACCGGATTTTCGACATCCCCAACGCATGGTGGGCCTTGCTGCTGTGTTTTGTGCTCGACGATCTGCGATACTACTGGGTTCATCGCATCGCGCATGAGCGGCGGTTTTTCTGGGCGACGCATGTCGTCCATCACTCTTCGCAGCATTACAATCTGACGACGGCGCTGCGCCAGACGTGGACCGGAAGTCTCGTCAACGGCGCTATCTTCACGACGCCCCTCGTGTTTCTGGGATTTCACCCGGCGATGATCGTTTTTGTTTGGGGCTTCAATCTCATTTATCAATTCTGGATTCACACCGAATTCATCGACAAACTGCCGCGCTGGTTCGAATGGGCGCTAAACACGCCAAGCCATCACCGCGTCCATCACGCGACAAACCCGCGCTACCTCGACGCCAATTACGCGGGCACCCTGATGATCTGGGATCGTATTTTCGGAAGTTTTATCCCTGAGGACCGGGCTGAGAAGCCGCGATACGGCATCATCAAGAATTTGGGGACATTCAATCCGCTGGTGATCGCCTTCAACGAGTGGATCAATCTCGGCAAGGATCTCCTGTCGGCGCGGTCCTTGAAAGAGGTCGCCGGATATTTGTTCGGGCCGCCGGGCTGGTCGCCGGACGGCTCGCGGCTGACCTCTGCGAAGCTGAAAGAACGCCTCGCGCGGCTGGAGGCTGAAAAGGGCCTTGCGCCAGCCGAATAAGGCCAGTTTGCCGCAATCTCTCATCGGAGAGCGGGCGTTGGCGCCTTCCCGCCGAATTCGCCCTGAAGATTCCTTCTTTCGCTCGCGATCGGGCCCATCTCGGCGGCGATAACGGCGCTGTTGCGAAGGGAGCGTGCGTCATGGCGAAATCGAGATTTCCAATGGTGGTCTTGCCGGGGTTTGCGGCCGCAATCGTAGTCGGCGCCGGGCTCGTTCACGCGGCCTCTATAGACCCGCCCTCAGCCTATGGCGCGCGCGCTGTGCACCTTGAAGCGGCGACGGTCGCGAACACCGCGAAGACGGTGTTCGATCGCGCGGATCTCGACAATGACGGCGAGCTGTCGCCGGATGAGTATGTGACGCATGCGATAGTGACTGCGGAACTGGCCCGCCTCAACGGCTTCGTCGCCGTCGACTATGCCGGCGGCGTTCGCATTGCGCCGCTTCCACGCTCCACGCCGTGGTCGATGGAGGAGCGCGCCCGTATCGAAGCGGCCGCGACCCGCGATTATGCTCTGTTCGCCGGGGGTGACGAGCGCATGACAGGCGATGAGTTTGTCGCCGCACGCCTTGAGGCGATGACCGCAGCGGACCTGGACCGCAACGGCGTCCTCAATGGCGTGGAGCTGACCCGCTTTGCATCGATTGAAGCGCGCACCACGGCCCGTCAGAGCTAGGCGCTTGCCGCATCGCCCCAGGCAATGGCGTCCTCGACCCATTTCTGGAGCGTCTGGTCAAGTTGCGGCTTGCGGATGGGTTTGGGGATGAAGTCGTTCATCCCGGCGAGCCGGCATCGATCGCGATCCTCTTCCAGAACATGCGCAGTCGCAGCGATGATGGGCGTGCGCTGGAAGCCGCGGTCGGCTTCGATCTTGCGAATCTGCCGCGTCGCTTCGTAGCCGTCGATATCCGGCATGGAGAGGTCCATCAGGATCGCCGCCGGCCGGTGCCGTATAAAGAGCTCGACAGCTTTGCGCCCGTTCTCGGCCAGGATAACTTCATAGTCCTTGCTCGAAATCAGGTTCGTGACGACGAGCTGATTGACGACATTGTCTTCTGCAATGAGAATTTTCGGCCGTCCGTCACTTTCAGCCGGCTCCGCGGCGGCTTCGATCGTTTTCATCGCTTCGGCGATTTGCGCAACCGATCGCGAGGCGTCTTCGGTCAGAAGCCGCGCCAGGATGTCCATGAGCTGCGATGGACGGACCGGCTTTGAGATCGACGTGACAAAACGAGCGCCTGCAAGCGATTTGTCGCTTTGCGCGCTGTCGACGGAAGACAGCAATACGACCGGGATCGACTCGAAACGCGAGTCCGCCTGAATGCGCGCTGTCAGAGTTGCGCCGTCTTCGTCCGGCATCTGAAAATCCATCAGGAGAACATGATAACGGTCGCTCTCCTTTACCGACGCATGGAGCGCTTCGAACGCCGCCTTGCCGTCGCTGACGACCGTTGCGCGCAGCCCCCATCCTTCGGCGAGCTCCTCAATCACGCGCCGATTGACCGCGTTGTCATCGACCGCCAACATTCGCACGCCTTCGAAGGTCGCGCTGGTGAGGCGGGGCATCGACTTGATGCGGTCGTCGACCGGCAACGACACCTTGAACCAGAAGCGCGAGCCTTTGCCGACTTCACTCTCCGCGCCGATATCGCCGTTCATGACGCTGACAAGGTTCTTGCAGATCGCGAGTCCAAGACCGGTGCCGCCAAAACGCCGGGTATTGGATCCGTCGGCCTGCTCGAATTTCTCAAACATGCGCGGAATCTCGCTGCTGGGGATTCCTATGCCGGTATCGACGACGCTAAAGGTGAGGGCCGCCGTCTCGCCGTCTCGCTCGCCCGCGATGTTGATCATGATGTAACCGTTCTCGGTGAACTTCACGGCGTTGCCGATCAGATTACCCAGAACCTGGCGCAATCGCGCCTCATCCGCGACGACGCCTTCGGGCAGGTTCGGCGCATAGCGGACAATCAGTTCGAGATCCTTTTCAAGCGCGCGCGCCTGCATAAGCGTGGCGACCTCATAAACCATCTGGCGCAAATTGAAGGGGCGTGGATTTAACGAGAGCTTGCCCGCTTCCATTTTCGAGAAATCAAGAATGTCGTTAATCACCGTCATCAGGGCGGACCCTGATGAAACGATGATCGAGGTGAGTTCACGCTGGCGTTGGTCAAGATTGGTGTTGAGCAACACCTCCGCCATGCCGAGCACCCCGTTCATGGGCGTCCGGATTTCGTGGCTCATGGAAGCGAGGAACTCGGATTTTGCGGCATTTGCCGCGTCCGCCTCCATGCGCGCCCGCATCAAGGGGCGCACTAGAATGCGATGAATGACGAAACCAAGAATAACGACGATCAGCGCCATGGCGGCGAGCGTCGCGAGCGCGGCTGAGCGCCGGAATTCGGCCAGTCCGGTGAACGCCGCTTCTTGATCGACGACGACAGCGAGACGCCAGTCGACTCCGGGATATTCGCTCGCGCGAACAAAAGCGACGAATTTGTCAGAACCGCTGACGCTTGCCGTTTGCACCGTTTCTTCAAGTCGCGGCGCATTTCCGTCGAATAAATCAGCGACCGGCTTCCCGACTTGTCCCGCCTCTGGATGCGAGAGGACGCGGCCGTCGCTTGATGTCAGAAAGACATATCCAAGACCGCCGAGCTTTGTTTCCCGTAGGACTGCACTGAGTTCTTCGGTCGAGAAGTCGGCGCCGACAACGCCGCCCAAAGAGCCGTCGCGATAGAGAGGGGCAGAGGCGGTGATCGTCTCCACATTCGTCGAGATATCGAGATAAGGCTCCGTGAGCGCCGGACCGCCTTTCGACAGCGCTTCGAGATACCAAGGCCGTGTGCGCGGATCGTAGTCTGCGGGCAGCGCATCGTCCAACGGCCAGATATGATAGCGGCCGTTCGTTTCGCCAAAATAAGTCCAGATGAAACGGTCCTGATAGGCGTGTGCGCGCAGGTTTCCGACCGGGTTATCGTCGGCGGAAACGACGGCGAGATCGCTTGCCAGCCCCGCAACAAGATTCAGGCGCTCGCTGAGCCAGGCGTCGAGCCCCCATGCGGTCGTGCGTCCGACGGCGAGCATGTGATCGGCGACTTCGCGGGCGCGTAGCGCGCGCGCACGGGCGTCATAGTCGTAAGCGAACGCGCCGAAGATCACGGCGACGACGCCGACACCGGCGGCGAGGGCGGTCGCCATTAGCCGCGCGCCCGTCCGGGAGGCTTTCAACTCTAGGTCTTTGACCCCAAGTTTTTTGTCGTTCATGGGTGTGCAGTCCCCGAATTTCCAGCTCCCCGCGACGTCCGGATTATCGAATTCTGGTTAATGCGACGGAAAAATGCCGCGGGCGCGCCGATCAAATTTTAGGAGCGCGGTGGCGCTGGCTTCCTAGGTCCCGGCGGCGTCGACAAAGCGGCTGAGCGCGCGCCGGTCGCGGATGTCGATGCGCCCGCGCGCGAGCCGGATCGCGCCCGCCGCCTGCAAAGCCTGGAGGTGGCCGTTAACTTTCTCGCGGGATGCGCCAAGGCGCGCGGCGAGCTCGCCTTGCGTCATCGAGAGCGACGGCGCCGTATCCGGATGAGCGTCGACCAAGGAGGAAATCAGCCCGGCGACCCGGCCCCGCAAGGTCAGAAATGACAAGCCCGACACTTGCCCGTTGGTGCGCCGGACCTTGCCGGCGAGATCGCGGATGATCGCCATTGCGAAATCGGGATGCGCGCGGACCAGCGCCAGAAATGTCGCCGCCTTGACGCTCAGCAATGTCGTGCGAGCCGTAGCGCGCGCGCCTACCGATCGTTTCTCCCCGTCAAGAATCGCCAGTTCGCCAAAGACTCCGCCGGGTCCGAGCGACGAAACACAAATGCTCTTTCCGTCCGCGCCGTCGATTTCAAGGGCGATCTCGCCAGTCAGAACGACATAGGCCGCCCCCGCGTCGTCACCGGCGGAAAAGAGCATTTCGCCGGCGCCGAGCGTGACCCGCGGCGACCGGGACAGCGTTCCAAGGACGTCCGCGGGCAGGGCGCTAAAGGGCGCAGACGCCGCCAGGAGGCAGTCGTGGCTGTTGGTCTCCGTTGACGATCGAGGCGCAGGCATGCCGGTCGATGGTATACGCCGCCCGCGAGCCGCAGGTAACGCCGGTCACACTCTCGGAACGCTTACCTGATGAGATTTTTGAGAATGGCAGGGGCAGGGGGACTCGAACCCACGGCCTACGGTTTTGGAGACCGTCGCTCTACCAGCTGAGCTATACCCCTGTGGCGACCCCGAATTAGGACCAAAAGCGCGGGCGATCAAGCGGTTCGGCGCTTTTCGGACGCTGGCGGCCTTGACCCCCGGCCGAAAAAGTCTACCTAAGCGCCTCTCTCCATAACATGGTGAAGTCAGGGCGCGCCGGGATCGGCGCACGAGAACCCCTGCCTCCCGAAGAGGACGGCGCGAAGTCATGGCGGACAAGAACAAACCCGGCGGCAAGGCTCCCAAAAGGCCCGAAACGATCGAAGGCGCGGCCGAGGAAGTGAAAAAGAAAAAGCGCGTCAGCCCGATGGAGTTTCTGACTCAGGTGCGCGCCGAAGGCGAAAAAGTCACCTGGACGTCGTGGAAGGAAACGCAAGTCTCGACCGTGATGGTCTTCATCATGGTGATCGTGATGGCGATCTTCTTCCTCATCGTCGATCAGGGATTGCGGTTTGCGGTCTGCACGGGGCTTCAGCTTTCTTGCGGCGGATCGGGCGCTTAAGAGATTTCATCAGGACACGGAACAAGACCATGGAACACAAGTGGTATATCGTTCACGCTTACTCGAACTTCGAAAACAAGGTCGCTGACGCGATCAAGCAGTCGGCGTCCGAAAAGGGCATGGCCGATCTTTTTGACGAAGTGTTCGTGCCGACAGAGGAAGTGACCGAGATCCGCCGCGGCCGGAAGATCAACACCGAGCGGCGATATCTACCGGGCTATGTGCTCGTGAAGATGGTCCTCAACGATCAGACCTATCACCTCATCAAGGAGACGCCGAAGGTCACGGGCTTTCTCGGCTCCGGCAACAAGCCGATGCCGGTCAGCCAGCGCGAGGTCGACCGCATCAGAGGCGTCGTCACCGATTCGATCGAGCGGCCGCGCTCGACCATCACATTCGAGATCGGCGAGAATGTCCGCGTCACCGATGGGCCGTTCGCGTCGTTTTCGGGCGTTGTCGAGGATGTCGACGAGGACCAGCAACGCGTCAAAGTCGCGGTGTCGATCTTCGGTCGCGCGACCCCTGTCGAACTCGAGTTCGCGCAGGTCGAGAAGAACCGCTGAGGCGCGCTGCAAATTCTTGCAAAGAAGGCCCCGCCGCGTGCGGGGCTTTTTTATATCGCGTTTTTCTGAGCTGTTACAGAAATACTAGAGCGCCGGGCGGATGATCCGAATCAAAATTGTTTGCGGTGACGACGAACCGTGATTCACC